>CALXCW010000064.1 GCA_944386905.1 uncultured Oscillospiraceae bacterium
CATAGCCACGTTGCCGCCGCCGACGATGGCCACGGCGCGGCTCACGATGATGGGCGTATCGCTGGCCTCTTCATAGGCCTTCATGAGGTTCACGCGGGTGAGGTACTCGTTGGCGGAGTAGACGCCGCGCAGCGCCTCGCCGGGGATGTGCATGAACATAGGCAGGCCCGCGCCGGAGCCGACGAACACGGCCTTGAAGCCCATCTCCTCGAAGAGCTCGTCGATGGAGAGCACCTTGCCGATGACCATGTCGGTCATCACGGTGACGCCCATGGCCTCGAGCTTGCGCACCTCGTTGGCCACGATGGCCTTGGGCAGACGGAACTCGGGAATGCCGTAGACCAGCACGCCGCCGGCGGTGTGGAGGGCTTCAAAGATGGTGACCTCATAGCCCTTCTTGGCCAGCTCTGCCGCACAGGTGAGGCCGGCAGGGCCGGAGCCCACCACGGCGACCTTAACGCCGTTGGACTGGGGCTTTTCGGGCATGGCGTTGACGTTCTCGCGGTACCAGTCGGCCACGAACCGCTCCAGACGGCCGATGGCCACGGGCTCGCCCTTGACGCCGCGGACGCACTTGCTCTCGCACTGGCTCTCCTGAGGACAGACGCGGCCGGAGAGGGCAGGCAGGGCGTTGGTGGAAGTGACGATCTCATAGGCGGCCTGGAAGTCACCCTCGGCCACCTTGGCGATGAACTCGGGAATGTGGATGTTGACCGGGCAGCCCTCGACGCACTTGGGCTTCTTGCACTGTAGGCACCGCTTGGCCTCTTCCATGGCCATCTCGGCGGTGTAGCCCAGGGCGACCTCCTGGAAGTTGTGGTTGCGAACGTTGGGATCCTGCTCCGGCATGGGAGTCTTAGTCAAAGTCATATTAGCCATGTTCTCTTCTCCTCACTTGATGAGATCCTTGCCGAGCTTTTCCAGGCGGCACATATGGGTCTTGTTGGTCTCGGCCTCGCGGTCACGATAGACGCCGTTGCGGCTCATGAGCTCGGCGAAGTCCACCTTGTGGCCGTCGAAGTCGGGGCCGTCCACGCAGGCGAACTTCACTTCGCCGCCCACGGTGACGCGGCAGCCGCCGCACATGCCGGTGCCGTCCACCATGATGGGGTTGAGGCTCACGATGGTCTTGACGCCGAAGGGCTCGGTGGTCTTGGAGACGAACTTCATCATGGGGATGGGGCCGATGGCCAGCACCTCATCGTACTGCTTGCCGGACTCCAGGAGCTCCTGGAGCTTCACGGTGACAAAGCCCTTTTCGCCGTAGGAGCCGTCGTCGGTCATCAGATAGAGATTGTCGCTGGCGGCTTTGAACTCATCCTCGAGGATGACAATGTCCTTGTTGCGGAAGCCGACAATGACGTCCACCTCCACGCCCGCCTCTTTGAAGGCCTTGGCAGAGGGGTAGGCGATGGCGCAGCCCACGCCGCCGCCGACAACGCACACCCGCTTCATGCCCTCCACTTCCGTGGGCTTGCCCAGGGGGCCGACGAAGTCCTGGATGTAGTCGCCTTCGTTCATGGCGCCCAGCATGTTGGTGGACAGGCCCACCTTCTGGAAGATGATGCTGACGGTGCCCTTTTCCCGATCGTATCCGGCGATGGTCAGCGGCACGCGCTCGCCCCGCTCGTCGATGCGGAAAATAATGAACTGGCCGGCTTTTGCCTTTTTGGCAACAAACGGCGCTTCGATCTCCATGTAGGTGACCGAAGGGTTCAGCTCCTTCTTGCATACGATTTTGTACATGAGTTTCCATCCCTTCCTTGTAACAGCGCCGGAGATCCGCCGCTTATTTCCAGAGTAATTATATCAGTCCAGCGGTATTTTGTAAAGTAATGCGGCGGATTTTCCCGCCTTTGCGGGAAATGGGGCTAGGAGTTGGCGCCGGCGCGCCAGGCGATGAGCTCCGCGGCGATGGACACGGCGATTTCCGCCGGGGTCTGCGCGCCGATGGCCAGGCCGATGGGGGTGTGCAGGGCCTCCACCCGGGCCGGGGCGACGCCCAGCTCCAGGAGCCGCGCACGGGTGTGGGCAGCCTTGGCGCGGCTGCCCATGCAGCCGACGTAACCTGCCGGGGAGGGCAGCACCTGGCGCAGCACGGCGAAATCCGACTGATGGCCCCGGGTCATCACCACGCAGGCGTCCCGGGCCGTGAGGGCGAGGGGAGGCAGGCGGTCGAAGTCCACCGTCTCCAGTCCTGCGGCATCGGGGAAGTGATCGGGATTGAGGAACTCCGGGCGATCCTCCAGCACCACCACGGAGAACTCCACCGCCGCCAGGGCAGGCACCAGCGCCCGGGCCACGTGGCCGCCGCCGAAGAGGTAGACCTGTCCCGGGTGGGAGAGGGGCATGGTAAATACATCCCCCGTCAGGGCGGGCTCCATAGGCAGGCCTGCGCCGTCCGCCGCCTCAGCGCCCTGGGGCGTCAGGCGGAGAAACGGCGCCCCGTCCGTCAGACCGTGGCAGGGCGGGAGATAGGTGAAGAACACCTCTACCTCGCCGCCGCAGACCATGCCCAGCCCGGCGGCCTGGTCGTTGGAAAGGCTGTAGCGCTGGCGGCCGCCTTGTTTGGCGGCCAAAAGGGCGCGCGCTTCCTGCTGGGCGGCAAACTCCACGGCGCCGCCGCCGATGGTGCCGGTAAAGACACCGTCGCTGAGGAGCATCATTGCGCCCGGCCCACGGGGCGCCGAGCCCCGCCGGGCCACCACCGTGACCAACATGGCCTCCCGGTTGGAAGCCAAAGCCTTCCACACATTCTCCATGGTGAGACCCCCTTTTTCACCATAATATCATACCGTTTTGAAGGCCGCAACGGAAAAACAAGGCCGCGAGTTGCAACGTGCCGGGAAACCTGCTACAATGCCCTTATGGATTTCTGCATTTTCCCGCCACAGGCAACGAAAGGAGAACGACGCAACACTATGAACATCAAACTGATCTCCGACTCCACCTGCGATCTCAGCGAAGCGCTTCTGTCTCGGTACGACATCACGCTGGTACCCCTGGCCGTGGCCATGGATGGCCGGGACTACCACGACGGCGTGGACATCCATCCCAGCGACATCTACGCCCACGTGGCGGCGGGCGGCGCCCTGCCGGTGACCGCGGCGGTGAACGCGGCGCAGTATGCCGAGGTATTTGCCCGCTACGCCGCGACGTACGACGCGGTTGTGCACATCAACATCAGCGCGGAATTCAGCTCCTGCCACCAGAACGCGGTGGCGGCATCCAAGGAGTTTTCCAACGTCTATGCCGTGGATTCCCGCAACCTCTCCACCGGCCATGGGCTGGTGGTGCTGGAGGCGGCGCGGCTGGCCGAGGAGGGCCTGGGCGGCGCCGAGATTGCCGCGGCGCTGGAGGTATTTGCCCTGCGGGTGGACGCCAGCTTCATCCTCGATCAGCTCCAATACCTGAAAAAAGGCGGACGGTGCTCATCGGTGGCGGCGCTGGGGGCAAACCTTCTCAAGCTCAAGCCCTGCATCGAGGTGCGGCAGGGGAAGATGGCCGTGGGCAAGAAATACCGCGGCGCCTTTGACCACTGCTTGGAGCAGTATATCACCGACCGGCTGGAGGGCCGGGACGACCTGCAGCTGGAGCGGATCTTTGTCACCCACTCCGGCGTCTCCGACCACACCCTCCAGACGGCTCTTGATACGGTGCGCCGCCTGCAGCCCTTCCGGGAGGTCACGGTCACCACTGCCGGGTGTACGATCTCCAGCCACTGCGGCCCCGGTACCATCGGCGTTTTGTACGTCCACAAGCCCCGTTGAATAAGGAGGCCCCTTGATGCGCAAGCTGCTCCACGGCGCTGATTTTCATATGGACTCCCCCTTCTCCGGCCTGACGCCGGAGGCGGCCTTGGAGCGGCGGCGGCAGCAGCGGCTGCTGCCGGGGCTCTTGGCGGAGCACTGCCTCCGCCAGCGGTGCGACGCGGTGGTGCTGGCGGGGGATCTCTTTGACTCCGCACGGGTGACGCCCGAGAGCGTGGAAGCCTTGGCTGCGGGGCTGGAGGCGTGCGCCGTGCCGGTGTTTATTGCCCCGGGCAACCATGACCCCGCTGCGGAACTCTCACCCTGGCGCAAAAACTGCTGGCCGGGGAACGTCCATATCTTTCTCGGCGGCTGGGAGGCTGTGACCATGGAGACGCTGGGCCTGCGGGTCTGGGGCGCGGCATTTCAGGGGGCGGCGGAGCCGGCGAAGCTGGGCCGCGCCGCCGCCGACGGCCTTCTCGAGGTGGGGGTGCTCCATGGCGACCCGGTCTATCCTGCGCTGCCTGAGACCGTCACCCGGGAGGCCATCGCCGAAAGCGGCCTGCAGTATCTGGCCCTGGGCCATATCCACCGGCCTCAGCTGCCCCTTCGCGCCGGGCATACCTGGTATGCCTGGCCCGGCGTGGCCATGGGCCGGGGCTTTGACGAGACGGGAGAGCACGGCTTTTTGGCTGTGACCGTCTCTGACGGCGATTGCCGGGGAGAATTTTTGCCCTTGCCGGGGCCGCAGTATGTGGAATTGGAGGCCGTTGCCGGCGACGATCCCTTCCGGGCCGCCGCCGAGGCCATCGGCCAGGCGCACCGGGACGATTTTGTCCGCCTGACCCTCACCGGCGAGGCGGCGGCAGTGGATACCGAAGCGCTGCGCCGTGCCCTGGAGCGCTGCTGCCGCAGCCTCACGGTGCTCGATGAGACGGTGCCGCCCCGCGCGCTGTGGGACGAGGCCGGCACGGGCAGCCTCCGGGGCATCGCCCTTTCCCGACTGGAGGCGGCCTGCCACAATGGCGATGGCGCCGCAGCCGACGCGGCGCGCTATCTGCTCGCGGCGCTGGAGGGGAGGGACGCCCCATGGAGCTGATCTCCCTGCGGGCCACCTTTGGCTGCCTGGACGACGCGACGCTTTCTCTGGCGCCGGGGTGCAATGTGCTGCATCTGCCCAACGGCGCGGGGAAGAGCACCTGGACGGCCTTCCTCATGGCCATGTTCTATGGCGTGGACAGTGCCGAGCGGGCCAAGGGCGGGCAGCTTCCGGTGCGAAAAAAATATGCCCCCTGGACGGGCAAGCCCATGGCCGGCACGGTGCGCCTGCGCCACGCAGGCAGGGAGCTGATCTTGCAGCGCACCAGTGAAGGCGGCCGCCCCATGGCGGTGTTTCAAGCCTACGATGCGCAGACCGGCCAGGCCGTGGAGGAGCTCACCGGCGTGAATTGCGGTCAGGTGCTGCTGGGCGTGGAGCGGGCGGTGTTTGAGCGCACGGCGCTGCTCCGAGGCGGTCAGCTGGCGGTGGATGAGGAGGCCCAGCTGCTGCGCAGGCTCCAGAACCTGGCCGCCACGGGCCGGGAGAGCGACAGTGCCCAGGAGGCGGCCCAGCAGCTCAAGGCATGGAAAAACCGCTGCCGCTACCATGCGGGGGGCCTGATTCCCGAAACCGAGGCGGCCATCTCCGACTGCCGGGCGCGGCTCTCCCAGCTGGAGGCGCTGGAGCGGGAGAGGGCCGCGTTGACGGAAAAGCTTCGGGAGAACGAGGCAGCAGCGCAGGCGCAGTGTTCCGCGGCCCAGGCCGAGGCCGCACAAGCGGCCCGCCGGGCCCGGGAGGCGGCGACCGCCGCCGCGGACGGCCCGGAGGAGGGGGAACTCCGGCGGCTTTTGCAGGCGCTCCGGGAGGCGCGGGACGTCGCGGCCGTGCCGCCTCCTGCTGCCGCAGGCCTGCAGGGCGATGCACTGGAGGAAAAGGCCCGTGAGGCTGTGGCCCGGCTTCAAAAACCTCTGCCCGCCCCCGCGTGGCAGCTGCCTCTGGGCTTGGCGCTTCTGACGGCAGGCTTGGCGCTGATTTTCGCGGGCCGCATATTGCCGGGGGCGCTGCTGACAGCCGCCGGTGGAGCGGGCGTTGGCTGGGGCCTGTGGGCCCTGATGCGCCGGAAAAAGGAGAAGCGGGCGCGGCAGGCAATTTTGACGCACTGGCAGGCGGACAGCGCCGAGGCGATTTCGGCCCGGGCGGCGCAGTGCCGTGACGACCACCGCCGCCTATGGGCCGGAGAGGTTTTGCTGGAGGAGCTGCGCGCCTACGACCCGGCGGTGCAAAACTTGGCGGATGCGGAGGCGCTCCTGATGGGCCTGGCCGGACGACGGGAGACTGCCGCCCAAGCGCAGGCGGCCCAGCAGGAGGCCGAGGCGCGGCGCTGGCAGGCTGAGGCCCAGGCGGCTCAGAGCGCCCAGGGCCTTCGGCTGGCGCTGGCCGCCTGCAGCGGACGCATCGAGGCCCTGGGCGGCAGTGACGGCTGCCGGGCCCGGCTGGAGGAACTGGAGAATCGCCGCGCCGTCCTTTTGCGCCGGGAGCGGGCGCTGGCGCTGGCATTGCAGGCGCTGGAGGAGGCCGGAAAGACCTTGTCGGCGTCCTATGGCCCGCGGCTCCAGGAGCTTACCGGGCGGATGCTGCGGGCGCTCACCGGCGGGGAATACGACGCGCTGACCTTGGAAGGCGGCCGCCTCACCGCCGTGCGCCAGGCGAAAACAGGACTGCTGCGGCCCCTGGCCGCCCTGAGCCGGGGCACTGAGGATCAGCTCTATCTGGCGCTGCGCCTGGCGCTGACGGAGCTTTTGCTGCCGCCGGACGTGCCGCTTCTCCTGGACGACGCCCTGCTCACCTTTGACGAATGGCGCACGGCGGCGGCGCTTACATGCCTTTCACAGACGAAGCGGCAGGTGCTGCTCTTTACCTGCCGGAAGCTGGAGGACAACCTGTGAACGAATTGGAACGATATACCGTGGTGGTGGCCGACGACGAAGCGGAGCTTCGCGAGGCCGTCTGCCAAATGATTCCCTGGGGAGAGATCGGCTTTTCCCTGGCCGGGAGCGCCGGCAACGGCCTGGACGCGCTGCAGCTGGTGGAGCAGCTGCAGCCGGATCTGCTGCTCAGCGATATCCGCATGCCCTTTATCTCCGGAATCGAACTGGCCCGCCAGGTGCGGGAGCTGCGGCCCATGACCCACATCGCCTTTTTGAGCGGCTACGACGATTTTGAGTACGCCCAAAAGGCCATTGACTACAATGTGGTGAGCTATTTGCTCAAGCCCATCGGCATGGCCGATCTGACCGAGGCGCTGCGGGAGATCCACGGCAAAATCAGCCGTCATTACCAGTCTCTGCGCAAGCCTGCCACGGCCCAACCGGGGTGGGAGGGCTTTTTGCTGCCGCTGCTGCTGGACGACTTCACCGATGAGGCGGAGCTGTCCCGGCAGGAGCTGGAAAAGACGGCCCATTCCCTGGGCCTGGCGGGGCAGCTTCGCACACCCTCCCTGGTGGTGCTGGCCTCGCGGATGGACGGCGCGGCCGCCACGACCCAGCTGGCCGGGGCGGTGGATATGGTGCTGGGGCAGTATTACACCGCCCACAGCGTGACCGCCGGTCGGCAGGTACTCACCCTTCTTGCCACCGAAGGCGGATATGACCGCTTGCCCATCGCCATCGACGAGCTGAGCCAGGCGATGAGCCGGGTCTGGCGGCTCAGCTGCGCCACCGGCGTCAGCCAGCCCTTCACCAGCTGGAGCAGGTGCCACAGCGCAGCCCGGGAGGCCGTGGACGCGCTGCGCCTGGCCGCGCCGGGGGATGAGGGGTTGCTCCGTCTGCCGGAGGGCGCCGGGGACGGCACAGATCTGGCCGAGTTGGGCGAGAAACTGGAGAACCTGCTTCGGAGCGGCAGCCGGGCGGAACTGGAGCAGTTCCTGCTCTCGGCCTCGGCCCAGGGGGATCTGGCAGCTGTGCAGATTCTAGCTACGGCTCTGCGGGTTTTGTCTGCGGCGCTGGATGCCCGGCAGCTCTGGGAAGTGCGGGTCAAGTGCCGCCTGGAAGGAGAGCTTTTTGCCTCCATGACGGCCCAGGAACGGTGGCGGAGGCTGGGAATGCTGTGCCAGAGCGCCCGGGAGAGTCTCACCGACCAGCGACAGGGCGGCGTGAGCCTTTTGTGCGACAAGGCGCTGGAGGATATCAACCGCAACTATATGGATGAGCTTCTTTCCCTGGGCACGGTCAGCGAGCGGCTTCACGTGAGCCCCAACTATCTCAGCGCCAATATGAAGAAGTATGTGGGAGACACATTTATCAACCTCTTGATTAAGAAGCGTATGGAGGTGGCCGAGGAGCTCCTCAAGACCACCAATCTCAAGATCCTCGAGGTGGCCAAGAAGTGCGGCTATTCCGATCAGCACTATTTCAGCTACTGCTTTAAAAAATACTTCGGCGTCTCCCCGGTGGGACTGCGCCGGGGCGAAGGGAGGGGCAATGTGTGAAGCGGCTTCGGATGAGCAGCGTTTTGGTGCTGGTCATCACCGGCGTGGTGCTGGGGATGGTGGTGTTTGCCATGGCGCTCTTTCTCGGCACTTACCAGCGCTCTCTGGTGCGCAGCGCCCAGACCTCGTCGCGCCAGGCTGTAGAGCAGGTGGGCGACACTGTGGCGAACTACGTCACGGATATGAACGGGGTAATGAACCTGGTCAAAACCACCCTGGAGGCTACCGGCCGGCAAGACACCGCCCGGCAGGAGTTTTTTGAGGATCTGCTGCGCATTCGCTCGGATGTGGCGGCGGTGACTACCTACGACGAAAGCGGCGCGCTGCTGGACTGCCGCGCCCTGGATAACGAGCCGCGGCCGGTGATCTATGAAAACCTCTCCTTTCAGATCGAGGAGCTGGAGCAGTACCAGTCGGGCTATATCTCCCAGCCCCATGTGGAGACGATCTTCGAAGGCTGGTATCCCTGGGTGGTCACCATGATTGCCCCCCTGGAGGGCGGCGGCGAGGAGGCCTGGGTGGCGCTGGATCTGCGGTTTGGCTCCATCTCGTCCTATATCAACAACGTCGGCATCGGCCAGCACGGCTACTGCTTTTTGATGGATCAGAGTGATATCCTCTACCATCCCCAGCAGCAGCTCATCTACTCCCAGCTCAAGGAGGAGGACACCGCCACCCTGGCGGGGCTGGCCGACGGCACATACAATTACCACAATGTGATCTACGTCATCCACACGGTGGAGGGAAGTCCCTGGCGGGTGGTGGGCGTGAGCTATGTCGATGAGCTGGTCACCTCCAGCGTCTGGGAGAATTTCCGCCTGCTGGCCCTGGCAGCGGCGGCCATCCTCCTGGCGGCGCTGCTTTGCAGCATCGTCATCTCCCGGGCCCTGTCCCGGCCGCTCAAGGGTTTGTCCGGGGCCATGCGCCAGTTTGAAAAGAGTGCCGGGAGCTTTACCTACGTGCCGGTGGGCGGCGTGGTGGAGGTGCAGGAGCTCTCGGAATCCTTCGGCCATATGGTGGTGAAAATCCAGCAGCTCATGGACACGGTGCGCCGTGAGGAGATCAACCTGCGAAAGACCGAGCTCAAGGCGCTCCAGGCCCAGATCAACCCGCACTTTCTCTATAACACCTTGGATTCCATTGCCTGGATGTGTGAGCAGGGCCGCAACGACGAGGCGGTGCAGATGGTCAACGCCCTGGCCCAGCTCTTTCGCATCAGCATCAGCCGCGGCCACGAGCTCATCCCCATCCGCTCGGAGCTGCGCCACGCCGAAAGCTATCTCAAAATCCAGACCCACCGCTATAAAAACCAGTTTTCTTACCGCTTCGATGTGGAGGAGACCTGCTTGGACTTTCTGTGCAACAAGATCACCCTCCAGCCCATCATCGAGAATGCCAT
>CALXCW010000065.1 GCA_944386905.1 uncultured Oscillospiraceae bacterium
TTTTTATGTGTGGAATTGTTGGATATGTAGGACAGGAGCAGGCGGCCCCTATTTTGCTCCAGGGGCTTTCCAAATTGGAATACCGCGGTTATGATTCTGCGGGGATCTGCGTTTACGACGGCACCACGCTGCGGGTTGCCAAGGCCAAAGGGAGGCTCACAAATCTCATCGAGCTCACCCAGAGCGGCAGTATTCTCCCTGGCACAGTCGGAATTGGGCATACCCGTTGGGCTACCCACGGCGCGCCCTCCGACGAAAATAGTCACCCTCATATGTCTGACGGCGGCAAGATCTCGGTGGTGCACAACGGCATCATCGAAAACTATCTGGAGCTCAAGGAGATGCTCCAAAAGAAAGGCAAGAATTTTTACTCCGAGACGGACACTGAGGTTGTGGCCAATCTCATCGAATTTTTCTACACCGACGGCTGTACCTTCCGTGAAGCGGTAATGAAAGCCGTGGCGCGGGTGGAAGGCAGTTATGCCTTGGGCATCCTGTGCGTAGACGTTCCCGGCACGGTCATCGGCGTCAAAAAGGACAGTCCTCTGATCTTCGGTTATGGGCAGGGCTGCAACTACATCGCCTCAGATGTCCCGGCCATTTTAAAGTACACCCGGGATGTGGTCTATCTGAGCGACGGCGACCTTCTGGAGATGACTGCCGACGCCGTCACTTTCTATAACGTCTACGGAGAAGTCCAGCAAAAGGAAGCCGAGCACATCACATGGGAGATCTCGGCAGCAGAAAAAGGCGGCTACGCCCACTTTATGCTCAAGGAGATCTACGAACAGCCCAAGGCCGTGCGCGACACCATCCACCCCCGTATCCGCGACGGTCGCATTGTCCTTGACGAGATCCAGCTGCCGGTGGCATATCTAAAAAACCTCAAACGAATCTACATCGTGGCCTGCGGCTCAGCATATTATGTCGGCGTCCACGGCAAGTACATCCTGGAAAGCCTCTGCCGTGTTCCGGTCGAGCCGGTATTGGCGTCGGAGTTTCGCTACGCAGATCCCGTGCTGGACAGCACCACATTGGTGGTGATAATCAGTCAATCCGGCGAGACTGCCGACACACTGGCCGCCCTGCGCGAAGCCAAGCGCCGGGGCGCGCGGGTGCTGGCCGTCGTCAATGTGGTGGGAAGTTCCATTGCCAAAGCAGCCGACGACGTGCTCTACACCTGGGCCGGCCCAGAGATTGCCGTTGCCACCACCAAAGCCTTCTCCACCCAGTTGGCAGTGTTGTACCTTCTGGCACTCTATATTTCCCAGGAGCTTCAAACGCTCTCCCAGTCGCGCTTTGCATCCCTTCTCGCCGCCCTCCAAAAGCTCCCGGAACAGCTCCAGGAGGTACTCTCGGCGGAAAATGTGGCAGCTATTCAGTATTACGCCGCTCAATACTTCAATAACCGCGACGTGTTTTTCATCGGGCGAAATTTGGACAGCGCCACCTGCCTGGAGGGAAGCCTCAAGCTCAAGGAGATCGCCTACATCCACTCTGAGGCCTACCCCGCCGGTGAGCTCAAGCACGGGCCAATTTCCCTCATCGAGACCGGCACCCTGGTGGTGGCCACTACCACCAACCCCGCTCTCTTCGACAAGACTATGTCCAACGTCAGAGAGGTCTCAGCCCGAGGCGCAGACGTGCTGGGCATCACCATCCGCGGCTTTGAGGATGCCATTCACAAGACCATGGACAGCGCCATCTTCGTGCCTCAGACCGACGTGCTCTTTCAGGCCAGCATGACTGTCATTCCCCTGCAAACCTTTGCCTACTATGTTGCCCTGATGCGCGGCTGCGACGTGGATAAACCCCGGAACCTAGCCAAGAGCGTCACCGTAGAATAGTATTCCTGCCCGGCTTTCGTAATTTTGTCACGGAGGCCGGGTTTGATTTGTGATATTCTCTCGATATCCGTGTAACAGCCGTTGGAAAGGATGGAGATGGAAATGGCTTCAAAGCGAGTAGCAAAGGTAAACGTCTCACAATGTGTGGCCTGCGGCGCCTGTGCGGCGGAATGCCCAAGAGCTGCAATTTCTGTGCATCGCGGGTGCTATGCCGTGGTGTCGGCAGAGACGTGTATCGGATGCGGCAAGTGCGCCAAGATCTGCCCTGCCGGGTGCATTGAAATTTTGGAAAGGGGGACGGCAGTATGACAAAGAAAAAGCCTTGGTACAGCTATCTCTGGCTCTGGTCGATTGTCTATTTCGCCTTAGGGTTCTTCAACATTCTCTTCGCCTGGCTTGGATTGATTGATTTTCTTCTGCCTCTCATCCTCGCAATCTTTGGCGGCAACAAATTCTTCTGCAATCATCTCTGCGGCAGAGGTCAGCTCTTTGCTCTGCTGGGCGGGAAGCTCCGCTGTTCCCGTGGACGTCCCACGCCCCGGTGGATGGCATCCAAGTGGTTTCGCTACGGCTTTTTGATCTTCTTTCTTGCCATGTTTGCCAATATGGTCTTTCAAACCTACCTGGTCTTTGCCGGAGCGGCGTCTCTGCGGGAGGCCATTCAACTCTTTTGGACAATCCGCCTGCCCTGGGGATGGACTTATACCGCTGGAATGGTTCCGGGATGGGTGGCACAATTTAGCTTCGGCTTTTATAGCTTAATGCTCACGTCCCTGCTTTTGGGCCTCATTGTCATGGTGCTCTACCGCCCCAGAACCTGGTGCGCCTTCTGTCCCATGGGTACCATGACCCAGGGAATCTGTCAGCTGCGCAATATGGGACAAAAAGATTAATCTTTTCCGGAATCCGCTGGGATTCCGGTTTTTTGTCCTCCGTCACCAAATCGTAAGAATTTCATGGTAATATGGTTTCAGGAGGGATGGAAATGGAAATCCTAAAGGCCGAACATCTCAGCAAAATCTATGGCAGCGGCGGCGGAAAAGTCCATGCGCTGCGTGACGTATCCCTTGCCGTGAGAGAGGGCGAATTTGTGGCCATCGTGGGTTCCTCCGGCAGCGGTAAGACCACCTTGCTCAATCTGCTGGGTGGCCTGGACAAGCCTACCGCAGGACGCGTCGTGGTACAGGGGCACGACCTGGCTGCTCTCTCCGACGAGCAGCTGACCATCTTTCGGCGGCGCAGCATCGGCTTCGTCTTTCAGCACTTCAATCTCATTCCCATGCTCAATGTACGGGAAAACATCCTCTTCCCGCTGGAGGCCGACGGCCGGAAACCGGACGAAGTGTTTCTCTCCGAAATCATCGGCGTTTTGGGGCTCTCCGACAAGCTTTGCGCCATGCCGCACCAGCTCTCAGGTGGCCAGCAGCAGCGCGTGGCCATCGCCCGTGCGCTCTCAACCAAGCCTGCACTGATCCTCGCCGACGAGCCCACCGGCAATCTCGACAGCAAAGCCGGCCTGGAGGTGGCGCTCCTATTAAAGCGGTCAGTAAATGCCTTTGGCCAGACCCTGCTGATGATTACCCACAATGAGTTCCTTGCCCAGATGGCAGACCGCGTCCTCCGCATAGAGGATGGCCAAATTGTAACGCGGGAGGCTGCCCATGTTTGAAATCGATCATCGCCGTCTCTTCCGACGGCTGGCTGGGCGCTGCCTGCGGGCAAATCCGGGACGGCATCTGCTCGTTTCCCTGGCCGTCTTTCTCTCCACGGTGCTGCTCTTTTCCCTTTTTACGCTGGGTATCAACTATCTTAAAAACTTAAAAACCATGATGGATCGATTGGACGGCGTGGTCTCCTGCTATCTGTATGCGCCTACTCAGGCGCAATGGGAGGAAATTTCCGCCATGGACGGCGTGACAAGCACCGGGCTGGAGGTCTATCTGGGATCGGAAACTGTACAAGCCCCTTCCCTTGGCACCGTCACGCTGGTACATCGGTATTATGATCCATCCGCATGGTCGTATCACATTCTGCCCCAGCTTTCGGACATCCATGGCCGATACCCGCAGACAAACTCGGAAGTGATGCTCTCCCGCGCCACACTGGCGAGACTTGGAATTGCCGCGCCTGAAATTGGCATGTCCATTCCCCTCACCGAAACGTATACGCTCAGCGGATGGTTTACGGACTACACCGGTGAGGATCGTGTGCTCCGTGCGCAGCCAGAAGAGCTGGACTTGGGTGCTGAGAGCTGCCGCCTAGGAATCATCTACCCTTCGCCACGCACGTGGGAGGTGCTTTCCGCCATGCCTCTGACGGAGCAGCAGCACTGGGAACTCGCCTTGCAGCGCAGCGACGGTTCGGCGAAAAGCATTGCTGCAATTCTCGCCGTAACCACGGCTGTGATACTCGGCTGCGGATATCTCTTCCTTTCCAATATTCTGGCGCTTTCCGTGCAGCACGAGGTTCGGTTTTACGCCATGCTCAAAACCCTGGGCGCCACGTCCCGGCAGCTTGGACGCCTCTTGACTGCCCGCGCCGCCCTGGCGGCGCTTCTGGGCCTTCCAACGGGGATGCTGGTGGGCATGGCACTGTGCCTTGGCGGTGTTCCCTGGGCTCTGGAAGCGCTGGCCAACGAAAATATGGCCGCCATGCCTCGCACCGTGGATTTTTTCCCCGCTATTTTCGTGGGAACCATTGTGTTCGTGGGCATCACGCTCTTTCTCAGCTGCCGAAAGCCGGCGCGCTTGGCCGGCAGGCTGTCCCCGATTCAAGGTCTCTGCACATTTGACGTGCCGGAGAATGTCAAGGGACACGGCTGTCTCACGCCACACGTCATGGCGCTGCGCAACCTCCTGCGTCAGCGGCAAAAGGCAGCGCGGGTGGTCGCTTCCCTGAGCCTGGGCACCATATTGACATTGGTGGTCAACGGCGTCTTTCATTTGGCCGAACCTCATTGGACGCATGAAGGCTATGAAATCGTGGTACAGTCCGGAATTTATGTCAGCGAGGAACCCGCCGGTGCATTCTATGTAAGCCGCAACATCAATCAGCAGGCCATGGAGGCCATCTCCCACCTGGAGGGAATTGCAGAACAAACAGCGCTCCAGACCTCCGAGCTCTATCTTCTACCGCCCGGCGCAGACGCAGCCAATGAGGGGGCCTATGAAGTCTCCACCGCAGTCACCCTGGACTTACAAAGCCTTGAGCGGTACAATGAAACCGCGGCAATGCCTGTGGACGCGGCGGCCTTTGCTCGCGGGAATATGGCCATTGTCTACGATGTGTCTGGAAATCTATCTGATTACCCGGCTATGGCCGCGGGAAACACCTTGACTGTACGCACCCAAAACGGCGCGCTCCTACCGCTGGAAATCGTGGGGGTGATGTGCGCAGAGGACTATCCCGTCTACACCGGAACAGTTTCTTCCTCCACCTATCTTCCCTTTCTTGTAAGCGAAGATACCATGGCGCGGATCGACCCGAAGGCCAATCTGGTGGAACTCAAACTCAACGCCGCGCCTGGGCAACTGGCTGCACTGGACAAGGCCATCCGAGAAATTGTGGCGGCAGCGCCCCAGAAAATCCGCTATGAAAGCGCCGCCACCACTTATGCGCAGTATGAAAGCGACCGGCGGACATTGGCGGTCGTGGGAAACAGCGTGAGTTTGCTGGCGGTCTGCCTCGGTCTTTTGAATTATATCCATCAGATTTGCAGTTCCCTGATTATTCGGCGGCAGGAACTGGCAAGGATGGAGAGTCTGGGGATGACACGGCGGCAGCTATGCGCCATGGCGCGCCAAGAGGGAGCGTTCTATGGCCTTTTCTCTGCAGGCGTTTCCCTGGCAGTGAGCCTGCCGCTGGTCTTGCTTGGAGGAAAAACAGCCGATTGGGGCCATTTCACCTTTTCCTTGCATTTTCCCGCGCGACTTACGGCAGGACTGATATTCTCCCTCCTTCTGCTGTGCCCGCTGATATCTGACTTGACATGCCGGCGTATCCTTCGCCCGCCGCTTCTCGACCGGCTGGATCGCCCCGACTAAACATCTATTCCGGGAGGTAGCTATGGCGCATATTCTATTGGTGGAAGACGATATCCTTCTGGCCGAAGGCGTACGCGACGCCTTGCAGCTGGACGGCCACACCGTGGCCATCGCGCATACTGCTGCCGGTGCGCGGGAATCTGCGCAAATCTTCGACCTCTATCTTCTGGATATTCGTCTGCCCGACGGAAACGGATTGCCACTTTGCACTGCGCTGCGCAGGCAACAAAACGCGCCGGTGATTTTTCTCACTGCCAACGACACCGAGGCCGATGTAGTACGAGGCTTTGAGGCAGGCTGCGACGACTATATCACCAAACCCTTCTCCCCCGCCGTACTGCGGCGCCGTGTGTTGGCCGTGCTTCGCCGTACCGGCCGGGATGTGCAGCGGCTGGGCGAACTGGAGATCGATCTGGAAAGAGCCACCGTGCAGCGAAATGGCAGCGCCATTCTGCTCACTGCCACAGAGTGGAAGCTGCTGGCGCTTTTGGTGAAGCACCGGGGCAGGGTGCTTCCTCGTGACACGCTCCTCCATGAGATCTGGGATCTGGATGGAAACTTCATCGATGAAAACACACTTCGCGTCCATGTCCGCCGTCTGCGGCAAAAGCTGGAACCCGATCCTCAACATCCCCGCTATATCATCACCGTGTTTGGCGTGGGTTACACCCTGGGGGATTTGCCATGAAGCCCAGACAACTGCGTCTCATTTGGAGTCTTTTGGCATTGAGCGGTCTGGGTTTATTTTTATGTTCCATCCTTTTGCCGCCGAAAGCCTTTCCTTGGGCGGTAGCTGCATT
Source organism: uncultured Oscillospiraceae bacterium (assembly GCA_944386905.1). Lineage (GTDB taxonomy): Bacteria > Bacillota > Clostridia > Oscillospirales > Oscillospiraceae > Avoscillospira. Next base: position 6,691 of record CALXCW010000065.1, read on the forward strand.
TTTAGGGATCTGTCTGGGATCGCAAGTCGCCCTCTATCGCTGGATACAGCGGCAGTTTCGGAGGCTGATGGAGCAGCTCACCGCCCTTCTGGAGCAGCTCGCCCAGCCGGGAACTTCTCCTGTATTCCCACCACTGGAAGATACACTTCTCTCACGGCTACAGAGTCAGGCAGAGCGGCTATGTGCTGTCTGGGCGCGACAAAACCAACAGATCGGTCGTGACCGCGATGCCATCCAATCTCTTATCTCAGATCTCAGTCATCAACTCAAAACGCCCGCCGCCACGCTGCGCATCTATGCCGAACTCCTCGCCGAAGACGACCTGGATGCCCAGGCCCGACAGGTGTACCGCCAGCGGATGGAACTGGCCCTGTCACGGCTGGAATTTCTGCTGGAAGGTATGGTGAAACTGTCTCGACTGGAGACGGGGTGTATGCAACTCCACCCGTCCCCAACCGATGCGCAGACGCTGCTCTTGGGCGCAGCGGCAAGCATTCGTATCGCCGCAGAACGCAAAGGTATTTCAGTCGGCCTGGCTCCCGTTGCCGCAGCTACCATATGCTGCGATTCAAAATGGACACTGGAGGCAATTTTCAATGTGCTGGACAATGCCATAAAATATACGCCCTGTGGCGGATCGGTTTATATTTCCACCGAGATGCTGGAAACGGTACTCCGTATCGACATTGCCGACACCGGAACCGGCATTCCTGAGGCAGCGCTTTCCAAGATTTTTCAACGGTTTTATCGGGGAGAAAATGCCTCGACGTGCGAGGGTGTCGGTCTTGGGCTTGCACTGACGCGCCAGATTCTTGAAGCCCAAGGCGGCTGGATCTTTGCCCGCTCGGAAGGCCGCGGCAGTGTGTTCTCTCTCTTTTTACCCCTCGTCTGACCTAGGACAGCAGTCGTTGGAGCGCCAGCACGTTTTCCCGGAGGCGTTTACTGCTGGGTTCCATCGCATAGGCTGCTTTTGCCGCCTCCAATGCCTCGGAAAGCCGCCCCGTTTCGTAAAGTCCGATGGCACGCAAGTCATGGGGCAGACTCCCCCAGGCATCGGCATCTGTCATGTAAGTGCGCGGCCGCTCTCGGATGGCGAGGGCACAGCCCGTAAAATAGACCACACCCTCCCAGCGCTTTTGCTCGTAGAGCACCATGGCGAGATCCAGATAGGGCTCCCGGAGGTGGGGCGCCTCGGCAATGGCGCGGTAGAACCAGCTCTCCGCCTGGTCTTTTTCTCCTTTGTGGAGATAGGCCTTGGCGATAAAGCGCATGGACGCCGCTCGCTCATCCTTCCATGTGGCATTTGGCATGGTCAGGTGCCGCTTTAAGGTGCGGATGCTGTCATCCCAGCGGCGGTAGAAGAAATACTCCCGCCCCAAGTAGTGAACATTTCGGTCGTCGTTCGGCGCCTCCTGCACCGAGAGCTCCAAAAGTCCCAAATACTGTGCACGAGACTTGGTGGGATCGGCCAGATGGTCGAGCTGAATCCCTTCCACGGTCACTTTGGGGCCGGGTTTTCCCGATCCAATCCAAGTCAAAACCTCGTGCACTGGATGCGTCCAGCGAAAGCCATGACGGGTGTGGATCTTCTCATACCAGAACACTACCCCCTCACTGCCATCCTCTCGGAACGACCAGGTATACCGATAGACCGCTTGGGAGTAACCCTTTTTCCATGCTTTTTCCAAATGTGCCCGCCAGCCGGGGTGAAAGACTTCATCCAAGTCGGTGCAAACACAGATATCCGCATCCTCCGGTACCAGCTCCAGCGATCGGTTTCGCGCCGCGTCAAAGCGCCAGGGGATGATCGTCTCCTCGGTTACCTCCGCCCCCAGCGACCGGAGCAGATCTGGCGTTCCATCCGTAGAGCCGGTGTCCAGCACCACAATCTCATCGGCTTCGGACATGGAGTCCATCCACCGCCGCGCAAAAGCCGCCTCGTTCTTCGCAATGGCATAGACAACGATTTTCAAAAAAACCCTCCTTTCAAAGTTACCCCGTTCCAAAAGGAACGGGGATATGCTTTGCTTTAGTCGAGCTTTTGCACCGTGATCCCGGCACTGTTGAGCGTCGTGTTATTCTCCGTGGCATTGAGGGTAATGGTGCTCGATCCGGCAACTGTCACCAAAACAGATGACCCCAACGGCACTGCGTCGTTGGTGTTATTCACTTTTGCGGTGCTCTCGCTGCCGTCGATGGCCGTGCCATCCTCCTGAAGCTCCAGACCCACATCGCCAGTGCTGCTGGCATTGGTGGCCACTGCCGAGTAGGTGATGCGGTAGGTGCCGGGCTCGGTCAGTTCAATATCAGACGTGCTGGGGCTGTGGGTAATGGCGGTACCCTCTTCCACCTCATTGGTGGTAAAGGTGGCCGGATCACCCGTCGAGGTCAGCGTCTGGCTGCCGGTATTCACCGCATAGAGGGCATTGAGAGGAACCGCCGGGCCGGTCGGGCCAGTGGGGCCAGTCGCACCCTCGGCGCCGGTGGCACCGGTGGGGCCGGTGGGGCCAGTCGCGCCATCGGTGCCATCGGTACCGGAAGGGCCGGTGGGGCCGGTCGGGCCAGTGGGGCCGGTGACACCGCTGGGGCCGGTGGGGCCAGTAACCGTCACCAAGGTGTAGTCCGCCGAAGTACCAGGCGTACCGGTGGGATTGCTGCGATTGGCCTGGTAAATCGCGCCGTTATAGTAGACAATTGCTCCCTGGGCATAGGCCGTACCAGGGACGAAAGCCGTGACTGTATCAAGTCCCGGCCCCGCAGCGCCGGTCGGGCCGGTGGGCCCGGTAGAGCCGTTTATTTATGCACAACATTAGATTTTCCTTTGTGTTAAGTAGGCAAGCCGTTAGATTGCCTTGTTCTCAATCACTCGGATAACGTTGTGGTTATTCTCGATGTAATCAATAATTCG
>CALXCW010000066.1 GCA_944386905.1 uncultured Oscillospiraceae bacterium
TCCGTTCCGGGATCCTCGGGTGTCTCGTCGGTCTCCTCCGGCGTCTCGGGGGTGGTGGGCGTCGTAGTGGTGGTGCTGCTGGCACTGGGCTTGGTACGAATAGACGCATTGGCCAGAGTGATTTCGGCGTCATAGGGGTTGAAATATTCGTTGACCACCTCAAGGACGCTGTTGGGATAGAGGGCATAGCAGTCCGCACCGTTGACATAGACGCCGCCCTCTCCCTCCAGGGTGTAGGTGAACATCTCGTCAAAGTCGCACTTCAGCAGCTCCTGGCCGAAGTAGACCATATTGCCCACGGTCATATCGGTGGTGACGTTCTCAAAGAACAAATCGGCCAGCTCGGGCAGCTTGCTCAGAGTGGTCACCGAGAGATACTTTTTCGCCAGGGCCTTCAAAAAGTTCTGCTGCACCTGGGTACGCATAATATCCTGGGTGGCATAGCCCTTGCGGAAGCGCACCAGCCCCATGGCTTGAGTGCCGTTGAGCGTCTGCACGCCGGGCTGCAGATCGATATAAAGATTCTGGGTGGGGTCGGAATAGTACATCCGCTGGGGCACGTCAAACTCCACGCCTCCCACCAGATCCACCAGCTCGATGAATACGTCCAGCTTCACCAGCACGTAGCCGTCCACCTCAAAGCCCAGCGTCTGGGCCAGTTTGGTCTTGAGGGCTTCCATGCCCTCTTCGCCGCCGCCGGCAGCGCCGTAGACGGAGTTGATCTTGGGCACGGAGTAGTTGCCGCTGATCAGCGTATCCCGGGGCACACTCATCAGGGCCAGAGAGTGATCATTGACATCCATCCGAGCGATCATAATGGTGTCGGTACGGCCGCCGTCGTTGTCGGTGCCGCAGATGAGGATGTTGTAGAAGCCCTCCTTGTGGGCGGCGGGCACCTCCACCTCCAGCTCGATCTCCTCGCCGGTCTCCTCGTCGATCTCGGTCTCGATGACGACGGTGGTGGGGGGCGTAAAGACCTCCTCGCTGTCATCATCGTCGGTGACGACGGGGAGAGAGGGCTGCTTGACCTCCACAGGCTTGACAAAGTCGCGGTAGACGGCCACCACCGTCCCCGCCAGCACCGCCAGGCTCAGCACCATGCCGATGAGACCGCGCTGCACGCCGCTGAGACGATGTTTTTTTCCTTGGGGTTCGCTGCCGGGTTTTCGGCTGTGCGCTCCGCCCGAGGCGAAAGCGCCGCCACGCTTATTGCCGAATAATTTCATGTAGCTTCCTTTCCAGTCTTTAAAAACGCGATGGCTTCCAGGGAATCGCGGCCCATGGGCGCGCCCTGACTCTTGAGGTGTTCCCGGGTGATCTCCAGGCCCAGCAGCAGCGCCGCGTCCAGATCCCGGTAAGCGAGAGCCCGCAGCTCTTCCACGCCGGGGAAGTCGCGGTTGGGCTCCATATAATCTGCCACGTAGATGATTTTCTCCAACGTGGACATGTTGGCTCTTCCAGAGGTGTGCCAGCGGATGGCGCTGCACACCGCCTCATTTTCCCCAAAGACCCGCCGCGCCGCCTCGGCCGCCGTGGGGGCGTGGAGGAGTTTGGTGTGGGTTTTTAGGAAATCATCGACTATCATACCATAAGTTTTCAAAAGGTGCAACTGTTCCGCGCCGCTGAGGGCCTTGGTCACATCGTGGAGAATTCCCGCCCGGGCGGCGTCCTCGGGGTCGGCGCCGTGGACTTTGGCCAAGGCGGCCGCCGTCTCGCTGCAGCCGATCACATGGCGTACCCGGCCTTCGTTGTGCAGCGCCAGGCTCTCGGCCTTGAGCAGCTCAAAGGGCAGGCCCCGCCGGTCGCGGCCCGTGCCGTAGAGGCCGTCGGCCATGATCTTTTGATAGACCGGCAGCGTCAGCTCGTCCTCGGCGCCGCCGAGGATCAACAGCCGGCGAACCGTGGTGGAGGACACCTCCACAAAATCATTGGGGATGAAAATGGGCTTTTTGCCGTAGCGCTTGCCGAAGCTGTGAGCATAGTCGGCCAGGGCGCCCTCGTCGGCGTCGGTGCGGTGGGCCATGGCCACCTGCGCCAGGGAGCAAATCTCCTGGGGCTGATACCAGCCGTCAAAGGACAGGAGCATATCCGTGCCCATGCACAGATAAAGCTGGTCGTGGGGATAGCGGGCTTTGAGGGTTCGGAGGGTTTCGACGGTGTAGCTCTCCCCCTGCCGGTGAAATTCCACCTCGTCCACCCGGGCGAAGGCCAGGTTTTCCGTGGCCAGGCGCAGCAGATCCAGGCGGGTCTGCGCGTCGGGGGTGTCCGGCGGGAGCTTTTTATGGGGCGGGAGATATGTGGGCACAAAGAGCAATAGATCCAGCTCCAAGGCCCGCTGAAACTCCCGCGCCGCCAGAATGTGGCCCAGGTGGGGCGGGTTGAATGTCCCGCCGTAGATACCGATTTTCGCCATGACCAAACCTCCTCTTCCCCGGTAGGGCTATTCGCCCTGGTTCATCTGCCGCCGCCGGGCAATGGCTGCCTTGACGGCCTCCTCATGGAAATACTGGTCGCGCTTTTCCCGCTCAGCCTTGGCGGCGGCGCGGCGGCGCTGCCGGCCCGCCCGAACGGGGTTTTCCTTTTTGGCAAGTTTTTTGGCCGCGGCGGCTTTCTGCTGTCGCTGGGCCTCCAGCTTTTTCGATTTGCGGTAGATCACAAAGGTGCTTCCCGCCGTGGCCACGCCGTCGGCGCCGGTGGCCCGGCACAGCTGGTCGGAGGCCTCCCGGGCTGTCAGCAGTGCCGTCTCCAGCACCCGGCCCTTGATGAGCTCCTTGGCCTCCAAAAGCCGCTGCGTCTCCTCCAGCACCGCCTCGGATACGCCGCCCTTGCCCACCATCAATGTCACTTCCAAGCCGTTGGCCTGGGCGCGCAGGTTGGCGCGCTCCTTACTTGTCAGCACGTAGTCGTCTCCTTCCATGCGTTTACAAATTCCCGAAGGGCCCGACCCCGGTGGGAAATCGCGCTCTTCTCCCCTTCTCCAGCCTCGGCAAAGGTCTTTTGAAGCTGCGGCACGTAGAATACCGGGTCGTACCCGAAGCCGTTTTCACCCCGGGGCGAAAAGAGGATCTCCCCTTCGCAGCTGCCCTGGGCGCGGATCTCCCTGCCGTCGGGCAGGCAGCAGACAATGGCGCAGACAAACCGGGCCGAGCGCTTCCCTGCGGGCACGTCGGCCATGGCTTCCAACAGGTGCGCCGTCCTGGCTTCGTCGCTTTTGAGCGAGCCGTAGCGGGCCGAATAAACCCCCGGCGCGCCGTCCAGGGCGTCCACCGCCAGGCCGGAGTCGTCGGCGATGGCGGCCATGCCGCTGGCCTCCATGACGGCCCTGGCCTTGAGGGCGGCGTTCTCCAAAAACGTGGTGCCCGTCTCTTCCACGTCCACGTCCACCCCCACCTCGGACTCCAAGACTACCTCCAGGCCCAATTCCTTTAAAATGTGGGCCATCTCCCGGAGCTTGTGGGGGTTCTTGCTGGCCAATACCAGTCTCATACCAGTGCCTCGGCGAAGGCAGCCGGGTCGAAGGCCATGAGATCGTCCATCTGCTCGCCCACGCCCACGAACTTCACCGGGATCTGCAGCGCGTCGGCCACAGCCACCACGATGCCGCCCTTGGCGGTGCCGTCGAGCTTGGTGAGGGCCATGCCGGTGACGCCGGCGATCTCCTGGAACTGCTTGGCCTGGAGCAGGCCATTCTGGCCGGTGGTGCCGTCGAGCACCAGGAGCACTTCCTTCGACGCATCGGGGAGCTCCCGGTCGAGAATGCGGCTGATCTTGCCCAGCTCATTCATCAGATTCTGCTTGTTGTGCAGCCGCCCGGCGGTGTCGCAGAGAATCACGTCCACGCTTCGGGCCTTGGCGGCGGCGATGGCGTCGTAGACCACCGAGGCGGGGTCGGCTCCTTCGTCCTGGCGGATGATATCCACCCCGGCGCGGCCCGCCCAGATCTCCAGCTGGTCGGCGGCGGCGGCGCGGAAGGTATCGGCCGCGCAGAGCAGAACTTTCTTTCCGTCCGCCTTGAGCTGGTGCGCCAGCTTGCCGATTGTGGTGGTCTTGCCCACGCCGTTGACGCCGATCACCAGCACCACCGAGGGCTTGGTGGAGAGGTCAAGGGTGGAATCGCCCACGCGGAGCATATCGGTCAGCACCTCCCGCAGGGCGGTGCGGGCCTCGTCGGTGGATTTGAGCCGGCCCTCGCGCACCTTGGCCCGCAGGCCGTCCATGGCCTTCATGGTGGTGTCCATGCCCAGGTCGGCGAGAATCAGGCTCTCCTCCAGCTCGTCATAGAAGTCGTCGTCGATCTCGGAAAAGCCGGTAAAGACGCCGGAAATGGACGCGGCAGTCTTGCTGAGGCCCTGCTTGATCTTATCAAAAAAGCCCATGTATGTCGGTTCCTTTCATTGCATTAGTCGGTGATGCCCAGCTCTTGCTGCATCTGGTTTAAGTCCAAGTGCAGGATTTTGGAGACGCCCTGCTCCTGCATGGTTACGCCGTAGAGCACATCGGCAGCCTCCATGGTGCCGCGGCGGTGGGTGATAATGAGGAACTGGGTCTTTTGGCTGAAATTCCGAAGATAGGCGGCAAAGCGCTCCACATTCCGGTCGTCCAGCGCCGCGTCGATCTCGTCGAGGAGGCAGAAGGGCGTGGGCCGCACCTTCAAGATGGCAAAGTACAGCGCGATGGCCACGAAGGCCTTCTCGCCGCCGGAGAGCAGGGTGATGGTTTTGACCTGCTTGCCGGGGGGCTGCACCTGAATCTCAATGCCGCAGCTGAGGGGCTCCTCCGGATCCTCCAGGGAGAGCTCCGCCCGGCCGCCGCCGAACATCTCCCGGAAGGTCTCGCCGAAGTATTCGTTGATCCGGCCGAATTCCCGCAGGAAGATCTCGGTCATCTCTTTGGTGATGGATTGGATGATGTGTTCCAGCTCGCGCTTGGCGTGGAGCACATCGTCGCGCTGGCCGGTGAGGTAGGTGTAGCGTTCGTTGACCCGGTCAAACTCCTCAATGGCGCCCAGATTGGGCGTGCCCAGCTGGGAGATCTTCCGCTTGAGCTCCGAGACGGTCTTGGACGCGGCAGCGGTGGACTCGATGGGCGCCGCCACGGCGGCGGCGGTGGAAGGCGTGAGCTCGTAGCTCTCCCAGAGCTTGTCGAGAATCTGCTGCTCTTCCAGGCCGGCGGCCGTCTTTTTCTGCTCCAGACGGGCGGCCTCCCGCTCCATGTCCAGGATTTCCTTGCTGCGCTCCTGGGCCTCCTTGTCGGTCTTGTTCCGCTGTGCCTCGGTGTCGGCCCGGTCGGAGAGGGCCGCCTGTAGAGATTGACGAGAAAGGGCCACGGTTCGTTCCGCCTCGGCCCGGCTTTTTTCGCCCTGGACGATCTTTTCCTCCAAGTCAAGGGCCTGCGCCTGGAGCTCCGTCCGGCGGGCCTCCTTCTGGGCCCGGTCGCCCTCCAAATCCCGGGAGAGGGCCTGGAGCCGGGCGACGCTGTCGCGGGCCGTGGCGGCCTCGGCCTCCTGGGCGGCCAGCTTCAGCCGGAGGGCGGTGGCCTCCTCCCCCACCTCGGAGGCCTTCCGGGTGAGGTCACTCTGATCCTGGCTGCGGGTCTCCAACGCCTGCTGGAGGGATTGGCAGCGCCGCTCGGCCTCATCGGCGTCGGCGCGCAGCTGCGCCAAGCGGGCTTCGTCACCCTCGGTGCGGCGAGCCATGGCCTCCAGCTCCCGGCGGTAGCTCTCCGTTGTCTCCAGGAGCGCTTCGCGAAGGGCCTGGGCCTTCTCCATCTCGCCCCGGGCCAGCAGCACGTCATCCTCCGCCTGGCGGAGCTTTCCCTGGAGGGCGCTGCGCTCAAATTCCACCTGGGCGGCAGCCCGGGCGGCCTCGTCGAGCTTGGAACGCTTGTCTGCAATGTCCGCGGCCAACGCCTTGGCCCGCTGGCGCAGGCGGCCCAACTCATTGGCCCGGGAGAGGATCCCGGCGCTCTTACTGGCGGAACCGCCGGTCATGGAGCCGCCGGGGTTCATCACCTGGCCGTCCAGGGTGACGATCTTAAAGCGGTTTTGGTACTGCCGGGCCATGTCCACGGCGTGGTCGAGGGTCTCCACCACGACAATACGCCCCAGTAGGCTCTCCACCACGGACCGGTAGCGCTCCTCGCAGCGCACCAGCGCCGCAGCCACGCCCACAAAACCAGGCTGTCCCTCCAGACCCGGTTCGCCCAGGCGCTTGCCGCGGATGGCGGACAGGGGCAAAAAGGTGGCCCGGCCGCCGTCACAGCGCTTGAGGAAGCGGATGGCGGCCTTTCCATCGGCCTCGCTGTCCACGACGATATTCTGCATGGCGGCCCCCAGGGCCGTCTCGATGGCGACAGTATAGGCGTCGTCGGTGGCCATCAGGGCCGACACAGGCCCATGGATGCTGCCCAGGCGTCCTCCCTTGGCCTCCTGCATCACCAGGCGCACAGCCTTGGAGAAGCCCTCATAGTCCCGCTGGAGCTCTGCGAGCATCTTCCCCCGGGACTGTACGGTCTTTTCTTCGATTTCCAGCTCCTGGACTTCTCGTTCCAGGGCCTGGCGCTTTTCCAGCCGCGTCTTGAGCCGGAGGGCATAGCCCGCATCGGCGTTGCGGCAGTTTTCCGCCTCGGCTTCGGCCCGCTCCAAGGCGTCCTTGCCCCGGGCGACCTCGCCGTCGAGCGCCTGAAGGCGCGCCTCAGCAGCCGTGAGATCCTCCTTTAAAGAAGCCCGGTGGGCCTCCACCTGCTCCAACGATGCCTGAAGAGAGGCGGCCTGGGCGCGCTTGTCCCCGGCCTCCTGGCGCTTCATGGTCTCCTGGGCCCGCAGCTCGATGGTCTGGCGCTCCGCCGCGCCGGCACTCTCGGTGATGGTCTGGAGGCGGGCCTGGACGGCGGTAAGGGCGTCGCTCGTCTCGTCCATCTCCCGGCGAAGGGCTTCAATCCGTCCCAGCTGCTCTTCGATCTGCCCGGCCACGCCGCCGCTGCGGCTCTCCTGTTCCTGGAGCTCCTGCTCCAGCTGACGCAGGTTGTCCAGCGCGTTGGTCAGGGCGGTGCGCAGCACCGCCGTCTCGCTGTCGCACTGATGGAGGCTCCCCTCCTGGGCGGCGATGGTTTCACGGAGCTGTTCCAGCCGGAGACTCTTTTCATTGAGCGCCCAAGAAAGCTGCTCGGACTGCTGGTAGAGGGCGGTGAGCTGGGCATGGCGGGCCTCCAAGTCCTTGGCCGCGGCGGCATAGTCCGCCTCGGCCTTTTGGGCGGCCTCAGCCAGGCGCTGAAGACTTTGCAGCCACAGCGCGATTTCCACACCCTTGAGCTCGTCCTTCAGCGCGAGGAATCTGCGCGCTTTCTCGGCCTGTGCCCGCAGGGGCTCCACCTGGAGCTCCAGTTCGGAGATCTTGTCGCCGATGCGGGTGAGGTTGTCCTCGGTGGAGACCAGGCGGCGCTCGGTCTCCTCCTTGCGGTGGCGGTATTTGGAAATGCCGGCGGCCTCTTCAAAGACCTCCCGGCGGTCGGTGCTCTTGACAGCGAGAATCTCATCGATGCGGCCCTGGCCGATGTTGGAATAGCCCTCCCGGCCCAGGCCCGTATCCATGAACAGCTCGTGGATGTCCCGCAGACGGGCGGATTGGCGGTTGATATAGTATTCGCTCTCTCCCGAGCGGTAATACCGCCGCGTGACCATGACCTCCGGGGTGTCCAGAGCCAATGCGCCGTCGCGGTTGTCGAGGATCAGCGAGGCCTCGGCGAAGCCCACCTGGCCGCGCTTCTGGGTGCCGCCGAAGATAACGTCCTCCATCTTGGCGCCCCGGAGGGCCTTGGAGCTCATCTCCCCCATGACCCAGCTGATGGCGTCGGAGATATTGGACTTGCCGCTGCCGTTGGGGCCGACGATGGCGGTGATGTCGCTGTCAAAGCGGAGCACCGTCTTGTCGGCAAAGGATTTAAAGCCCTGGATTTCCAGCTGTTTGAGATACACGCGCAACGACTCCATCTGATGAGATTGCCCCGGCCGGGCGGCCCGGGGCGGGTCAGCGCCGAAACGGCGCAATGACCCAGGTGATTGTCGTTCTATTGTAGCAATTCTCACCGGCAATTGCAAGAGAAGGCGAAAAAAAACGGCGCCGGACGGGGCGTCGCGGGAACTTTTCTATTGTACTCGGAGGAAATATATTGTATAATCCCCTGGATATCATCCATGAAGGAGGCCTCCCCATGGCGTCGCTCTCCGGCCAGGATCTCACCCAGGGCTCCCTGGCCAGGCAAATCATCCGCTTCAGTCTGCCCCTCATCTGCTCCAATCTCCTCCAGGTGCTCTTCAATCTGGCGGATCTGGCGGTGGTGGGGCAATTTGTCGGCTCCACGGCACTGGGCGCCGTGGGCTCCACCACCACGCTGGTAACCATGTTCACCGGCTTTTTGATCGGCCTGGGCGGCGGTATCAACGTCCTGGCGGCGCGGTTTTACGGAGCCCGGGACGAACAGCGGTTTTCCAGGCTTCTCCACACGGCGGCGCTGCTGTCTCTGGGGCTGGGGCTGCTGCTCTCGGCAGGCGGCGTGATCTTTGCCCGGCAGATCCTCGCAGCGCTCCACACCAAGGCCGATCTCATCGACGGCGCGGCGCTGTATCTGCGGATTTACCTGCTGGGCATGCCGGGGCTGGCGCTCTATAACTACGGCAGCGCCATCTTGAGCGCCCTGGGCGACACCCAGCGGCCGCTTCGGTTCTTGTCCCTGGCCGGCGTACTGAATGTGGTGCTCAACCTCTTCTTTGTGCTGGTGGTACGCCTGGAGGTGGCAGGCGTGGCCCTGGCCAGCATCCTCTCACAGTATCTCTCGGCGGTGCTCATCCTCCTGGCCCTGGGCCACAACGAAGGAGCCTATGCCCTGCGGCTGAAAAACCTGGGGCTGGATCGGGCCAGTGTGGGAGAGATTCTCCGGCTGGGCCTCCCGGCGGGCTTTCAAAACTGCATCTTCGCCCTGGCCAATCTCTTTATCCAGGTGGGCGTGAACACCTTCAGCTCCACCATGGTGGCGGGCAACTCCGCCGCGGCCAACGCCGACGCCCTGATCTACGACGTGATGGCCGCCTTCTACACCGCCTGCGCCAGCTTTATGGGCCAGAACTACGGTGCGCGCAATAAGACCCGCCTGCGAAAGAGCTACTTCTACAGCCTGGGCTATTCCTTCGCAGCGGGGCTGGTACTGGGGCTGCTGCTGGTGCTCTTCGGGCGGCAGTTCCTGGCGCTTTTCACCCCCGAGGCGGACGTCATCGACGCCGGCATGCGGCGGCTGACCATCATGGGCTTCTCCTACGGCTTCTCGGCGTTTATGGACTGCTCCATCGCGGCGTCCCGGGCGTTGGGCCGCAGCCTGGTGCCCACGGTGGTGGTGATTCTGGGCTCGTGCGTGTTTCGGATCATCTGGGTGTACACGGTGTTCGCCCACTTCCAGACGATTCCGTCGCTGTACCTGGTGTACATCTTCTCCTGGGCCATCACGGCGCTGGCGGAGATCGGCTATTTCATCCACGTCTACCGC
>CALXCW010000067.1 GCA_944386905.1 uncultured Oscillospiraceae bacterium
AGCTTGGCGGCGGCCTTGGTTCCGGCGGCAACGCCGCCGAGGATGATGATTTTCATGCTACAGTCTCCTTTGTCGTAGTGCGGCGTTGACATTACCGCTTGCTTTGGTATAATCTTACCATGAAAATGTATCGATATAAAATAGGAAAACGCGGAAAAATCCATCGATTTTTCCGATAGAAGGGAATTGTTACCATGGCGACACTCAAGCAGCTGAAAACCTTTCTGACCGTGGCGGATACACTCCAGATGAGTGAGGCTGCGCGGCTACTCTATTTGTCGCAGTCCACGGTGAGTCAGACGATTCTGGATCTGGAGAGAGAGTTCTCCGCTGTGCTTTTCCAGCGCAGTGCCCGACAGCTGACGCTCACGCCTCAGGGCGCTGTGCTGCTGGAATATGCCCGCCAGGTGGTGGAGCGCTACGCCCAGCTCCACCGCGCCATGGAAAAGACCCAGGCACAGCGAGAATTACGTCTGGGCGCCACGCTGACCATCGGCGATACCTTGGTGGCGTCGGTTCTCCGCCGCCTTCAAATTGAGCACCCGGACATCCGGCCATTTCTCTATGTGGAGAACACACGGCTTTTGGAGACGCGGCTTTTGCACAATGAGGCGGATCTGTGCCTGATCGAAGGGATTGTCACCAGCGACAAGCTGGCCAAGCTCCCGCTGGTGGAGGATGTGCTGGAGATCATCTGTCCGCCCAGCCATCCATTCTGGGGGCGGAAGGAGGTGGAGCCGGAGGAACTGCGCGACCAGGTCTTTATTCTGCGTGAACAGGGCAGCGGTACGCGGGAGATCTTTGAAAACACCATGCGCATGGCGCAAATTCCCATCCACGTTGTGGGCGAGTCGGCCAGCAGCACGGCTATTATGGAGCTGGTGATGGCACGGCAGGGCCTGGGGGTACTTTCCCAGCGCTGCGCCCACCGGGCGGTGGAAGAGGGAAAGCTTCATACCCTTGCCATCCGAGACTATCCCATGAACCGCTATTTTCAGATTTGCTATTCTTTGCGGCGGCCCATCAATAGCCAGATGCGTGATTTTATCCAGACGGCTCGCCAGGTTGTCGCCCACGACCCGCCGGTGGAGTTTGTGCAAACTTGCTAAATTTTCCGCCGTGCTGGCGGAAAAGACCCCCGCTTTCCCATCTTGATTTTTCCCGGTCTGAGACTATAATCTAGTTGATTTCAAGATCGGTGAAAAGAGGATGAAGCTATGACCAAAGATCTGACCCGGGGCAATCCCACCCGGATCATTGTGCAGTTTGCTGTGCCGATTTTTCTCGGCCTGTTGCTCCAGCAGATGTACAATTTGGTAGACACCATGATTGTGGGTAAGTTTGTGGGATTGGATGCCCTGGGTGGCGTGGGCTCTACCGGCGCGCTCAATTTTTTGGTGCTGGGTTCGTGTACGGGGCTGTGCATGGGCTTTGGCATTCCGGCGGCCAACGCCTTCGGTGCCGGTGACAGCCGTCAGCTGCGGCGGTATGTGGCGGGCAGTATCTACCTCAGCTGTGTCGCGGCGGCGCTGGTGATGGCGGTGGTGCTGGTCTTTTGCCGGGAAATCCTCACGGCTATGCACACTACCCCGGAGACCTATGAATACGCCTACGACTATATCTATCGAATTTTCTGGGGCATCCCCTTTGTGATGCTCTACAACATGACTGCCGCCATGATCCGTGCTGTGGGCGACAGTAAGAGTCCGGTGATTTTTCTCGCCATCGCGGCGGCACTGAACGTGGCGCTGGATCTCACATTTATCCTGATCTTTGATATGGGTGTGGCCGGCGCAGCCTGGGCTACCGTGCTCTCTCAGGGAATTTCGGGTGGGCTGTGCGTGGTGTATATCGCCAAGAAGCTGCCGATTTTCCGGTTTCAGCGGGGTGAAATGGCTGTGCGGCTGCGGGAATTGAAGGTACTGCTGGCCAATGGCGTGCCCATGGCGGTGCAATATTCGATCACGGCCGTCGGCTCGATTATGCTTCAGAGCGCCATCAACAGCTTGGGCACCACCTATGTCAATGCTCTTGCTACGGGAAATAAGATAAACGCCATGCTCTGCTGTCCCACAGACGCGCTGGGTACCGCCATGGCGACTTATTGCAGCCAAAACCTGGGTGCGCGGCGTATTGCGCGCATTCGCCAGGGCTTGCGCGTGGCCACGGTGTTTTCGGTGCTCTATTCCCTTGCCTATATGGTGGTAGCATGGTCGTGTACCGGCGCCATTGCCATGCTATTTCTCCAGCAGCCGGATGAGGCGCTGATTGCACTGATTCGCCAGTATTTGATGTGCATGGGCCTGTTTGGCTGGTCGCTGGGGTTGGTGAACGGCTTCCGTTTCTCAATCCAGGGCATGGGCTATTCCCGCCTGGCAATCATCTCCGGCATTATGGAAATGATTGCCCGAACGCTGACGGCCCTGCTGCTGGTGCCGCAGCTGGGATATCTGGGCGCCTGCCTGGGTTCTCCATTGGCCTGGGTGATGGCGGATTTCTTCCTGCTGCCCACGGCTTACTGGTGCGTAGGTGCCCTGCGGCGGCGAATCCCCCAGGATGCCCCGGAGGAGTTACCCCAGGGCGAGCTGCGGCCCGCCGTGCAGCGGCTTTGATCCAGCATGAAAATTCCCCACCGCCTTGGCGGTGGGAAATTTTTGCGAGTAATGTGCTGCGTGGCTCAGCAGACGGAGAAGGTAAAGCGGGTGAAGCTGGTGAAAGTATCACCGGCACGGAGGACGCAGCTGGGCCAATCAGGATGGTGGATGGCATCGGGATAGTGCTGGGTCTCCAGACACACGCCGCTGCGCAGGTCATAGGTGGCTCCGTTTTTGCCGGGGCGACGGGTGAGGAAGTTGGCGGTGTAGACCTGTACGCCGGGCTGATCGGTGGTAACGGTCATGACAATGCCGCTCTCCAGAGCGCGGAGGACGGCTGCGGGGCTGTTGCAGAGATTGAAGTTGGAATCATAGCCGCCGGAACGTTTGACGCAGGGCTCATCGCTGTCCACCGATGCACCCAGCACTCGCTCGGTGCGGAAGTCCATGGCGGTACCGGCCACGGAGAGAATGCGGCCCGTGGGCAGGCAGTCGTCGTCGCCCTCCAGGAAGGTTTCTGCCGCCACGGTGAGTCGATGGTTGAGGATATCCCCTTGGCCATTGAGATTAAAATAAGTGTGGTTGGTGAGGTTGAGAGGGGTGTCGCGATCAGTGGTGGCGCGATAACGGAGCTCCAAGGCGCAGTCCTCCGCCCAGGCGATCTCGACTGAGACCTGCATGCTGCCGGGATAGCCGTCCTCACCGTCGGGAGACAGGCGGAAGAAGCGCAGGCCGTTTGCCGTTTCCTCTACGTTCCAAACGCGGCGCTCAAAGCCGACCTCACCACCGTGAAGATGATTGGGGCCATTGTTGACAGCCAGCTGGTAGTCCACGCCGTTGAGGGTGAATTGCCCCCGGGCGATGCGGTTGGCAAAGCGGCCCACGGTGGCACCCATGGAGCCTTCGCTGAGACGGTATTCGTCCAAAGTGTCATAGCCCAAGGCTACATCTACCAAGTTGCCTGCCCGGTCGGGGACAATGATGGAGCGGATGGTCACACCGTAGTCGAGGATCTCCGCCTTGCAGCCGGTGGGAGAGGTGAGGGTGTACAAGGTGACGGCGGTGCCGTCGGGCATCATGCCGAAGGGGCGCGTTTCAATGGCCATGGTGGATCTCTCCTTTGCTATTTTTTCCATTATACCATGGAGCGGCAGCGACATGCTGTCATATGTCCTTATCCCGTAGGAGGGAGGAAAAAGCCAAAAATCATGGGGAATAGCCGCTCTGTGGCCATTATACCATAAATCGGGAAAAAATCCACCTGGAACTCCGGCTGCCTTCGTGATATAATCATAACTACCGCTTTGGCGGAAATACCCGGCCTGCGCCGGTGTGAGGAGTGCCCTATGAATCAAAAGGAAGTATCTGAGATCCGCCGGCGGTTCCGGCCGGATCGAAGCAATATTACAAAGGTCTACGGCTGTTATGTCAGTGATACCGGCGAGGTGCTCTCGCAGTTTTCCCAGTCTGTGGGGCTGATGCTCGACGATGAAAAAGAAAAACTTCTGGGTGCTATGAAGCGTACCCTGGCCGGCACTCAGGGGAAGAATCTGCTGGACATCTCAATCCCCACCCAGGAGGTAGCCCAGGGAGAGAACCATGCCCTCCTGGAAAAACTGCGCCAGAGTGGGCTGGAGGATGAAGAGGCTCGCAACCAGCTCTGTGAAAAAATCATTGCCTCCGTCTCGCTGGAGACAAACTATCTCATTTTGATGACGCTAGATCGCTATGATGTCCCCAGCCGCAGCCGCGACCTGATGGGTGGCGGCGAAAGCGACCAGGTCTACACCTATTTGCTCGTCAGCGTGTTGCCTGTGAAGCTCACAAAGTCCAACCTCTGCTTCCATGTGCGGGAAGGAGAGCTCCACAACGGCAAGACCGATTGGGCTGTGGGTGCCCCGGAACTGGGATTTCTCTATCCCGCCTTTGATAACCGTGCTACCAATCTCTACGGTGCGCTGCTATACACGAGAAGCATCACAGATAACCATGAGGATTTCATTCAGTCTGTCTTTGGCGCGCAGCCGCCCATGGCTGCCGCTGAGCAACGCGAGAGCTTCCAAGCCATCCTGGGCAGCAGTCTGGAAAAGGATCTGAGCCTTCAGGTGGTCAAGGCCGTCCACGCCCAGCTGAGCGATCTGATCGAAGAGCATAAGCAGAGCGGAGACAAGGAAAACTTGGTGATCTCCAAGCCGGAGGTGAACCATGTGCTCAAGACATGCGGGATCTCCGAGGAGCGGGTGGCGGCCTTCGATGCGGGCTTCGACGAAACCTTCGGCGCCCACGCCGATCTGAGCCCCAGCAATCTGATGGATCCCCGGCGCTTTGAGGTGCACACGCCGGATGTCAAAATCCAAGTGGCGCCGGATAAGCGTGATTTGGTGGAAACCCGCGTCCTGGGCGGCGCTAAGTACATTCTCATCCGCGCGGAGGACGGCGTGGAGGTCAATGGCCTGCCGGTGGAAATCCAACCCTGAGAGCAAAGGACATACGGTCTGCATACGATGAAAAGCCCGGCTCCAAAGGAGCCGGGCTTTTCATCGTATCCTGCAATCTTTCTCTCGTGTTCACCGGATAAAATTGGTGGTATGATGGCGCTGGGCCTGGGGCGGCAGGATGCCGACAGCCTTACCCTGCTCAATGCATTTGAGCAGCCATGCCATATTTCTTGCCAGATTGCCCATGATTTCCAGACCCTCCAGATCCTGCTGCACTTCCTGCGGGCTATTGCCGTGCACCATGGGCCAGTAGGTGGAGGACACCACCGGCATTTGATTGATGGTCAGATATTTTTGCAGTTCATCCAGTGTGGCGGTGGTGCCGGCACGGCGAGCAGAACAGATGCAGGCGGCAGGCTTTTGAGCCAGCGCCTTACTCCCGGCGTAGAAAAGTCGATCCATAAAGGAAATCAGCGTGCCGTTGGCAGAGGCGTAGTAGACGGGACTTCCAAAGACAAAGCCGTCGGCGTCGCGGCATTTGGTCAGCAAGGTATTGAAGCCGTCCTCCTTGCCAAAAGCACAGCCATTGCCAGTCTTTTTGCAGCTGCCGCAAGCGATGCAACCGCGGAAGGGTATCGAGCCAATTTGGATGATTTCCGAGGCAATGCCCTCTTCGGCCAGGGTGTTGGAAATCTGGGTGAGGGCGGTGTAGGTGCAACCGGTTTTGTGGGGGCTGCCGTTGAAAAGCAATACGTTCATCATCATTCTCCTTTGCTGAATAGGGGGGTGGAGGTGCGTAAAAATCTTTCGGCCTGTCTAGCCAAGGCAGGGATGGGATCGGCCTCGCCGGCGTAGCCGTAAAGGAGTTGGAGATGCGGCAGCATGGATTTGAGCTGCCGCAGGGGATAAACCGCGTCCAAAGGCAGTGTGCGGAAGGCCGCCTCGGTGGCTGGGGCAGCGGTGGCTGCCGGCACCTTCAGCGCGAAGATTACGCAGGCCAGATCCTCCAGGGATACCAGCAGAGAATCCATCAGGTGTTCCAGCATGGCGCTGATGGCCTCGCGCTGGGTGGGGAAGGCGGCCTGGATCTGGACGGAGTCTCCCCGAAGATGGTCGCTGTGGAACAGCGCCGAAATGCCGCTGCCGATCCCTGTAGCTCGCCCCTCTGCCAGGATGGTCACTTCACTGTCCACGGCGCAAAGGGTATAGAAAAACCAGGTCTCCCCGGCTTGGCAGACGAGTATTTTCAATGTCACCCCTCCCTTTCTGTGTCTTTATATTTATTTTACCAGATCCGCGTGACATGGCAAGGGGAAAAAGGACATTTTTCCCCCGACGGCATAGAATGGAGAGAGCCAGATGACGGCTCATAACCATGAAAGCGGGAGGAGAGTATCCCATGAATGTAAACTGCAACAACGGCTTCGATCCCTGCAAGCGGTATATTTTTACCAATGGCTGCTGTGATCCCTGTTGCCGTCCGCCGCTGGGCAATCCCAGCTGCCCCGCAGGCCCCACCGGCCCTCAGGGTATGCCTGGGCCCATTGGCCCCACCGGGGCGCTTTATATAGGAAAGGAAACCGTCTGTAAAAATGCGGTTTCTTGTCAAACCGCCTCGTTATGGGTATTGAGCTCAATAAACTCTTTGATCCGGCGCAGCTCGTCAGCAAAGCGGAACACAATGCTGATATTACCGCCCTCATACACCTTGATATGATCCACCAGCTCAATGAGAATGTCCCGTGTCAGCTTGTCGATATTCTGATACTGGCGGAAGGCGGTTAAGAACGGGTTTTCGGCATCCACGCCGTTTTCCAGCTCCGCCTGTTCTGCCCGGAGGGTTTGCAGCACTTCCTCCAGAGCCTGCGCCTGCTGCTCGTAGTCCTCTTTCATGTGGCGGTAGTCCGAGTGGCTGATTTCACCGTCTTTCCAGTCCTGATAAATCGATTGCTTGTAGCGGGAGATTTTCGATAGCTCCCGTTCTTTTTGTTCGATTGCATCCATTAACTTTTTGGACTGGCTTTTCACCAACGGGGCCCGGTTGATCCGCTCAATGATCTCGGTGTAGTTCACCGCCAGATAGACCTGCTGCTGAATGGCGTAGAGGACAGCGGCCTCCAGACGGTCATGCTTGATAGTATGTTTGGTGCAAGCTGTTTTGGATTGGTCTTTATAAGTACGGCAGTAGTAGTACACCACGCTGCCCACCTTGCTCCGGCTCATAGCTTTGCCGCAGTCGGCACATTTCAAAAATCCGCTGAATAGATACAGTTTTTTCTGTTGGGGGCCTGTGCGGGTGTCCCGGTTCAAGAGACGCTGCACCTTTTCAAACGTGTCCCGGTCAATAATTGCCTCATGCGTGTTTTCCACGATGTACCATTCATCTTTGGGAACCACTTCTTGAATATGCACCTTGTAGCTTTTCATGCGGTAGCGTCCCTGCACCATATCCCCGCAGTACATCCGATTTTTCAAAATGGTACTCACCGACATTGCGCACCACAAGGGCCGTTTCGCGGGATCAATGCTGGGGTTTTGGTATTTCAGCCCCAGGCGTTCCCGCTTATAGGCTGCGGGACAGAGAACGCCGTGATCGTTGAGATAGTGGACAATGGCATTTTTGCTCATACCATCCAGAAACATGGAGAAAATCTCCCGAACAACAGAAGCGGCTTCCTCGTCCACTACCAAGGCATTTTTGTCGTTTGGATCTTTGATATAGCCATAGGCCGCGAAGGAGCCGATGTGCTCCCCGTTGCGGCGTTTCATATCAAATACCTCCCGCACCTTGTCAGAGGTTTCCGCACAATGGTTTTCATTGAGCACCCCCTGGATGGGAACTGCAATACTACGCATATTTTGGGGCTCTTTGTAGCTGTCCAGGGGCTGGTGAAATAGAGAAATAAAACGGACATTGTACCGGGGGAACCAGTCATCCAGATAATAGCCCTGATCGCTGTAATTACGGAAAGAACGGGCCAGGTCTTTGACGATCACGCAGTTCACGCGTCCCCGTTTGATGTCAGCCAGCATCCGCTGGAAGTCATCGCGCTCGTCATCTGTTGTGCCGGAAATGCCGTCATCAACATATTCGTCCACGATAATGTACTCGTCTCCGTCGTTAAACCCGGCGATATGATCCTCAATGATTGCCCGCTGATTGGTGACGCTTTCGGACTCGTCTAAGCACCGAGCGTCCTCTTTGGATAGGCGGATATAGATGGCAATTCTCCATACTCGAATCCGTGATTTTACCGTTTCAACAATAGCCCGGCTTTTGCGTGCCATGTGTGCCTCCTTCCCTATCACATTACACCTATATTATACCTCTGCTCCAGGGGTACAACAAGGATGCCTCCACCTCTGGACAAAGTGTCCAGAGGTTGGGAAAGAGATTAAAGCCCGCTCTTTTTCCGCTGAAAGAAGTCGGAAAGGGCATCCTGTAAGGACGGGGCGCTGTCCAGAAACTCCAGCTTGACACCTAAGTCGCCTACGCGGAAACAGTAGGGATTTCCCGTTGCTTTTAAGATATAGCCCGCCCGAAGCTCCTGGGGAACGCCGGGATCAAGAGCCAGGCTGCTCACATCCACCAATTCATCCTTGTTCATCTTCTGAATATCAACGCTTGCCAGTGCCGAGATATTAAGCTGATTGTTCATGGAACATACGCCTCCTTTCCAACATTTTTATGCGATTGCCAACTTGTCCTATGAGAAACCAAACAGGGGCAGCACCGTTTCCGATGCTGCCCCTATTCGTTCCCTCACTTTCATAAATGGCGGGGAGCGCCGCGCTCATTTTCTTGCCCCGTCATATGGTAAACCTCCTGTGCGGTGCTTCTATTCTACACCATGCAGGAGGTTTACACAAACTTTGGGATAGTCTCTACCGTTCCTGTTCACTCTTTTTCTTTTGAAAAGTCTGCTGCTCCTTATGCGCCTGTCGCATCATTCTCCGCACGGCCAGCCGCTCTGCATCCTCGTCCAGCATCCGGGATACCGCCTTTTTACTGTCAAACATCAAAAGCGGGCTGTACTTCTCGCCGTAAACTTGCTGTGCCCGGTTCTCCGCTTCCTGTTCTTTGCCGGGGCGGATGGCCTGTCTTGCTTCATACAGCTGCACCGGGTCGAAGCCCTGGGCCGGCTCCCGAAGCTCGGCATACTCAGTCAGGGCAGCGTCCAGCTCGGCGGAATATTTCTGTTCCTGTTCTTCCAGCCGTTTCAGGCTCTGCTCCATGGCAGCGATGTCTTTAGGAAATT
>CALXCW010000068.1 GCA_944386905.1 uncultured Oscillospiraceae bacterium
CTTACTCGCAACATCAAACAACTGTAACCCATGTCCTTCCCCTGGTGTTCCCTATGTTACGCTTGCCAGGGCATCCGCCCCTACGAAGCGTCCGGCCCGGAGCGTAGGGGTCGATGCCCACATCGACCCGTGGCCGCGTGAGCGGCCGCCGGCTCCCCTTACCCAAGGGGAGCCTTTTTGCCGCTGCGCGACAAAAAACGGGCGGGCACGCGACCCGCCCCTACATGTTCCCACCGGCATCCCAAAAACCATTGGCTTCCACCGGCCAAGGTTCCCGGGGCTATTTTCCCAGCGCCTGGGTCTTTTCATAGGCGGCCTCCACCGCCTCCATCACCGCCGCCCGGAAGGCTCGCTGCTCCAATGCTTTGACCCCCTGGATGGTGGAGCCGCCGGGGGAGCACACCGCGTCCTTGAGGGCGCCGGGATGCTTGCCCGTCTCCAGCGCCAGCGCCGCCGCCCCCAGCAGCATCTGGGCCGCGTAGGCCATGGCTTTTGCCCGCGGCAGGCCGCAGGCCACGCCGCCGTCGGCCAGGGCCTCCAAAAAGAGGTCGGCAAAGGCCGGGCCGCAGCCGCTCACGGCGCTGCCCGCGTCGATCAGGCTTTCCTCCAACCGGTCTACCAGTCCTGCCTGGGCCATGGAGGTGAGAAACAGCGCCAGGGCCTCGCGGGATACCTCCGCCGTGGCGTCGTAGAGAATGACCCCGGCCCCCACCGCCACCGGCGTGTTGGGCATGATGCGGATGACCGGATAATTCCCCCCGGCCATGGCCTGCACCGCCGCCATGGTCACTCCCGCCGCCATGGATACCAGGGTCGCCGGATCCTCCCGGGCCGCCAGCACCGGCGCGATCTGCGAGAGAAGCCCGGGGAGAATGTGGGGCTTCACGCCCAAAAACAGCAGTTCACTCTCTGCCGCCGTCTCCTCGATCCCGGCCCAGCGGCAGGAGAGCTCCGCTGCCATCTGCTGGGCCTTGGCCGCCGTGCGGTTGGCCAGCACGATCTCTTCGGGGGGCAGCGCCTTCACCGCCGCCCGGGCCAGGGCAGACCCCATGCTGCCCACGCCTAAAAATCCGATCTTCGCCATGTTATCTCACCTGTCCGTTTCCGCGAATGATGTATTTGTAGGTGCAAAGCTCCTCCAGCCCCATGGGGCCCCGGGCGTGGAGCTTCTGGGTGGAAATGCCCATCTCGCACCCCAGGCCGAACTCGCCGCCGTCGGTGAAACGGGTGGAGCAGTTGTGATAGACCGCTGCACTGTCCACCCGGCGCATAAACCGCGCCGCCGCCTCCTCGTCGGCGGTGACGATGGCCTCGCTGTGGCCCGTGGAGTGGGCGGCAATGTGGGCCACGGCCTCGTCCAGGGACGAGACCACCTTCACCGCCAGAATATAGTCGAGAAACTCCGTGTCGAAGTCCTGCGGCCCTGCCGCCGTGCCGGGGATGATGGCCGCCGCCCGGGGGTCAAGCCGCAGCTCTACCGGTTGCTTGCCGTCCAGCAGCCGGTCGCCCACCAGCCGGGCCTCCAGCCTCGGGAGGAAGGCCTCGGCCACCGCCTCGTGCACCAAGAGCACCTCGGCGGCGTTGCACACCGACGGGCGGCTGGTCTTGGCGTTGTCCACGATGGAGAGGGCCATGGAGAGATCGGCCTCTTTGTCCACATAGACGTGGCAGATGCCGGTTCCGGTCTGGATGCAGGGCACCTTGGCGTTTTCGGTGACGGCGCGAATGAGCCCCGCGCCGCCCCGGGGGATCAGGAGATCCACGTACCCCACGGCGGTCATCAGCTCCGTGGCGCTTGCGCGGGTGGTGTCCTCCACCAGGGAAATCAGATCGGCGGGGAGGTCGGCGGTCTCCAGAGCGTCGCCCAGGGCGGTGACGATGGCGCGGGCCGTGCGGTAGGCCTCCTTGCCGCCCCGGAGGACGCAGGCGCTGCCGGCCTTGAGGCACAGCGCCGCCGCGTCGGAGGTGACGTTGGGCCGGCTCTCGTAGATGATGGCTACCACCCCCATGGGCACGCCCACCTGTTCGATGGTGAGGCCGCCCGGCCGGGTACACTGCCGCCGCACCCGGCCCACCGGGTCGGGCAGCGCCGCCACCTGGCGGACACCCTCGGCCATGGCGGCCACCCGTTCGCGGCTCAGGGCCAGCCGGTCGAGCATCACCGGGGAGATGGTGGCCCGGGCGGCCTCCATGTCGGCGCGGTTGGCGGCGAGGATCTCGTCGCAGGCGGCCTCCAGGGAGGCGGCCATGGCCAAAAGGGCCTGGTTTTTTTGTTCCTCCCCGGCGGCGGCCAGGGCGGGGGCCGCGGCTTTGGCCCGGATCAGCAGTTCTTGGGTGGTCATGGTTGCGCGCTCCTTCCTAAAAATCGAGTGCCGACGGCCTTGCCGTCGAAGAGATCGTAGAGAAGCTCCGGCTTGGAGCCGTTGGTGATGACCATGTCGATGCCCGCGGCGCAGGCGATGTCGGCGGCGGCCAGCTTGGTGGCCATGCCGCCCGACCCCAGGCTCGTCCCGGCCCCGCCGGCCAGGGCGCGGATCTCGTCGGTGACGGCCTCCACCACCGGGATCAGCCGGGCGGTCGTGTCCCGGTGGGGGTCGGCGGTGTAAAGTCCGTCGATGTCCGAGAGCAGGATCAAAAGATTGGCCTCCACCAGCCGGGCCACGATGGCCGAGAGGGTGTCGTTTTCGCCGATGGTGGTCTCGATGCCGATTTCGTCGGTGGCTACGGCGTCGTTTTCGTTGAGAATGGGCAGCGCCCCCAGAGAGAGAAGCCGCTCCAGGGTGTCGCGGAGGTGGCCGCTGCGGCGATTGTCGCGGACGTCGTCGGCGGTGAGGAGGATTTGGGCCACGGTGTGGTGGTACTCCGAGAAGAGCTTGTCGTAGAAGTACATCAGCTCGCACTGGCCCACCGCCGCCGCGGCCTGCTTGCCGGGCATGTCCTGGGGCCGCCCGGGGAGCCCCAGCTTGCCCACGCCCATGCCGATGGCGCCGGAGGTCACCAGCAGCAGCTGATGACCCGCGTTTTTGAGATCGGAGAGGATTTTGCACAGCAGCTCCACCCGGCGGATGTTCAGCCGCCCGCCGCTGTGGGCCAGGGTGGAGGTGCCGATTTTGACAACAATACGCATGGAGAACTCCTTTAAAGTAAGATTGGATGGACGAGCCTCTTGGCGGGCACAGGCCCGGGAAGCCTCCCCTTTTTAAAGGGGAGGTGGTATGGCGAAGCCATACCGGAGGGGATCGTACCCACGGGCGGCCATACAGGCCGCCCCTACGTTCCCGCCGGCAATTCATCCCGTAGGGGCGGGCCGCGTGCCCGCCCGCAAGCCTCCCCTTTTTAAAGGGGAGGTGGTATGGCGAAGCCATACCGGAGGGGATCGTACCCACGGGCGGCCATACAGGCCGCCCCTACGTTCCCGCCGACAATTCATCCCGTAGGGGCGGGCCGCATTCGCTTTTTCGCATTGCTTTCCTAGAGTGTACAACATCTCCCAGGCAGTTGTCAACGGCGGGGGAATCTGTTACAATAAAATTACCATCTGAAAAGGAGAAACGACATGCGCATTACGACGAAAGAAAACGACATCGAAGCCATCCTCTACTCGGAAAAGCAGATTGCGGCCATGGTGGAAACGCTGGGGGAGAAGATCACCGGCGATTATCAGGGCTCCCGCCCGGTGATGGTGTGCGTGCTCAAGGGCGCGTCGCTCTTCTTCACCGACCTCTGCCGGGAGATCGAGCTGAACATCGACATGGATTTCATTTCCGTCTCCAGCTACGGCAACTCCAGCAAGTCCTCCGGCGTGGTCAAGCTCAACAAGGACGTGGACATTGACATCACCGGCCGGGACGTGCTGCTGGTGGACGACATCATCGACTCCGGCCTGACCCTCAAGCACCTCAAAACCCTCTTTGAAACCCGCGGGCCCAAGAGTGTGAAAACCATCGCCCTCTTGGACAAGATGGGCCGCCATGACCCCGCCCTGACGCCGGACTACGTAGGCTTCCAGTGCCCGGACAAATTCGTGGTGGGCTACGGCCTGGACTATGCCAACAACTACCGCAATCTGCCCTATATCGGCATCCTCAAGGAGGAGGTATACCGCTGAGGGGCCAAGGAGCCGCCGGACGGATGGACAATCCGCCGGCGGCATTGTTGTATCCGCCCGTCGGCCGAAGGCCGCTTACGCGGCCGCGGGTCGATGTGGGCATCGACCCCTACACACCGGGCCGATGGCTTTTCGTAGGGGCGGATGCCCACATCCGCCCGTCGGCCGAAGGCCGCTTACGCGGCCGCGGGTCGATGTGGGCATCGACCCCTACGCACCGGGCCGATGGCTTTTCGTAGGGGCGGATGCCCACATCCGCCCGTCGGCCGAAGGCCGCTTACGCGACCGCGGGTCGATGTGGGCATCGACCCCTACACACCGGGCCGGACATTTTCTGATCCCCTCCGACCAGGCCGCGGGGCGAGGTGTGATGCTGCGTTTGCTATAGTCGAACATGAAACGCGATTTTCACGGGAAACCCCGCTGGAATTCCAGCGGGATTTTTGATTTTCGTGCAATTACCACAAGTTCAATTCGCAAACACCCCTGAAAATCTCCGCTCTGTGGGATTGCCAAGGAGGAGGTTTCATGGTAAAGTAGAGAGTACCTACTTGATGAAAAAGTCGGAATTTTTGTCGGATTCGGCCAAAAATTTTGGGAGGTAACCATGAAGAAAGTCGGAATTGTAATGGGGAGCGACAGCGACCTGCCCGTGGTGGAGAAGGCCATCGACACGCTCAAGGCCTTCGGCGTGGAGGCGGAGGTGCATGTGTATTCCGCCCATCGCACCCCGGCCCAGGCTCTGGCCTTCGCCCAGTCCGCCCGGGCGCGGGGACTCGGGGTACTCATCGCCGCCGCCGGAAAGGCGGCCCATCTGGCCGGCGTTCTCGCGGCCAACACGACGCTGCCGGTGATCGGTCTGCCGGTCAGCGCCCACACCTTAGACGGCATTGACGCGCTTTTGTCCACTGTCCAGATGCCCGCGGGCATTCCCGTGGCGACGGTGGCCATCGACGGCGCAGTCAATGCCGCTTTGTTGTCCATTGAGATTCTGGCCGTGGCCGACGAGGGCCTGGCCGAAAAGCTCCAACATAAGCGCGAGGCCGACACCGCGGCGGTGCTCCAAAAGAACGCCGCCGTGGAGGCGCGGTTCAACCGGTAAGATCGCCGCCCCCTGGCCCGCTCAAACCATCACCACGGAATCAATATAGGAGGAAACCCCCATGGAAATCAAAGAAATGCTCTACGAAGGCAAGGCCAAGCAGGTTTTTGCCACGGAAAACCCCGACATCGTCATGGTGCACTATAAAGACGACGCCACCGCCTTCAACGGCCTCAAGAAGGGCACCATCACCGGCAAGGGCGTCATCAACAACCGCGTCACCAACTTTATGATGAAAAAGCTGGAAAACGCCGGGATCCCCACCCACTATGTGGAGGAGCTGAACGAGCGGGATACCCTGGTGAAAAAGGTGGAGATTGTTCCCCTGGAAGTCATCATCCGCAACATCTCCGCCGGCTCCTTCGCCAAGCGCTTCGGCGTTTCCGAGGGCATTGTCTTTGAACATCCCACCATCGAGTATTCCTATAAGAACGACGACCTGGGCGACCCCATGATCAACACCGCCCAGGCCCTGGCTTTGAAGCTGGCCACCCCGGAGGAAATCGAAACCATCCGCGCCATGGCCTTCCAAGTCAACGACGTGATGAAGGCGTTCTTTCAAGAGGTGGGCGTGGATTTGGTGGACTTCAAGCTGGAGTTCGGCCGCCTGGGTGATGGCACCATCGTCCTGGCCGACGAGATCTCCCCGGACACCTGCCGCTTCTGGGACAGCAAGACCCACGAGAAGCTGGACAAGGATCGCTTCCGCCGGGACTTGGGCGGCGTGGAGGACGCCTACGAGGAGATGCGCCGCCGGATCTTCGGCGCGTAAGCGGGGGACGCCATGAGCAATCTCCATGAAGAATGCGGCGTCTTTGGCGTCTGCGCCCCGCGGCAGGCGGACGTGGCCGGGATGACCTACTACGGCCTCTTTGCCCTGCAGCACCGCGGCCAGGAGAGCTGCGGCATCGTGGTCAACGACGACGGCCTCTTCCAGAGCTACAAGGACGTGGGGCTGGTGGGGGAGGTCTTTTCCGCCGAACGCTTAAAGAGCCTGGGCCCCGGCAACCTGGCCGTGGGCCACGTCCGCTACGGCACCACCGGCACCGGCGGCCGCTCCAACGCCCAGCCCATGCTGGTCAACCACATCAAGGGCCGCATGGCCCTGGCCCACAACGGCAATCTCACCAACTCCACAGAGCTCAGAACCGAGCTGGAGCTCCAGGGCTCCATCTTCCACTCCACCTCCGACACCGAGGTGATTTCCTACATCATCACCAAGGAGCGCATTCAGACCACGTCCATCGAGGCCGCGGTGGAGCGGGCCATGGAGCGGCTGGAGGGGGCCTACTCCCTGGTCATCATGTCCCCGGCCAAGCTCATCGCCGCCCGGGACAAGCACGGCTTCCGGCCCCTGTGCTACGGCCAGACCGAGGACGGCACATACATCGTGGCCTCGGAGAGCTGCGCGCTGGATGCCGTGGCCGCCAAGCTCATCCGCGACGTGGCCCCCGGCGAAATCCTGGTCTTTGAGCCGGGAAAGGAACCCAGATCCATCCCCACCCACTGCAACCAGTGCCCGCGCACCATGTGCATCTTTGAGTATATCTATTTCGCCCGGCCCGATTCGGTGCTGGACGGCTGCAACGTCCACGCCGCCCGGGCGCGCGCCGGGGCCTTCCTGGCCCTGGAGCACCCGGCCCAGGCCGACGTGGTCATCGGCGTGCCCGACAGCGGCATCGACGCCGCCGTGGGCTATGCTCAGCAGTCGGGCATTCCCTACGCCGTGGGCTTTATCAAAAACCGCTACATCGCCCGCACCTTCATCGCCCCCGGCCAGGACGTCCGGCAGGACAAGGTGAAGATCAAATTAAACCCCATCCGCCAGGTGGTGGAGGGCAAGCGGGTGGTGCTCATCGACGACTCCATCGTCCGCGGCACCACCAGCGCCCGGATCATCCGCCTTTTGCGGGACGCCGGGGCCCGGGAGATCCACATGCGCGTCTCGGCGCCGCCCTTTGTGAACCCCTGCTACTACGGCACCGACATCGATTCGAAGGAGCATCTCATCGCCTGCCGCCACACCGAGGCGGAGATCGCCGAGATCATCGGCGTGGACTCTCTGGGGTATCTGAGCCTGGAGAGCACCTACAAGCTCTGCAACGGCACGGCCTCCAAGGGCTTCTGCGCCGCCTGCTTCGGCGCGGCCTACCCCACCGCCACGCCCAGGGCCGCCGAAAAAAACCGCTTTGAAAAGAAAATCTCCGAGAGATAAGGAGGCACCCATGAACACCCAAAGCTACTCCGACGCCTACGCCCGGGCGGGCGTGGACATCACCGCGGGCTACAGGGCCGTGGAGCTGATGAAATCCCACATTGCCCGCACGGTCACCCCCGGCGTCGTCTCCGATATCGGCGGCTTCGGCGGCCTCTTCTCCCTGGACGTCGGCGCCATGACCGCCCCCACCTTGGTCTCCGGCACCGACGGCGTGGGCACCAAGCTCAAGCTGGCCTTCCTCTTAGGTAAGCACGACACCGTGGGCATCGACTGTGTGGCCATGTGCGTCAACGATATCCTCTGCGCCGGGGCCAAGCCCCTCTTCTTCCTGGACTACATCGCCTGCGGCAAGAATGTCCCCGAGAAGATCGCTGCCATCGTCTCCGGCGTGGCGGAAGGCTGCGTCCAGTCCGGCGCGGCCCTCATCGGCGGCGAAACCGCCGAGATGCCCGGCTTCTACCCCGAGGACGAATATGATCTCGCGGGCTTCGCCGTGGGCATCGTGGACAGATCTAAGATCATCGACCACAGCGCCATGCGCCCCGGCGACGTGATGCTGGCCCTGCCCTCCAGCGGCCTGCACTCCAACGGCTTTTCCCTGGTGCGCAAGGTCTTTGACGTGGAGCATGCCGACCTCACCGCGCCGGTTCCCGCGCTGGGGGGCCGCGGTCTGGGCGAGACGCTTCTGACCCCCACCAAGATCTACGTCAAGCCCGTCCTGGCCCTTTTTGAGCAGGTCACCGTCAAGGGCATTTCTCATATCACCGGCGGCGGCTTCTTTGAGAACATCCCCCGCTCTCTTCCCCACGGCCTGGGCGCCAGGATCAAAATGGACGACGTTAAGGTGCTGCCGATCTTCGATTTGATCGAGAAAACCGGCCGGATCTCCCGCCGGGAGATGTTCAACACCTTCAACATGGGTGTCGGCATGACCGTGGTGGTTTCCAAGGAGGACGCCGAAAAAGCCCTGGAAATCCTCCGGGAAAACGGCGAGGACGCCTATCGCCTGGGCGAGATTGTGCAAGCCCAAGACAAGGTGGTTCTATGGTAAAGACGAAAATCGCAGTTCTGGTCTCCGGCGGCGGCACCAACCTCCAGGCCCTTCTGGACGCCCAGGCCGCCGGGAACATCCCCCACGGGGAGATTGCGTTGGTGGTCTCCAACCGGGAAGGGGCCTACGCCCTGGAGCGGGCCCAAAAGGCCGGCGTCCCGGCAGTGGCGCTGCCGGGGAAGGACTTTGAGCCCCGGCTTGCCGCCGTGCTCCGGAGCGCCGGGATTGAGATGATCATTTTGGCGGGGTTTTTGAAGATCCTCTCGGCGGAATTTACGAAGAAGTGGCCCAACCGGATTTTGAACGTCCACCCGGCCCTGATTCCGTCCTTCTGCGGGGAAGGATTTTACGGCCTCAAGGTGCATGAGGCGGCACTCCGGTACGGCGTGAAGGTCACCGGCGCGACGGTGCACTTTGTCAACGAAATCCCAGACGGCGGGGAGATCCTTTTGCAAAAAGCCGTGGACGTCCTGCCCGGCGACACACCGGAAATGTTGCAGCGGCGGGTGATGGAGCAGGCCGAGTGGGTGCTCCTGCCGAAGGCCGCCGAGATTGTGGCGGAAAAATTGGCGCACTCGTAGGGGTCGATGCCCACATCGGCCCGACCGCGAAGCGGTCAAAGGCCGCCGGGCGGATGTGGGCATCCGCCCCTACGAACAGGCCGCAACATCGTGCGTAGGGGTCGAAGCCCACATCGACCCGCGGGCGGATATGTAATCCGCCCCTACAGGTGCGCTGCGGCCCACGGGTGCAGCG
>CALXCW010000069.1 GCA_944386905.1 uncultured Oscillospiraceae bacterium
CGCCTTGGAGAGATTGGTCATCTCCTCGAAGGAGCGAGCCCCGCGGTGGAGCCAGGCAAAGCCCTGCTCCGCCCGGTAGGCCGGCTGGCCCAGCTGGGCCATGGCGTCGGTCAGGGCAGGCAAATCCATGGATTTGATGTCTCGGTTCATGTTCTTCTCCTCAATTTGGCGATGAAGAAGCCGTCGGTGCCGTGGCGGTGGGGATAGAGGGTGACCATACCCTCCGGCACCGGGCCCAGCGGCAGCTCAAAGGCCTCCGGGGCAAAGTGGGGCGCGTCGGCAAGAAAATCGGCGACCACCGCTTCATTTTCCCGCCGGAGGATGGTGCAGGTGCTGTAGAGCAGCACGCCGCCGGGGCGGACATAGCGGGCGGCGTTGCGAAGGATCCGCTTTTGCACCGCCGGGAGGCCCGCCAGAGGCTCCAGAGGCTTATAGCGGATGTCGGGCTTTTTGCGGATGACGCCGAGACCCGAGCAGGGCACGTCGCAGATCACGGCGTCCATGGCCCCCTCCCACGCCTCGCAGAACTGCGCGCCGTCCTGGAGCAGCGGCTGGATGATGCCGAGTCCCAGCCGGGCCGCGCCCTTTTCCAGCAGGGCGATCTTATGGGGATGGATGTCGCAGGAGAGGACAGCGCCGGTATTGGCAAGGTCGATGGCGGCGGCAAAGCTCTTGCCGCCGGGGGCGGCGCAGACATCCAGCACGCGCATGCCGGGCCGGAGACCGGCGGCGGTGACGGCCAGCCGGGCGGCGGGATCCTGGACATAAAAGCCTCCCTGCTGGAAGAGGGGCAGGCGATCCAGGGCGCCGCTGAGAGAGAGGGTATAGGCGTCCGGCAGCCAGGGGTGGGC
Source organism: uncultured Oscillospiraceae bacterium (assembly GCA_944386905.1). Lineage (GTDB taxonomy): Bacteria > Bacillota > Clostridia > Oscillospirales > Oscillospiraceae > Avoscillospira. The sequence continues at coordinate 852 of CALXCW010000069.1, forward strand.
TGCGGCGTCGATCCCGGCCTCGGCCAGCGCCGCGAGGAAAGCGGCCTCGTCCACGGCCAGCGGGTTGCGCTGCACCACCACCGGCGGAATTTCATTGTGACTTTGCAGGAGAGCCGGAAGCTCGTCACCCACCGCGTCGGCGAGCAAGTCCACCAGGGGCTGGGGATGGCTGAAGCGGGTGGCGAGATCCGCAGGCTTCGGCAGGTCGCCGCCCAGGCGGACGGCGGCGCGCAGCACGCCGTTGATCAATCCCGCGGCCTGGCGGGAGGCATGCTGCTTTCCCTGCTCCACGGCCTGGTTGACGGCGGCGGAGGGGGGAATTTTCGTGAGAAATTCAATCTGATAGAGGCCCAGCCGGAGGATATCCAGCACCACCGGCTGGAGGCGGCGCAGGGAACCGCGCACCAGCTGCGCAAGCTGAAAGTCGAGAAGCAGCCGGTTTTGGAGCACGCCGTAGACCAAGCGGGTGGCCAGGGCGGCGTCGCGCCGGTCGAGGCGCTGGCGGGCGAGGGTTTCCTTCAGGGCGCCGTCGGCCCAGGCGCCGTCCTTCCGGCAGGCGATGAGCACGCACAGCGCTATGGTTCTGGCGTCCATGGACGGCTCCTTTCCTGGGTAAACGCGGCGGGCGCAGACTACAGCGCGATGGGGTGGCCGCGGAAGTAGTCGGCGGCGGCCATGCGCTTGCCGCCCTCGGCCTGGAGCTCCCGAATCACCGCCACGCCGTCGCCGCAGGCCACCTCCAGGCCCTGCTTCGTCAGCGCCAGCAGCGTCCCCGGAGCCGCGTCGGACTGTTTCCCGGCGTCCTCCACCCGGAAGATCTTAAACCGCTTGCCCCCCAGCTCCGCCGTGGCCACCGGCCAGGGGATCAGGCCCCGGACATGGTCGATGACGTAGCGCACCGGCTCCGTCCAGTCGATGGGGCTCATCTCCTTGGAGAGCATGGGCGCATAGGTCGCCCGGGCGTGATCCTGGGCCGTGGCCGTGGCCGTGCCGGCCTCGATGGCCGCGAGGGTGTCCACCGCAAGCCCCGCGGCGATGGCGGCAATGCGCTCCATGAGCTCTGCGCCGGTCTCCATGGGGTCGATGGGCGTGCGGCGAATGTCGATGATGTCGCCCTCGTCCATTCCAGCGGTGAGGTACATGGCCGTGACGCCGGTCTCATTCAGGTGGTTGAGAATCGACCACTGCACCGGCCCCGCGCCGCGAAGCTGCGGCAAAATGCTCGCGTGCATGTTGACGCAGCCCTTTTCCGGGATGTCCAGCACCGACTGGGGCAAAATCCGCCCGTAGGCCACCACCAGAATGAGCTCCGGCTCCAGGGCCCGCAGCGCCTCCACGGCCCCTTCCTCGCGGAAGTTCGCCGGCTGGCACACCGTGAGGCCCTTTTCCATCGCAAAGGTCTTGACCGGCGAACAGGTGAGCTTCATGCCCCGGTTTTTGGGCGTATCGGGCTTGGTATAGACGGCCGCGATCTCGTGGCCGGCGTGGTAGACCGCTTCCAAGCACTGCCGGGCGATGTCCGGCGTGCCCATAAATACAATTCTCATGCTTCTTCCTCTTCCATGGCCCGCAGTTCCTCTGCGGTGAGCATCCGCTCGGCAATTTCGGTGTAGAGCTGCCCATCCAGATGGGCCAGCTCGTGGCAGAAGCAGCGGGCGATGAGCGCCTCCCCTTCCGCCTCAAACCATGCGCCGTTTCGATCCTGGGCGCGGACGGTGACAAAGTTGGGCCGGGTGACGATGCCGTACTTCCCCGGCACGCTCAGGCAGCCCTCCAGGCCGGTCTGCTCGCCGCTCTCCTGGATGATCTCCGGGTTCACCAGCTCCAGAATCCCGTCCTCGCCGGTGTCCACCACCACGACCCGCCGCAGCACCCCCACCTGGGGCGCGGCCAGGCCCACGCCGCCGGCCTCGGTGAGCGTCTGGGCCATGTCGTCGAGCAGCTCATGGAGCCGCCTGTCGAACTTGGTGACCGGGCGGCTGACCTTGGTGAGGACGCTGTCGCCCACGGTGACGATATTTCTCAGTGCCATTGTTCCTCCTCCGGCCCTCCGGGCCGTGTTTCAATCGTAGCTGTTGCCTTCCAGATAGGCCGTCACGCCCCGGTGGGCCCGGGAGAAGGCCGCAAGCGCCGCGGCCAGCTGCTGGCGCAGGGCTCCATCGCTCCGCCCCAGCAGGCTCAGCCGATAGCGGAAGGCGTTGTTGACCTTAAACACCGGGGCCTGGGCCGGGCCCAGCACCTCCAGCCCCAGGTTCGCCACCTGGGCGCGAAAGTCCTCGGCCCCCCGCCGCGCCCGCAGCTCCGACGGCGAGACGAAGGTGGCCGTATACACCACCCGGAAGGGCGGCATGCCGTGGAGCCGCCGCAGCGGCAGCTCCAGGCGGTAGAAGCCGTCGTAGTCCTGGCGGGCGGCCAGGGCGATGACGGCATGGCGGGGCGTCATGGTCTGCAAAATGGCCCGGCCCGGCGACTTTCCCCGTCCGGCCCGGCCCACCACCTGGGTGAGCAGGGAGAAGGTGGTCTCGGCGGCGCGAAAGTGGTTCACAGCCAGGCTCATGTCGGCGTCCAGCACCCCCACCAGGGTGACGTTTTCAAAGTCCAGGCCCTTGGTGACCATCTGCGTGCCCACCAGCACCGGGATCTTATCCCTGCGAAACCGCTCCAAAATATCCTCGTGGGTGTTGGAGGCGGAGACGGTGTCGGCATCCATCCGGGCCCCGGCCAGCGATGGGAAGCGGTCGTGAAGCTCCTGCTCCACCCGCTGGGTGCCGCAGCCCATGACCTTGCGGTGCCCGCCGCAGGCGCACCGGGCCGCCGCAGGCTGGGAAAAGCCGCAGTGGTGGCACATCAGCCGCCCGTTGGCGGCGTGGTAGGTGAGGCTCACGGAACACCGCGGACACTGGGGCACCTCGCCGCAGGCGACGCAGACCACATACTGCCCCGTGCCGCGGCGGTTGAGAAAGAGAATGCACTGCTCCCCCCGCGCCACGGTCTCCTCGATGGCACGGCAGAGAGGGCGGCTGAGCACCGAACCGTTTCCGGCGCGGAGCTCCTCCTTGAGATCCACCACCTCCACCGGCGGCAGGGCCGCGCCGTTGAAGCGCTGGGTCAGCTTGCAGAGGGTGTAGACCCCTGTCTCGGCCAGGTACATGCTCTCCACCGACGGCGTGGCCGACCCCAGTACCACCAATGCCCCCAGCCGGCGGCCCAGATACTGGGCCACCTCCCGGGCATGGTAGCGGGGGGTCTGCTCGGACTGATAGGAGTGCTCCTGCTCCTCGTCCACAATGATGACGCCGAGGTTGGAAAGGGGCGCGAACACCGACGACCGGGTGCCCAGCACCACCGGGGCCTTGCCCTGGCGGATCCGCTTCCACTGGTCGGCCCGCTCGCCGTCGCGCAGCGCGCTGTGGAGCACCGCCACGTCCGAACCAAAGTGGGCCATGAGCCGCTGGATCAGCTGAGGCGTCAGGGCGATTTCCGGCACCAGGTAGAGGGCCTGCCGGCCCTCGTCCAGCGCCCGGCGGATGAGATGGAGATAGACGGCAGTCTTGCCGCTGCCGGTGACGCCGTAGAGAAGGGCGACGCCGGGATCGGACAAGGTCAGCTTTGCCGAGAGCGTCGCAAGGGCGGCCTGCTGCTCGCCGGTGAGGGCCGGGAGGGGCTTCGGCTCCACATAGTCCGGCAGCGGCGAGCGAAACACCGGCCGCAGCCGGAGGGAGATCAGCCCCAGCTGCTGCAGGCGGCGCACCGTGGCGCCGGTGGCGCCGGTGAAGTAGCTTAGCTCCTTCACGCTCACCTCACCCAGCTGGAGCAAAAGCCGCAGCGCCGCCCCTTGGAGCGGCGCGCCGCGGCCCTTGGCGCTGAGATAGGCCTCCACCTCCTCCCGGGAGGCAGCCAGGGAGGCCAGCGCCTCGGCCTGGTCGTGCACCCGGCGGGTGAAGTCCTGGGTGGACTTTAGGAGCTTTTTCCGGCTGAGATAAGCGAGGGCCTTGGAGAGCGCCTCGCCGTCGAAGGCGGCGCGCAGCGCCGAGAGAGGGGCGCTCCCGCCCCGCTGGTCGAGAAATTCCACCACTTCCCGGGCCTGGGCCGTCTTGACCTGGGCCAGAGCGTCTGCGGCGGAGACGGTCAGCGCCGCCTCCTCCCGGACGCCGAACCACAGCGGCGCGGGAATCATCGCTCGCACGGCGTCGAAGTAGGTGCAGAAATAGCGTTTTCGCACAAAGGCCGCCAGCCGCAGCTGAAAGGGAGAGAGAAAGGCCTCGCCGTCCAGCGCCTCGGCCACATCCTTGAGGCCGTCGCCGGGGCTCTCCCCCAGCGCCACCACCACGGCTTCGCTGCGGCGGTTGCCCGGCCCGAAGGGCACGGCCACCCGCTGCCCCGCCGTCAGGGTGAGCCCCGGCGGCACCCGGTAGGTGTAGAGCCGGTCGATGGCATAGGGCGCGGCGGCGACGGCACACCGGGCGATGGCCGTCCCGGCCAGACCCAGCTCCATCAGCGCAGATATTCTTCTTTGGTGGTGGCGGTGAGCTTGCCGTCGGCCACCTCGCGGATGGCCAGGGTTACGGGCTTGTCCGCCAGGGCATAGCCCTCCTGCTCGGCCTCAATGGAGATCTGCCGGGCGCGGCGAGCCACCACGTTCACCAGGAGATAGCGGCTGTCGATATGCTTGAGAAGCTGATAAATGGGGGGGTAGAGCATGATTAAAAGTCCTCCTTCAAATAGCTCAGACGCTGGGCCGTGCGGCACTTCTCCGCCTTGAGGATGGCGGCGATCTCGTCCACGGCCTTGTCCACATTGTCGTTAATCACCAGATAGTCATACTGATGGGCCTGGGTGTACTCCCACTGGGCCCGGAGCAGCCGCTCCCGAATGAGCTCTGGAGCGGTGTCGCCCCGGCCCTGGAGACGGCGCTCAATGTCGCCGAAGGACGGCGCCAGCATGAAAATCAGCACCGCGTCGCTCCGCCGGGCCTTGACCCGGAGCGCACCTTGGACTTCGATGTCCAGGAGGACGTCCTGCCCGGCCTCCAGCGCCGCGTCCAGCGGGGCCTCGGGGGTGCCGTAGTAGTTGCCCACATATTCGGCGTATTCCAGGAGCTTTTCTTCCTGAATCATCGCGCGGAACTGCTCCCGCGAGACAAAGTAGTAGTTCTTTCCGTCCACCTCGCCGGGGCGCATGGGCCGGGTGGTGGCTGAGACGGAAAATTGCAGGTTCGGGCATCGGGCCATGACGCCCTTGACCACCGTGCTCTTCCCCACGCCCGAAGGGCCGGAGAGTACGATCAGCGTTCCTCGCATGGAGCTTCCTCCTCCTCTTCTTCCGGGGTGACGGCTCTGCCGCCGAAGCGCCCGGCAATGGTCTCGGGCTGGATGGCGGAGAGAATCACATGGTCGGTATCCATGACGATCACCGCCCTGGTTCTGCGGCCATAGGTGGCGTCGATGAGCATGCCGCGGTCGCGGGCCTCCTGCACAATGCGCTTGATGGGCGCGGACTCCGGGCTGACAATGGCCAGGAGCCGGGTGGAGGAGACCATATTGCCAAATCCAATGTTGATAAGCCGCATGGCGCCCTCCTTCTTATTCGATATTCTGCACCTGTTCGCGGATCTTCTCCAGCTCCGCCTTGATGTTCACCACAATCTGGGCAATGGCCAGATCGGTGCACTTCGAGCCGATGGTATTGGCCTCGCGGTTCATCTCCTGGAGCAGGAAATCGAGCTTTCTTCCAATCTGTCCGCCGGCGTTGAGCATGGCCTCCAGCTGGGCCAGGTGGCTCTTGAGGCGCACGGTCTCTTCGTCCACGGCCACCTTGTCGGCATAGATGGCGGCCTCGGTGAGAATGCGGCTCTCGTCCACAGACGCGCCCAGGATTTCCTCCATCTTGGCAGTGAGACGGGCGCGATATTCCGCCACGGTCTGGGGGCTGCGCTGCTCCACCTGGGAGACCAAATTCAAAATGGTCTCAGCGCGGCCGCGGAGGTCGGCCTCCAGGGCCTCTCCCTCAGCCCGGCGCATGGCTCCGAACTGGGCCAGCGCGGCGTTGAGCGTCTCCAAAAGGGCCGCGGTGACGGCCTCTTCGTCGTCGTCGCGCTTTTCCAGGGTGAACACGTCGCTCATCCGCGCCAGGGTGGACACGCACACGTCATCGGTGAGGTCAAAGACCTGGGCCATCTCCCGCATGGCCCGGAGATACCCTTCGGCCACGGGGCGATTGAGCGCCACGGCGCTCTCGCCACCGCTGCGGCGGACGGTGAAGAACACCTCCACCTTGCCCCGGGCCACGGCGGCCTTGACGGCCCTGACCAGCCTGTCCTCGGCGTAGGAATAGAGCCGGGGGAGCTTCACGGTGCAGTCGAGATAGCGGTTGTTGACGGCGCGGAGCTCCGCGGTGATCTCCATATCCGCAAAGGTAGCGCTGGCCCGGCCGTAGCCGGTCATGCTGTTAATCAAATTCCATTCCTCCCTTTCGGTCTGTGGGCGCCGGAGCGCCCACAGACACGCTCACCTTCAGCCGTCCACCGGGTTGAGATCCACCACAATGGAGTATTCCTCCGCACCGATAACGCCGGCGGTCTCAAAGCCGTCCACATAGATGCGCACAGTTACAGTGGTAGAGCCACCGGTATCGGCCACGGTGACGCCCGTGAAGTCGGCGATAACGCGGATATTCTCCTCGGTGATCTCGTCAATGTCATCGCTGTCGGCCCGGATGGTCACCAGAAGCATACTGGTGCGGGCCTCGGGCACCAGGCCCTGGGGCACGTTGGCATACTGGAAGTTGGTATTGGGAACCCGCAGCTGCTTGATGGCCTTGTTGGCCACGGTGACCTTGATGGTGGCCTCCTGCTCGCCGGAGACGTTGGTGCAGCCCTCGGGCATGGTGATGGTGCGCTTGATGGTCTCGCTGTTGCTCATCAGCGACGAGAGATCCAGCGAGGAAAGCCGCAGCGTCTGGATGGGCTCGATGACCGACGGATCGCCGGAGATCCGCACGGTCTCGGGTTCGATGTCTGCGGTCACGTCGTCGGATGTGGCGCCGCCGCCGTCGATGAGAGGCAGCTCCAAGGGCACATCCTTGAACATGGACACCGGCAGCGTCACCTCGATTTCGGCGATGTCGGAGGTGATCTCCGTGCTGTCCACCGGGTTGCCGTCCACGTCCACCAGGGTGTAGGGAAGGCGGGTGGTGATGGTCTGATCCACGTTCTCCCGCTTGAGGGTGACCACGGCCCGATCCACCTGCTCCACCAGCTCCGACGGGCCCTCGATGACGATTTCGCTGTAATCCTGGGAGATGCGCTCGGCGAGATAGCCGGACACCACCTGCACATCGGTGACCACCCGCACCTCCACGGTCTTTTTGGCCAGCTGGTCGAGGGTGACGGTGATCTTACTGGGGTTGCGGTCGATGAGGGTGAGGTTCTGGGCCGATACCGAGCCCGGCAGGGTGATGTCGGAGATGTCATAGGAGAAGGAGTATTCGTTGGCGCTGCGAAGCCGCGACACGTCCACCTCCACCTGCAGCTCCAGCTTATCCTTCTGGAGCTTGTTGAGCTCCGTGAGCTTGCCGCTGAAGGTGAGATCCACGCCGGAATCCACGTTGGTCTCGGAGATAATCAGCTCGTAGTCCTCCCGGAGAATGTCCTCGCCGGAAAAGACCACGGGGATATTGTAAAGAGGAAGATCCCGCTCGGGGTTCTCCACGGTGACGATATACGCCCACAGGCCCACCGACACCAGCAGGCACAGGAGCATGGTGAGCCATTTTTTATTTCGCATTGGATCGCCCCTTTTTCGTGATGGTGGCCTTGAGCCGGGTCATAAGGGTCTTTTGCTCCTCCTCGTTGGGCACCAGCTCGCTGGTGAGCAGGCGCTCCAAGGTCTGGGGCGCCAGATGACGCTTGAGCATGCCGCCGATGGCCACGGAGATGGTGCCCGTCTCCTCGGAGACGATGACCACCACGGCGTCGGACACTTCACTGGTGCCCACGCCGGCGCGGTGGCGGGTGCCCAAGTCGCTGCTGAGGTGCGGATTCTCCGACAGGGGCATGACGCAGCCCGCGGCGGCCACGCGACCGGCACGGATGATCACGGCGCCGTCGTGGAGGGATGCCTTGGGGAAGAAGAGATTGCGCAAGAGCTGCTCGGAGGTTCGCGCATCGAGGAGGGTACCGGTTTTGAAGTACTCCTCCAGCGATGTCTCCCGCTCGAAGATGAGCAGCACGCCCACCCGCTCCTTGCTCATAATCTCGCAGGCGGCGACAGTGGCCAGTATGGCCTCTTGCAT
>CALXCW010000070.1 GCA_944386905.1 uncultured Oscillospiraceae bacterium
GGCAAATTTTATTAGGTTTTTGGTGTTCCGCCGCGCTGTACAGCTCCAGCCAGTCCGGCAGTCTCATGGTTACAAGCCACGGTTCCCGGTTGCGACGATGGAACACTGCGGGAGCGCCGTCCTGGAAGCGTTCTGCGTCGCGCACGGCCTGAGCCATTGCCTGGGATATGTTCAAGCGCTCCGTCCTCTTGCACTCAATGTGAATGCCCGGCAAGCCGGAAATATCAGGAATTGTCCCATAACTCTGAGCGCGTCCGGGCTGTACGTTGTATCCATACTCCTGAAGAAGCCGAGAAAGCTCCAGCTCTCCAGCCCTTCCTTTTTGTTGCTGAGATCGTCCCATGCTTCATCACCTCGCAAAAGGCCGGAATTTGTTCAGTGCGTCGCGTCGCTGCCGTTCAAAATCCGGTTCGTCAAAACTCAGCGCTGCCATAGTTGTCGTTGCCGTTGTAGATGGAGGTGTATATGTGGATGATGTTGTGTTTGTAGATGGATACCGCCCGATATCATCCGGTATCGGATGATCGTCCGGGCCTTCTTGCCAGACCTCAAACTCCACCGGTTGAAGCCCTCTTTTTTTCATCTCGCGGCAATATGTGCTGTACCGGGCTTTCAGTGCCTTTTCCTCGTACCGTGCCGCATCTCTGTCAAGGCGCGGCTGCAGAAGATCCCAGACAAGTCCAAGCATATCGCTCTCAAAATCCGGCGCGACGCCTTGTTCCGCATAGTTCAGAATCGCCCGAAGCAGCAAGCCGCTTTCTTCGGCGCTGAGACGCTTAATGGCAGGGGCAATATCAAAGTATAGCATCACGCCGGGGCGCTGCGTCATCGCCTTCACCCCTTTCCGCTGTCTTCCACCGCCTGGGCGGTTTTTAGAATTTCCGCCGCACGGTTTCGCATAGATCGGACGAACTGCGCCCGCTCCGCTGAATTTCCGGGCAAATAGTAGCCGCTCTCATTGTCGCTCAGAATTGGAACACCGGAGCGGCGCGCCTTCTCGATCATCAAGCGCACCATGCGCCCGCTCCAGCCGGTCATTTTTTCCAACTCTCGCCGTGGAATGGCGTTCTCTTGGCCGTGAAGTAAAAGCTCTGACACAATCCCGAATTGTGTGTTATAATCCCCATAGGAAGATCTGCTGCCCTTGCGGTTTTCCTGCTCGCCCGCTCCAGTGCTGCAACGCTGGAGCGGGTTTTCTTTATTGGTCATCTGGTTTTCACCTCCATGCTCTTCCGGTCAAGCTGCTCCACCAGAAGCGGAAAGTTCACCTTGAACCACGTTCCGACGTAAATACCGGGAAGTTCATTTCGTTTTGCCATCAGCCGAAGCTGGTGCTCAGACAAAATGCCAGTCGCGGCAACTTGCCGGATTGTAAGAAAGCGGTTTTTTTCATTTTGCATTTCTGTGTCTCCTTCCTAGATTAACGCTTGAATTTCGTTTCATCCTGTGGTATTATCTTAACATTAAATATTGATAATGTCGAACAACAGTTAATTTTTAAGATTGATTAACGAGGTGTAAAAAATGCCAAGAATAAAGCCAGAAATTAACCGTGAAAGCGCATTGAGAATTAAGGAGCTTTTGGAAGATAACAACGTGAAGCAAAAAGAACTAGCGGAGAAGCTACACTATTCTGAGCAGCATATATCGCTTATTCTTACCGGTAAGCGTCCTCTGTCAGTGGAGACAGCAAAGGAAATAGCAAAACTGTTCTCGCCGGTTCGGTTTGAGTGGATTATGGGATATGACAACTTTAGAACGCCGACAGAGTATCAAGAATTCCCCTTTGCCAAAATAGCGGTGGATAAACAATTTGCAAAGCAAGCTATATCAATGCTTGCAGCAATATCTGGCTATCAGTTCAAGCTGGAAGGGACAAATGGCTGTGCAATGTCGCCAGAAGACGTGTTCGGAGTGTCGAAGGAAAACAGAGAATTCCTTATAAAGCATATTTCCGAAATTCGTGGTGATTGCGTCTATGCCGTTATACTAAATGGCGAGAAAGTGGGAGAAATAAGCATAGACTGCTTTAATCGGACTGTTTCTGAAATAAAGGATTTTGTGGATTTCAAACTTTCCAGACTTTTCAGGGAGGTGTAACAATGGCTAACATCCAAGAGCGCCGGGACAAGTCCGGCAAACTGATTTCCTACTCCATCCGGGTGCATCGTGGCCGGGGGGCTGATGGGAAGCAGCTCAAACCCTGGACGGCGACCTTTGAGGTGTCTCCCACCTGGACGGAAAAAAGCGCACGAAAAAAGGCCGAGGCTTTCGCCGCGACCTTTGAGAAGGAATGCAGAGAGGGAACCACCACGGACAGCCGCCAGAAGTTCGCCGCCTACTGCGATTATGTAATTGGCTTGAAAGAACAGCGGGGCGTGAAGCACTCCACCATTGTGCGATATAAGGAGCTGACAGGCCGCATTTATCCGGCCATCGGCCACATCAAGCTCCGGGATCTCCGTGCCGATCATCTGAACGATCTATATTCGCACCTGGCCGAGGACGGCCAGAGCAAGCGGGGCGGCAAGTTATCGGCCAAGACCATTCTGGAGCACCACCGGCTGATCTCCACCGTCTTGGAGCAAGCGCTGAAGGAAGGGCTTGTGCCGTTCAACGTAGCCAGCCGCGCCACGCTGCCAAAGGTGGAGCACAAAGAGCCCAACTACTTCCAGCCGGAACAGGTGGCCGCCATCCGGGACGCCCTGGAGCGAGAGCCGATGAAGTGGAAAACATTGGTTCACCTGCTGCTCATCACCGGCGCACGGCGCGGGGAAGTGCTGGGTCTCAAATGGGACAAAGTGGACTTTGCGGGCAACCGGGTCTATATCTGCAATTCCGTGCTGTATGCCCCGGACGTGGGCATTTACGAAGACACGCCCAAGACAGAGCGGTCAAAGCGCTATATTGCCCTGCCCACCGAGACCATGCAGCTGCTCCGGCGGTATCGCGCATGGCAGGCAGCGGAACGGCTGCGATTGGGGGAATACTACCAGGACAGGGGCTTTCTCTTTGCCCAGGACAATGGGAACCCCATGCACCCGGACAGCGTGACCGACTATCTCAAAAAGTTCAGCAAGCGCCACGGCCTGCCCCACATCAACGCCCACGCATTCCGGCACACAATGGCATCCATGCTCTACTTCAACGGCATGGACAGTGTGAGCATTTCCAAGCGGCTGGGACACGCCCAGGTAAGCACTACGGCCAATATTTACGCCCATGTGATGGAGGCGGCAGACCAGAAAAGCGCCGACATTCTGGGGGACATTTTCTTGCGCAAGGCTTGAATTTTGCAGGCGAGTTGAATTAAAGTTGAATTTTCCGAAAGCAGCCCGTTTCAAAAGGCACAAAAAAATCCGCTGTCTGACCATTTTTCAGTCAAACAGCGGATTTTATCTGGTTGCGGGAGCCGGATTTGAACCGACGACCTCCGGGTTATGAGCCCGACGAGCTACCGGACTGCTCTATCCCGCGATAGAAGCATCTTGAATGCTTGAATAATATAACATAGTTTTAAGGCCCTGTCAAGGGCTTTTTTATTTCCCATTGCTTCATGGCCTAAAATGGTGTATAGTTTAGTTTAGTATTTCGCAGTGCAGGGGCCGAAAGGAGTGTTAAAATGGAGAAACTCACCATTCGCGACATTGCGCGCATGGCCGGAGTGTCTACCACGGCGGTGTCCTTTGTGCTCAACAGCCGGGGCGGCGTATCCGAGGCGACGCGCCAAAAGGTGCAGCAGATCATCCGCGAAACCGGCTTTACCCCCAACATCCACACCCGCCGCCTCAACTTAAAGCGCAGCTTCACCGTCCACGTGGTCATGCGTCAGTATGACTTCAGCCTCTTCAATCTCTTTGCCATGGACGTGCTCACGGGCATCTTTCGCGAGAGCAAGACCCTGGGCTACAGTGTCATTTTCACAGCTGTGGAGACCGACACCGAGTGCGGCGAGCTGATGGACGCCATCCACAGCAAGGATTCCGACGGCGTCATTTTCATTCAGGTCTGTAATGAGCAGGTGATTCGTCTGCTCCAAGACGAGCATTTTCCCTATCTCTGCGTGGATTCCCACGTTCCCCAGGACGGCACCATTGCCCTGGTGGAAGTGGATTATTACGATGCAGCCTATCGGGCTGTGCGGTATCTGGCCCAGCGGGGCCACCGGGACATCGGCTTTCTCATTTCCGACCGCCATGCGGAGTTTTACCGCAGCACCATGCAGGGATTTCAAGACGCGTTGCGAGACGCCTGTCTGCCCTGCCGGGAGCAGTGGTTCCAGCGGGTCATCCACAACATTCCCCAGCCGGCCACCAACGCCATGGAGAAAATGCTCTCGGGCCCAGCCAGGCCCACGGCGGTCTTTTGCGCCAGCGACACCTATGCGGCCAACGCCATTCGCTACGTGACGAAGCTGGGCCTGCGGGTGCCGGAGGATATCTCCTTCATGGGGCTGGACGACCTGGTGATCTCCGAGTACACCCGCCCGGCCATCACCACCATGGGGGTGGACAAGGTGCATATGGGCCGCCTGGCCATGGAGACGCTGTTCCGAATGATGAATGGCCGGGATTATCCGGCGGTACAGCGCATTCCCACCACGCTGGTCGAGCGGGATTCGGTGCGCACGGTGAAAGGAGGCATGGCACCGTGAATATTTTAATCACCGGCGGCAGCCGGGGCATCGGCGCGGCTGCGGTGCGGCATTTTGCGGCCCAGAACCACCGGGTGCGGTTTTTCTACTGCGCCAGCGGCGAAAAGACGGCGGCGCTGGCCCGGGAGACCGGCGCCGAGGCGGTGCAGTGCGACGTGGCCGACGGCTTGGCTGTGGGTCGGGCCACGGCGGGGTTTGACGCCGATGTGCTCATCAACAACGCGGCCCTGGCCCACTACGGCCTCATCAACCAGATCGAGGAAGCAACCTGGAGCCGCCTCTTTGCCGTAAACGTCAACGGCATCTACCACTGCGTCAACGCCGTGCTGCCCGGCATGCTGCAAAAGCAGCGGGGCGTGATTGTGAATGTGGCGTCCATGTGGGGCCAGGTGGGGGCCTCCTGCGAGGTGTGCTACTCGGCCACCAAGGGCGCGGTGATCGCGCTGACCAAGGCACTGGCCAAGGAATTGGCCCCCTCGGGGATACGGGTCAACGCCGTGTCGCCGGGCGTGGTGCTGACGGACATGGTGGCCTCGGTGGACGCAGAATCCATGGAGGCCCTCCGGGAGGAGACGCCCCTGGGCCGCCACGGGGTGCCCGAGGACATCGTGGCAGCCATGGAGTATCTCATCGGCGCGGACTTTGTCACCGGTCAGATCCTGCCGGTGAACGGCGGGCTGGTCATTTAGGGGCGTCGGCGTTCATTCCTTGGGCACGTCCCGCATGGAGAGGCTGATGCGCTTTTTCTTCTCGTCCACCTCCAGCACCACCACTTTTACCACATCGCCTACGGCCACCACCTCCGAGGGGTGGCGGATAAATTTATTGCACACTTTAGAGATGTGTACCAGGCCGTCCTGGTGGACGCCGATGTCCACGAATACTCCGAAGTCGATGACGTTGCGCACCGTGCCGGAGAGCACCATGCCGGGCTTCAAGTCCTTCATCTCCAGCACGTCGGTGCGAAGGATCGGGGCAGGCAGCTCATCTCGCGGGTCGCGGCCGGGCTTTTGAAGCTCTTGGACGATGTCGCGCAGGGTGGGTTCGCCCACGCCGCAGCGCTCTGCCGCCGCGGCCCAGCCCATTTGCTCCACCCGGCGGGGCAGATCCTGGAGCTTTCCGGCGGCAGCGTCCTTCAAATTGTAGCCGGTGAGGGTCAAAAGCGCCTCGGCGGCGCCGTAGGATTCCGGATGGACGGCGGTGTTGTCCAGCAGCTGCTTGCTCTCGCTGACCCGCAGGAAGCCGGCGCACTGCTCGAAGGCCTTGGGGCCCAGCTTCGGCACCTTCAAGATGGCCTTGCGGCTTTGGAAGGGGCCGTTTTCCTCCCGATAGGCGACAATATTCTTTGCGGTGGTGGGCGTGAGGCCCGCCACCTTTTTTAAAAGGCTGGGCGAGGCGGTGTTCACATCCACGCCCACGGCGTTGACGCAGTCCTCCACCACGCCGCCCAGGGCCTCGTCCAGCCGCTTGGGGGGCATATCGTGCTGGTATTGGCCCACGCCGATGGCCTTGGGATCGATTTTGACCAGCTCGGCCAGGGGATCCTGGAGCCGCCGGGCGATGGAGACGGCGCTGCGCAGGTTCACATCGAACTGGGGAAATTCCTCGGCGGCCAGGGGCGAGGCGGAGTAGACCGAGGCCCCGGCTTCGCTGACCATCATATAGGAGAGATTCCCCACCCGACGGATGAGCTCCACGGCCATCTGCTCGGTCTCGCGGGAGGCGGTGCCGTTGCCGATGGCGATGTGGCTGACGCCGTGGCGGCGCACCAGGGCCGAGAGCTTCACGATGGCCTCTTCCTTTTGCTTTTCGCCATAGGTGGGGTAGACCACGGCGGTGTCCAGCACCTTGCCTGTGGCGTCCACCACGGCCACCTTACAGCCCATGCGGTAGCCCGGGTCGAGGCCCATGGTCACGTGACCCTTCACCGGCGGCTGCATCAAAAGGGGCTTGAGGTTTAGCGCGAAGTTGGCGATGGCGGTCTCGTTGGCCCGATCGGTGAGGGCGCTGCGCAGCTCCCGCTCCAGGGAGGGCTCCAGAAGTCGGTCGTAGCCGTCGGCAGCGGCGGCGCGGACGAACTCCGTGGCCGGTGAGCCGGGTTTTATCAATTTGCGCCCGATGCGCTCCAGGGCCTCGGCCCGGGGCAGCTCCAGCGTTACCTTGAGTGTTTCCTCCCGCTCGCCGCGGTTGATGGCCAGAATCTGGTGGCTTTGGAGGCGATTTAGGGGCTGGGCGAAGTCGTAGTAGAGGCGGTAGACCGTGTCCTCCTCGGTGTTGGCGGCGGTGCGGAGGACGGCCTTGGCCTCAAAGAGCTGCCGCAGGATTTTGCGCAGTTCCGCGTCGTCGGAGACCATCTCCGCAAGGATGTCCGAGGCGCCTGCCAGGGCGTCCTCCACGGTCTCCACGCCCTTCTCCGGGTCGAGACTCTTCTCGGCCAGCACCTCCGGGGCAGGCAGGTTTTTTCCCTGGGAGAGCAGCAGCAGCGCCAGAGGCTCCAGGCCTTTTTCCCGGGCGACGGTGGCGCGGGTGCGGCGCTTCTGCTTGTAGGGCCGGTAGAGATCCTCCACCTCGGCCAGGGTCTGGGCCGCGTCGATGGCGGCGGCGAGGTCGTCGGTGAGCTTGCCCTGGGCCTCGATGGAGGATTTCACCTCCTGCCGGCGGGTGTCGAGGTTGCGCAGATAGGCCAGGCGCGTCTCCAGCTGGCGGAGGGTGGTGTCGTCCAGACCGCCGTGGAGCTCCTTGCGGTAGCGGGCGATGAAGGGCAGGGTGTTCCCCTCGTCCAACAGGCGGACGACGTTTTCGGCGGATTGCTCCGGGATGGAAAGCTCCCGGGCGAGCATGGAAGAAATGGTTGGCATAGGGATCTCCTTCGTGTGGGGATATGAAATGTTCGGTGCAATTATATCACACCTCCGGGAAATTTTGTGCTACAATATCCAAAAAGGAAATAAGGAGGCTTTTATGGGCTACCAGATTTTGCTTGCAGACATTGACAATACGCTCTTGGACTTTGTGGCGGGCTCTCACGCGGCGCTGCGGGAAATGATGGAGGCCGTCGGCGTTCCCTTTACGCCGGCGCGGCTTGCACGATATCTGACCATCAACGGCGGGCTCTGGGAGGCCTATGAGCGGGGAGAGATCCCCAAGGAAGCGATCTACCCCACGCGCTTTGAACGGTTTTTTGAAGAGCTGGGCGTCACGGTGGATATCCCGGCGGTAAACGCCCTGTACATGGAGGGCCTGCGGCGCAATATCGTCTTTATGCCCCACTGCATGGAGTTTCTCGAGGCTGTGAAAGGCCGGGTGAAGCTCTACGCGGTGACCAACGGCGACACTTTGACCCAGGAAGTGCGGCTTCAAAACTCGGGGATCGGAGCCTATTTTGACGGCGTGTTCATCTCCGAGCAGCTGGGCTGCAAGAAGCCGGAGCGGGAATTTTTCGACCATGTCTTTGCGGCCATCGGCCCGGTGGAGCGGCGCTCGTGCCTGCTGCTGGGGGACAGCCTGACCTCGGACATGCAGGGCGGGCGCAATGCCGGGGTGGACACCTGCCTGCTGGGCCGCAGCGCCCCGGATCCCAGGTGCGACTACATCGTGTCGGATCTGATGGAGGTCTTGCCCATCCTGGGACTGGAGGGCCCGCAATAGACAAGCGCGCAGAATCCCCGGCACGGCCAAGCCGCGCCGGGGACAACCATGCCCACCCCTGCCAATACACAAAGCGGCCGCCCTTTTTCGGGGCGGCCGCCTTGCATTGGCGTTTGGTTATTCGGTCTCCAGGCGCTGGAGCAGGGTTGCCAGCTGGGCGCGGGTGGCGCTGCCCTGGGGGTTGAGCTTGCCGCCCATGCCCTGGATCAGGCCGGTCTCCACGGCCCAGACCATGGCGTCCTTGGCCCAGAGGGAGACATCCCCGGCATCGGGGTAGTCGCCCAGATCCCCGGACACAGCGGGACTGCCCGCATAGCGGTAGAGCATGGTGGCCAGCTGCTCGCGGGTGATGACGGCATTGGGATTGGTGCCGTCGGAGACGTCGTTGTCCATGGCCCATTCCCGTGCCAGGTCATACCAGGTGTCGCCGCCGTCGGTCTCCGCGCCGGCCATCCGGGCCAGCACCGTCCAGACCATGGCCCGGGTGACGGTGCCGTTGGGATTGAAGCGATTGCCGCCGGTGCCTTCCATCAGGCCGTTGGCCGTGACATAGGCCACCGCCTCGGCGTACCAGGCGTCCTCGTCCACGTCGGAGAAGGCGGGCGTGCCGGTGGCAGGAATGAGCTTGATGTGCTGCTTGCCGCAGACGGTGCAGGTGTAGAGCATTTCGCCCTCGCTGGTGGCGGTGGGCGCCTTGCTGACCACGCCGTCATCCCAC
>CALXCW010000071.1 GCA_944386905.1 uncultured Oscillospiraceae bacterium
AGCCTGCTGCCGCAACAAATAAATTTTGCTCTATTCGCACCCGAAATGGACTTTACACAGAATTTGGGATTGACCCCTGAAATACCCCCCGCTTTGCGGGGGGATCATTATTTAATCTGCGCTGATCCTTATACCATCAGGCCGCACACCAGGTCGGTGTACTCGGTGGGGTTCTCCAGCGGGAGATCCGCCATCAAAAGCGCCTGGGCGTAGAGGAGCCGGGCGTACTTCTCGGCCTTCTCCTTGTCGCCGGTCATGGCTTCTTTCAGCACCTGGAACACGGGATGGGCCGTGTTGAGCTCCAGGATCCGTCCGGCGTCATAGGCGAAGTCGGGGTTGACCCGCTTCATATATTTCTCCATCTCGAAGCTCATCCCCGCCTCGGGCACCAGGCACACAGGATGGGAGCGGAGCGTCTTACTGACGCGCACCTCCCTGACCTTGTCGCCCAGGGTCTCCTTGACGAAGTCCAGCACAGCCTTGGCCTCCTCGCAGGCGGCCTCGGCCTCCTTCTTCTCCTCCTCGGTCTGCAGGCCCAGATCCTCCGAGGCGATGTTCCGAAGTTCCTTCTCCCCCACCTTCAAAAGCGTCTGGGGGATGAATTCGTCCACGTCCTCGGTGAAGAACAGGATATCGTAGCCCTTTTCCTGCACCAGCTCCGTCTGGGGCAGCTGGCTCAGGCGGCTGCGGCTCTCGCCGGCGGCGTAGTAGATGTACTTCTGATCCTCGCCCATGGCGTCCACATACTCCTGGAGGGTGACCAGCTTATTCTCCTTGCTCGACCAGAAGAGCAAAAGCTCCTGGAGAAAATCCTTGTGGGTGCCGTAGTCGGAGACGATGCCGTATTTGATCTGCCGGCCAAAGGCGGCGAAGAACTTCTCGTACTTCTCCCGCTCGTCTTTGAGCATACGCACCAGCTCCGCCTTGATCTTCTTTTCCAGATTGTTGGCGATGACCTTCAGCTGCCGGTCGTGCTGGAGCATCTCACGGGAGATATTGAGGCTCAGATCCTGGGAGTCCACGACGCCGCGGACGAAGCGGAAGTGCTCGGGCAGGAGATCCTCGCAGTTGTCCATGATGAGCACGCCGGAGGAGTAGAGCTTCAAGCCCTTCTTGAAGTCCTTGGTGTAGAAGTCATAGGGCGCCCGGCTGGGGATGAAGAGCATGGCCTGGAAGGTCACTGCGCCTTCCACAGAGAAGTGGATGGTGCTCAGCGGCGCTTCAAAGTCAAAGAACTTGTCGCGGTAGAACTGCTCGTATTCCTCGGGCTGGATATCCTTCTTTTTCCGCTGCCACAGCGGCACCATGGAGTTGAAGGTCTCCGTCTCCACCACGGTCTCGTATTCGGGCTTGGCGTCGTCCTTCTTCTCCTCGCCCTCAGGCTGCTCCTTCAATTTCTGCCGCTCCACGTCCATTTTGATGGGGTAGCGGATGTAGTCGGAGTATTTCTTCACCAGGCTTCTCAGCTCGTAGCTCTTGAGATAGCGGGAGTAATTCTCATCCTCGGTGTCGGCCTTGAGCTTCAAGATCACATCGGTGCCGGCGCAGTCGCGCTCGCAGGGGGTGATGGTGTAGCCGTCGGCGCCGGAGGACTGCCACATAAACGCCTGGCTCGCGCCGAACTTCTTCGACACCACGGTCACGGCCTCGGCCACCATAAATGCCGCGTAGAAGCCCACGCCGAACTGACCGATGATATCCACGTCGGCATCCTTGTCCAGGGCCTTCTTGAAGGCCAGGGAGCCGCTCTTGGCGATGGTGCCCAGGTTTTCCTCCAGCTCCTCCTGGGTCATGCCGATGCCGTTATCGGAGACGGTGAGCAGACGGTACTTCTCATCGGTCTTGAGGGTAATGGCAAAATCCGACCGGCTCAGACCCACGGACTGGTCGGTGAGGGCCTGATAGGCCAGCTTGTCGATGGCGTCGGAAGCGTTGGAGATGAGCTCCCGGAGGAAGATCTCCTGATTGGTATATATGGAGTTGATCATCAGCTCCAGGAGCCGCTGAGACTCGGCCTGAAATTGTTTCTTTTCCATAGTATGCGTCCTTTCCAGAAAAGCGTTAGCACTCAAGAACTTCGAGTGCTAACGCTATTATAAACCATATCGAGAAATTTGCAAGGGGTTCACAGAAATTTTTCAAAGATTGCTTTCGGCGCCGTCCGCTTGCTCCGGCGCGGCAGGCTTTGAGCGCACGATACACTCGCAGCGGTGGATGGGGGTTCCCAGGGCATAGAACTTTTCCTCGTAGCCGGTCATAATCCCCACGGGGCCGTTTTCGTGGAGGTTCCACGTCTCGTTACGGATCTCCAGGTCACAGGCCGCGAACTCCTCCAGAGAGAAAGCGAAGAGCTTTTCGTTGTCAGTCTTGAAGTGGATCTCTCCGCCCAGCTTCAGCGCCCGGCGGTACTTGTCGAGAAAGCTGCGATACGTCAGGCGGCGCTTGGCGTTTTTGCTCCGGGGCCAGGGGTCACAGAAATTGATATACAAAAGATCGATCTCGTCGTCGGCGAAAAAAACGTTGATGGCGGCGGCGTCCATGTCCAGGAAAAAGACGTTCTTGAGGCCCATGGCCTTGGCCTTCTCCATGGCAACCACCATGGCCTCTTTCACACGCTCCACGGCGATCAGCAGAATATCCGGCTCGGCGGCGGCGGTTTCCACGGTGAACTTGCCCTTGCCGCAGCCCACCTCCACCCGCAGCTCCTTTGCCTCCGGCATCAGCTCCCGCCAGTGGCCCCGGTAGGTCTCCGGTGTCTGGATCCAGTATTCCCGGCAGGCCTCCATTCTCGGCTCCAGGTTTCTCTTTTTGCGCATTCTCATGGCATTGACCTCGCTGTTCCAATTTTCCCACCCATTATAGCAAATCTCTCCGCCCAGGTAAAGGGCGGAATTGCCCTGTTCCCCCTTGCATTTTTCACCCTGGTGCGATATAATGTATCATGTTCTGAGCCGGCATTTTCGGCCCAGCATATCCGGGTGTAGCTCAGTTGGTAGAGCGCGTGGTTTGGGACCATGAGGCCGCTGGTTCGAGCCCAGTCACTCGGACCAGGTTCGTCGCAAGCGTTGCTTGCGACGATTTTTTGAAACATTTCCGCTGCGTGCGGACGGGAGGAAGGACATGGGCAAGAAGCGGAAAATCAACGTCCACATCATCGGCGGCGGGCAGATCGGCTCCACCCTGGCCCGCCAGCTGTCCGAGGACGGCTGCGCCGTGACGCTGGTGGACACCGACGCCTACGTGGTCAACAACCTCAGCACGGCGCTGGACATCATCTGCTACCGGGGCAACGGCGCTTCCTACGCCACCTTGCAGGAGGTGGGCGCGGAGAGCTCGGACATCTTCATCTCCGTCACCGACTCCGACGAACTCAACATTCTCGCCTGCCTGACGGCCCACATGATGGGGGCCAAGCACACCGTGGCCCGGGTGCGGAATCTGGAGTACGCCAAGCACGCCGGATTCTATCGCGACCAGCTGGGATTGTCCATGACCATCAACCCCGAGCTGGCCGCTGCTCGGGAGATCAGCCGCGTGCTGCGCCTGCCCTCGGCCACCCGGGTGGAGCTTTTGGCCAAGGGCCGGGCTGAGCTGGTGGAGACGACGCTTCCCGCCCACAGTCCCCTCTGCGGCCTGCCCCTGAATCAGGTGGGCCAGGTCTTGGGCGTGCAGCTTTTGATCTGCGCCGTGGTGCGCGGCGAGGAAATCACCATCCCCACCGGCGACTTCATCTTAAAGGCCGGCGATGTGCTCTACCTCACCGGCGCGGCATCGGTGTTCCACCGGGCCTTCACCAAACTGGGCCTTCCCGTGAAGCCCACCCACTCGGTGCTGGTGGCCGGCGCCAGCCGCATCTCCTATTACCTGGCCGAGCAGCTCAAGGGCGAAGGCGTCCACGTCACCGTGGTGGAGGAAGCCCACGAAAAGGCCGTGGAGTTCTGCCGCAACAATCCCGAGTGCGCGGTGATGAACGACAACGCCATCGCCTATTTCGACTCCATGTCGGATGCCGACCTACGCAGCACCGACGCCTTCGTCTCCCTCACGGCCAACGACGAGCTCAACGTCGTCTCGGCCATGTACGCCGCCTCGCTGAAGATCCCCAAGGTCATCTCCCGGCTGAGCAGCAATTCCAAGCTGAAAATTCTCCAAAAGGACGACCGCATCACCACCGTCTCCCAGGAGGACACGGCGGTAGATCTCATCCTGGGCTATGCGCGGTCGCTGATGAACGCCGAGAGCCACGACGCTGTGGAGTCTCTCTACCGCCTGCGCGACGGCAGGATCGAATTTCTGGAGTTTTGCATCACCGAGGCCTCGCCCCACCTGGGACAGCCCATCCGTGAATGGCGCATCCGCGCCAACACGCTCCTGGCCTACATCATCCGCGACGGTAAGACCATCATCCCCCGAGGCGACGACGTCATCCGGCCCGGCGACCGGGTGCTGGTTGTCACCACCCACAAGCAGCTGGGCCACCTGGAGGATATCTTCGACACCGCCCGGGAGGGAGGCATGCTATGAACAAAGGACGCGTGCTCAACATCCTGGGAAAGATCGTCCTCACGGAAGTGCTGCTGATGATCCCTTCCCTGGCCGTGGCACTCTATTACGGCGAAGGTGACGCGAAGTTCTTTCTCTATACCATGCTCCCCGCGGCAGCGCTGGGCTTCGGCCTCAGCCGCGTCCAACCCCAGGACAGCCGCATGACCAGCCGCGACGGCTACTGCATCGTGGCCTATGCGTGGATTCTCATCTCCCTGATCGGCGCAGTGCCCCTGTATCTCACGGGGCAGTTCGCCTCTTACTTCCAGGCGCTCTTTGAGATCGTCTCCGGGTTCACCACCACCGGCGCGTCGGTGCTGGCCAAGCCGGAGCTCCTGCCCCACGGCGTGCTCTTCTGGCGCAGCTTTACCCACTGGATCGGCGGCATGGGCGTTCTGGTGTTTGTGATGATGATTATTCCCATGAAGAACGACAACTCCATGCACCTGGTGCGGGCTGAGGTGCCCGGCCCCATCGCCGGAAAGCTGGCCCCCCGGATGAAAAAGACCTCCACGATTCTCTACGGGATCTACACCACCATGACGGCGGTGCTGGTGATCTTGCTGCTGCTGGGGGGCGTGAGCCTCTTCGACAGCCTCTGCCTCTCCTTCGGCGCCGCGGGCACCGGCGGCTTCACCCTCTCCTCAGCGGGAATCGCCGGGTACGACAGCGCCTATGTGGAGATCCTGCTGGGCATCTTTATGATCCTCTTCGGCATCAACTTCAACTTGTACTATCTCATCCTGGTGGGACGGATTCGCGATGCGCTGGGCTCTGAGGAGGCCAGGTGCTTCCTGGGCATCATCGCCGTGGCCACGCTGGCCATCGCGGTCAATATCGCCTCCCTCTGCGCATCTCTGGGCGAGTCCCTGCGCCACGCCTTCTTCCAGGTTTCCAGTATCATCACCACCACCGGCTTCGCCACCGTGGACTTCAACCTCTGGCCGGAATTTTCCAAGCACACCCTGGTGCTGCTCATGGTCATCGGCGCCTGCGCCGGCTCCACCGGCGGCGGCCTGAAAATCTCCCGCGTCATCATCCTGGTGAAGTCCTTCCTGGCGGAAATTCGCTACATCGTCAGCCCCAAATCCGTGCAGACCGTACGTCTGGAACATAAGTACGTGGATAAGGTGACGCTGAACTCCACCCGCACCTACGCCGCAGCGTATCTGATGCTGGTGGCCCTGAGCACCCTGCTTCTCTCACTGGATGGGTTCAATTTGATCACAAACCTCACGGCGGTGCTCTCCTGCATCAACAACATCGGCCCCGGTCTGGATCTGGTGGGGCCCATGGCGAACTTCGGGATCTACTCGGACTGGGCGATGGTCTTGCTGTCGCTGGTGATGCTCATAGGCCGCCTGGAAATCTTCCCGATTTTCATGCTCTTCTCCCGGTCGGTACACCGCAAATAGCCGCATAAGGCCGTCACCCAACCCGTGGGAAAAAGATTGTGCGCCGCCGCAGCAAACGCTGCGGCGGCGCGGTTTATTATTTCAAGTGCGATTTACGGCTCTTCATGCTCCAGGTTGCGCTCGGTCTCTTCGCTGAAAAGGTGCAGCCGCTCCGGGTGGAAGTCAAAGGTCACCACTTCTCCCAGGTTGAACTCGCGGATCGGCTCGTCGCCGTCGGGCACCAAAATCACCACTTCGTCCTCCCCCAACTTCACATGGAGGTGGGTGTTGGAGCCCATCATCTCCATGACATCCACCGGGCCCGAGAAGCCCTCGTCGGTGAGGAGCACGTGCTCGGGCCGGATACCGGCCACCACAGCCTGAGACTCCACGCCCAGCGACGCCAGCCGGCGGCAGCGTGCCTCGGGCAGCGGCAGCGTGCGGCCGTGGAGCTCCACAGCGTAGTCCTCCCCCTGCTTCACCAGCTGTCCGTGGAAGAAGTTCATCTGCGGCGTGCCGATAAAGCCGGCCACAAAGAGATTGTTGGGATCGTGGAATACCTGCCGGGGCGTGCCGATCTGCTGGACGAAGCCGTCGCGCATAATCACAATCCGGTCGCCCAGGGTCATGGCCTCGGTCTGGTCATGGGTGACGTAGACAAAGGTGGTCTCGATGCGCTGGCGGAGCTTGATGATCTCCGTGCGCATCTGGTTGCGAAGCTTGGCGTCCAGGTTGGAAAGGGGCTCGTCCATCAAAAACGCCTTGGGGTTCCGCACGATGGCGCGGCCGATGGCCACGCGCTGGCGCTGGCCGCCGGAGAGCGCCTTGGGCTTGCGCTTGAGCAGATCGGTGATATCCAAGATGGCCGCTGCCTCGCGCACCTTCTGGTCGATGACCCGCCGGGGGAACTTTCTGAGCTTCAGGCCATAGGCGATGTTATCGTAGACCGTCATATGGGGATAGAGGGCATAGTCTTGAAACACCATGGCAATGTCGCGATCCTTCGGCGGCACCCGGTTGACCACCTTGCCGCCAATGGAGATCTCCCCTTCGGTGATCTCCTCCAGGCCGGCGATCATGCGCAGCGTGGTGGATTTGCCGCAGCCCGACGGGCCCACCAGCACGATGAACTCCCGGTCGTGGATTTCCATGTTGAAATCCTGCACAGCCACCACAGACTTATCGTAAATCTTTTTCACATGGTTGAGGATAATATCTGCCATGGGCTATTCCCTGCCCTTTCGATAGATTTCTTCCCGGTGACGCTCCCGCATGGCGTCGAGCTTGGCGGGGACGCGGGTTTTGACTTTGCGCCAGGTGCGGATCACCGTGCGCACCAGCAGCACCAGCGCCGTGCCCACCGGCAAAAGCGACAAGAGCACCGTCACCAGCAGCAGGGCCGCAAGGTAATCCTCGGTGAGCCGCACTGCGTTTTCCCAGTAGGGGTAGATGACGCCGTTGTTGCGCATGGAGCGCTTGCCATAGTCCCCCAGGACGGAGAGGAGATGCTCCAGGCTGTAGCGGCTGGAATTTTCCACAATGTCCCCCAGCCCCACGTCGAAATTATCCCTGACCATTGCCAGGCCGAAACCGGAGACCGGATCGGGCAGGACAATCTCATAGCAGGTGATGGCGGCGTTTTCGTCCATGGACTTCAGCGCGTCAAAGGTGAGGAACATGCCCGCGCCGTCCAGATAGGCGGCCTTGGTGGCAAAATCGTTCTCCCGGCGCACCACGCCGGCCACATAGAAGGGCTTTTCGCCGATGGTAACCGTGAGCCCGGCCACATCGGAGCCGCCGAAGAGCTGCCAGGCCAGGGTCTCGTCCAGCACCACCCGATCCTGCATCAGGTCGCTGCCGGTGATATAGCTGCCCGAGAGGAGCCGGAGGGGATGGAACTGGAAGAAGTCGCCTCCCACGGCGATGGCCTTGACGCTGGCAGCGCCGTGGTCGCCGGAGACGGAGAGGCTGGCGCTGGTGCTGTAGCAGTCGGTGTAGAGGCTGCCGCCCTCGGGCGCCTCCAGGGAGGCGTCCACAAATTTCTGCTCTAAGGTCTGGCGGAAAAGGGCGATATCTTCCACCGCCTTGCCGCTGTCCTCGGGGAGGAAGCAGGCCGCTTGCGCAAAGCGGGTGTCGCTCTGGCCGCGGAAGCGCTCCGCGGCCAGGACGGAGTTCAGCGTGCCGCGCACCGAACGCATGAGCAGCAGTGCCACGGCAATGAGCACCAGCAGGATCAAATTGGCCAGAGCCAGGCGCCAGCGGCGCCGGTCTACTCGTATCTTCATCCGTTTTCCACCAGCCTCACCATGGAGCCGGCCTCAATGGGAGCCGAGGCGGTGGTGATGACGAAGTCGCCGGTGGCGAGGCCCGTCACGGCGGCACGGGTGTCGTCCTTGGCCAGCACGGTGACGCTGGCACGGGTGGCATAATAGCGGTTGCCCAAGGGGGTACTCTTGGAGGTGACCACCAGGACAAAGTCGCCGTTGGAATCGTTGCGCAGGGCGCTGTTGGGAATCAGGCAGTCGTAGCTGGCGCTGCGCTGGCCAATGGAGAGCGTGATGTTGGCGCCGGCCTCCACGCCCTCGCCGGAGAGGCGGAACACCAGGAGCTTGCCCTTGCCGAGATTTTGAGGATCATTGGTGATATCGGCCAGGGTGGCGGTGATATCGCCGTTATAATAGTTGGAGATGGAGGCCTGGTCGCCCACGGTGACCTTCTGCGCCTGGTCGTTGGTGACGGGGATCTTGACGGTATAGCCGCGATCCACCACGGTGATGGTGCACAGTGCGGTCTCTGCGGCGGCGGCGTTGCCGGCGCTGACGTTAATGGCGCTGATCTTGCCGCCCACGTTGGCCTTGACCTCCTGGCCGTCGGCGTTGGCGGTGAGCTCTTCAACCAGCTTGCGCTGCTTCTCGATGGCCTCCTTGGAGCTCTTGAGGTCGAGGCTGCCGGAATCGCCCAGGCTGGCCTCAAAGACCTTGTCCTCCAGGGCCGTCTCGGCGGCCTTGAGGGATTCGGCGGCAGTGGAGGCGGCGG
>CALXCW010000072.1 GCA_944386905.1 uncultured Oscillospiraceae bacterium
ATTTTGGAGATGAGCGACCCCGACGCCGATGTGACCATCAACGAGTACATGGTGGCCTGCTACGGCGTCACCGAGTACCCGGAGGATATGACCTCTGTGGTGCTCTCGGCCAAGAAGGACAGCGCGGAGACGACGCTCCAGTATGCTTATAAGTGCCGTGAGTTTGACCTGACCGGCGCGGACGAGGTCTATGCGGTGATTCCGCCCATCAAGACGCGGGTTACATTGACTGCCGAGGGCCGCGACAAGTCCGGCTACTACAAGGAAGGCTACGCCTTCAGCCCCATGTTCACCCTGGGCTACACCGGCGCACTCAAGGAAAAGGAGGTGTTCCGCACATGGCTCAAGCTGGCAAGGGAAAACTGAACTACCGCTGCCCCTCCTGCTTCATGCGGGATCTGGACATCGATATGTTCTACGACAAGGAGAAAAAGGAATACTACTGCATTCGCTGCCAGTACACCGGCACCGAAGAGGATGTGCTGGAAAAGAACCAGATGGCCCGGTTCCGCTACCGGTTCCTCAATCGGCGGTTCACCATGGAAGAGTTTGAGAAGTTCGACTAATCCGCTGTTTTGCCTGTCAACCGATAAAGAGCAGGGCCACCCGCCCTGCTCTTTATGTGATCCCCCTGAAAGGATACTCCATATGGAATTTATCAAAGGCTTTGATCTGTCCACCCTGGCCGAGGTGGAGCGCTGCGGAGGCCGATTTTTCGACCACGGCCAAGGTGGCGACGCCATGGCTATCCTCCGCCGCTACGGCGGCAACTATGTGCGCTTGCGGCTGTGGAATGATCCCTACGATACGCTGGGCCGCGATTACGGCGCCGGTATCTGTGACTTGCCCACGGTGCTCTCTCTGGCCCATCGGGCCAAGGTGCTGGGAATGCATTGGCTCTTGGATTTGCATTATTCCGACTTCTGGGCAGACCCCGGCAAGCAGATCGTGCCCAAGGCATGGCAGGGCCTGAGCGAGGACGGCCTGGCCGAGGCGGTCTACAGCTATACCCGGGACGTGCTTGCCGCCTGCAGAGCGGCAGGTACTGTGCCGGATATGGTGCAGGTGGGCAACGAGCTCACCAACGGCCTTTTGTGGCCCACGGGCAAGGCGCCCAACTGGGACAATATCCACCGCTATGTCTCTGCCGGTGTCCGTGCTGTGCGGGAAGAGGCGCCGGCGGCCCGGGTAATGGTACACTTGGACAACGGCGGCAACCACCAGCTCTATCGCACCTGGTTTGACGCGTACTTTGCCAGAGGCGGCGACTGCGATGTCATTGGTTTGAGCTACTACCCCTTCTGGCACGGCACCCTGGAGGACTTGGCTGCCAATATGAACGACCTTGCGCCTCGCTACGGCAAAGACCTGGTGGTGGCGGAGGTGAGCATGGGCTTCACCCAGGAAAGCTACCAGGCTTACGAGGGGCTCGACGAGAATGCGCGCAAAGGCGCGGCTACGAAGCCCGACTTGGCCGCAAAGGTGCCTTTCCCCATGACGCCCCAAGGTCAGGCGGACTTTACAGCGGCGCTGCTGGCCCTGCTCCACCGGGTGCCCGAAGGCCGTGGCCGCGGTTTCTTTTGGTGGGAACCGGCGTGGATTCCGGTGTCTGGCTCCGGCTGGGCGAACCAGGGCGGCTGGGAATATGTCCACGAACAGGGCCCCGGCGGCAACGAGTGGGCCAACCAGGCGCTCTTTGACTTTGAGGGCCACGCTCTGCCGGCTTTGGACGTGATACGCGACGACGAGGAGGTACAGGCATGCTCCGACTAAAGCAGCACCGGCCGCCCCGAGAGATCCGCTGCTCGGCGGATGTGCTCAAATGGGTGGGGTTCGTGGTGCTGTGCCTGGGGAGCTTCAGCGCCGCGGTACTCCAGCAGGGCATGATGAGTCTGGATCAGTACACCAGTCAGACGCTCTACGAGGCACTGGCCAACGACAGCGACCTGTTTGGGCTGGCTACGGCGGCGTCGATCCTGACACTTCTGTCGGCCCTGGCCCTGCCCATCTATGCTAAGCTCCTCTGGGAGGGATGGAAACACACCCACGACCAGGGGCGGTATCTCCTGCGGCTGGTGGTGTGCGCGCTGGTTTCGGAAATCCCCTATGACCTGGTGAACAGCGGCAAAGTGCTGGATTTGCAGCACCAGGGGCCGCTGTGGGCGCTGGTGTTTGCTGCGGTGATGCTGGCAGTGCTCCGGCAGCTGGCGGCGAAGCGCAGCGCAGGCTGGGTGCTGCTCAAGATTTTGGTGGTGGTGGCCGCTTGCCTGTGGACAGTGCTGCTGCAGAGCTATCTGGGTGTGCTGACGGTGCTTCTGGTGGCGGTTTTTTGCCTGCTGGAAAAGCACCGCGCAGCCATGGTGCTCGTCGGCGTGGTACTCTGTACACTCCAATTCCCGGCGCCTTTTTCCATGTTCTTGATTTACTGGTATGACGGCAAGCCGGGTAAGACACCCCGGAAGCTCTTTTACTATCTCTATCCTGCCCAACTGCTGCTCTTCTACTGCCTTGGACGGGTGCTCTGATTGGGCCGCCTATCCTCTGCCGGAAACCACAACGGACGAAAAAACCGGCTGTGTTCTATCCATACGAAAAAGGCATGCTGCAAATTGCAGCATGCCTTTTTCGTATGGGATCCATTGCTACATGGCGGCGAAGGCCGCGCGGCATTCGTCCAGCAGCAGCCGGTAGCCTGCCTCGGTGAGGTGGATCCCATCCCGGGCGATAAGCTGGCCGCAGTCACGGCGGTCTAAAAAGCGGCTGCGTACATCGATGAGCGGCAATGAGAGCGCTCCGGCCAGCTTGGCAATTTGGGCGGAATACATCTCCTGGTAGCGGTAAATTCGGCCCACATCCCCCAGCCAGTGGAGAATTTTGGATGTGTCGTTGCCGAGATGGCCGATAAAATCGAGGTAGCGCTGGGCGTCCAGGGGCGGCAGGGACATGAGCACCGGCTTGACCCCGGCAGCCAGGAGCTCCCGAGCCATCTGGGTGACGGTATCAAGAAACTTTGCCAGGGGCGTGTGGGGCAGGTGCATGTCCTCCGGCGCGGCTGCTACTTCGCTCCAATTGAAGTCGCAGTCATTGCCGCCGAACTCCACCACGGCAAATTCCCCGTCCAGACCGCGCTGCAAGTCCTTCTCCAGGACAGCCAAACCCTTGTCCACGGTATAGCCGAAATGGGCGTGGTTCACTGTTTCCACACCCGTGGCTGCCGCCAGCTCGGTGAGCAGTTGTTTGGCCAGGGGCTTGTAGCGATAGTTTTCGTCCACCACCACGGCTTTCATCAAACTGTCTCCGTAAATATGCACCTTCATATGGGTCGCCTCCCAGATATCTCGTATTCGATACTAGATGATATGATAGTAGCACAATCAGAACGGATCGTCAAGAGCAATTGACACTTCCGTTCAAATCGTGATATAATGACCGGGAAATGGGGAGGGGAGAGGAAGTACCATGGATTTTTCCACGTTTCACTGCCCCAGGTGGGATGAATTGCCGGATCTGGCGCTGTATATGGATCAGGTGCTGCTGGTAGTCAACGGCGCCTTTGCGCCGGTCACTGGCGGCGCACCGCCGGTGACGGCTTCCATGATCAATAACTATGTCAAGCTCAAGCTCACCGATCCGGCGGTGAAAAAGAAGTACAGCCGTGCCCATCTGGCCCGGTTTATGATGATATGTTTGCTCAAAAGGGTTTTGTCCATGCAGGAAATTGCGGCGGTGCTGGATCAGCTGCTGCGGCAGGGCGGCTTGGAAGCAGGGTATGACTGCTTTGCACGGGTGCTGGAGCGCCTGCTTGCCGACCCGGCGGCAGAGCCTGGGGAAGCGTGTCCGGCGGTAGTGACAGCGGCGCTGCGGGCCGTGGCTGCAAAGCTCCGGGTGGAACAATATTTGCACGAAAAAACCCCTTGACACCGGCAATGCCCTGTGGTAAAATACATCAGGTTAAAAGAAAGAAGGAGCGGCGGCCCCGCACCTCACCTTCCGCCTCAGGCAAAAAGGTTTGAATGACGTTACTTAGCCCCATTGGGGTGGGTTTTGTTGTCGCGGGTGCCTCCGGCATCCGCGTTTTTGTGTTTTGGAGGTGTTTCACATCGGTAAATTAGAACATCAGCTCAATGAGGAAATCCGCGACAAGGAAGTGCGGTTGATCGGCGCGGACGGCGCCCAGCTGGGGATCATGTCCTCTGCCGATGCCCAGAGACTTGCCTACGAAAAGGATCTGGATCTGGTGAAGATCGCGCCCAACGCGGTGCCTCCGGTCTGCAAGATCATGGATTACGGCAAGTTCCGCTTCGAGCAGATGAAAAAGGAAAAGGAAGCCAAGAAGAACCAGCGGGTGGTGGAAGTCAAAGAAGTGCGTATGTCTCCCAACATCGACACCAACGACTTCAACGTCAAGCTGAAAAATGCCCAAAAGTTCCTCAAGGAGGGCAACCGTGTCAAGGTGACCGTGCGCTTCCGCGGCCGTGAGATGGCGCACACCTCCATTGGCGAAGTTCTTTTGAAGCAGTTCGGCGAGCAGTGCGCCGAAATCGCTACCGTTGAGAAAAATCCCAAGCTGGACGGGCGCCTGATGACCATGTTCCTCAGCCCCAAAGCTGCAAAATAAACTGTTTATACGGAAGGAGAACCCATCATGCCGAAATTTAAGACCCACAGCGGCGCTAAGAAGAGATTTAACCTCACCAAGTCTGGTAAGGTGAAGAGAGCCCACGCCTTCAAGAGCCATATCCTCACCAAGAAAACCACCAAGCGCACCAGAAATCTCCGCAAGAATGGCTACGCCGATGTGACCAACACCGCCGCCATCCGTGAGATGATCCCTTACAAATAATTCGGTACGTGCAGATAGGAGGATAACGAAATGGCAAGAGTCAAAGGCGCAATGATGACGCGCAAGAGAAGAAATAAGACCCTCAAGCTGGCCAAGAGCTACTGGGGTTCCAAGTCCACCCACTTCAAGATGGCCAAGCAGGCCGTGATGAAGTCCGGCGTGTATGCCTATGTGGGCCGCAAGCAGAAGAAGCGTGAGTTCCGGCAGCTGTGGATTGCCCGTATTTCCGCCGCCGTGGCGCCCCTGGGCTTGAACTACTCCCGGTTTATGTATGGTCTGAAGAAGGCCGGCATGGAGATGAACCGCAAGACTCTCTCCGAAATGGCCATCCAGGATCCCGCCGCTTTTGCGGTGCTGGTGGAGACAGCTAAGAAGGCGCTGTAATTCCATAGGTTCTGAAATTCCCCGAAAGAGCAGCTTTCGGGGAATTTTTGTTGCAAAAATCAGGACTTTCCCAACGGTCGAGTGGGAAAATCCGCCATTTTCCTTGACTTTTATTCCGGCGTTTCGTATGATGCAGACAGTCTTGCAAGGCGCAATCCTTTCCAAAGGAGCGATTTGAAATGGAGAGTAAACAATCCTTTGGCGCATACATCTTAAAGAGGCGCAAGGAGCTGGGGATGACCCAGAAGGAGTTTGCAGAGCAGCTCTTTGTCACAGACTCCGCCGTGAGCAAGTGGGAGCGTGGAGTTTCCCATAGTTAAAGATACCACAAACCCACGCTTATAATATTTCTCTAAGATGGAAATGTCTTTTTGCTGTCATGACAGAGTTCTAAAGTAATTCACACCAATGCCTTATTGATAGTTCAATCCAATATTGTTTTTCTCATCTATTTCACAAGCCGAATGCTGTTTGAAACAGCCATTCGGCTTGTTTTATTTGTATATATCTTTATTTGATTTTAATACGTTTAGGCAATCTCTTATTATTTTATAGTATTCCGCATGGTAAGATATAAACACTCATGTATACCCCCAGACCGATATTGTAGGAGAAGATACATATGGAGAAGATACAGCAGACAAGGTCAGGTGTTGAGATAGGTGCAGAAAGCACGCTCCTTACCGGAAAGCTAAAAATCTTTTTTGGCTATGCAGCAGGTGTAGGCAAGACCTATGCCATGCTCGAGGCAGCCCATCAGGCGCAAAAAGAGGGCATGGATGTTGTGGTGGGCTATGTGGAGCCCCATGCCAGACCAGATACATTGGCGCTCTTGGATGGGCTGGAGAGTTTACCTTGCAAAGAGATTGACTATCGCGGAATTAAGCTGAAAGAGTTTGATCTGGATCGAGCGCTGCTGAGGAAACCACAACTCATTCTGGTAGACGAATTGGCCCACAATAATGCCCAAGGGTGCCGACACACAAAGCGGTATCAGGATGTAGAAGAACTACTCCAGGCTGGGATCAACGTCTATACCACGGTGAATGTGCAGCATTTGGAGTCGTTGAACGATTTGGTGTCCTCCATCACTGGCATTGCGGTCAATGAGCGAATCCCGGATCATGTTTTTGACCGGGCCAATCAGGTTGAACTGGTGGATATTGAGCCTGATGAGTTGGTGAAACGCCTTCAGATGGGAAAAGTGTACCGGGAGCGCCAAGCAAAACAGGCCCTCCAAAACTTTTTTACCACCGAAAATTTGGCTGCCCTGCGTGAGATCGCTATGCGGCGTACTGCGGATCAGCTGAACCGCGCGGCGCTGCAGGAGGGTAAGGAAAAGAGCGCGAAAGCCGGGGAACACATTTTGATCTGTCTTTCGTCTGCACCTTCCAATGCGAAAGTGATCCGAACCGCTGCACGAATGGCGGAAGCCTTTCACAGCGGTTTCACGGCGCTCTTTGTGCAGACACCGGAAACAAAAGAATTATCCGGCGAAAACCTGAAGCGCCTGCGTAGTAATCTGCGTCTCGCGGAGCAGCTGGGCGCACAGATTTCTACGGTATATGGAACTGAACCCGCCGTGCAAATTGCGGAATATGCTCGCGTCAGCGGCGTAACAAAAATTGTTATGGGGCGCATCAACCATAAGCAAAACCCTATTACAGGGAAAAAGAGTCTGGCTGATCGCCTGATTGAACTAACAGATCTGGATGTATACATTATTCCGGATCACCAACCGCTATATAAAAAGCCTCTTGGAAAGCTTCATGTTCCAAAAGCACGCTTTACATGGAAAGACACAGGCATTATGCTGGCCTCTTTACTGTTTTCCTCCCTTGCGGGATTTGGCTTTTATTACGCTGGATTCAGCGAATCAAACATCATTACGGTTTACATTTTGGGAGTTCTTATTACGGCGGTTTGGACAAATGGTCACTTTTATGGCGCCATTGATTCTCTCCTCAGTGTTGCCGCTTTCAATTTTCTTTTTACAGAACCTCGTTTTACCTTTCAAGCCAACGACCCCAGCTACCCTGTTACATTTCTCATTATGCTTTTCTCCAGCGTGATTGTAAGCTCATTGGCCAGCCGCGTAAAAGCACAGGCCCGTTTGGCGGCACAAAAAAGCTACTATACGGAACTGCTTTTGGGAAGCAGTCAAAAACTGCAAAAAGGGCGGACCGAATGGGATTGCCTTCGGTTGACTGCGGAACAATTAAATCGGCTTTTTGACCGACCTGTTCTCTATGCTCTAAGTGGAACGGAAAAGGAATTGGCGTTTCGGGTAGAACCGTCCGATGAACAGAATATTTTGATGGAATTGGGCCCCGAAGAAATCGGGGTGGCCAAGTGGGTACAAAGAAACAACAAGCACGCAGGTGCAACCACAAACACACTGCCGGCCTCTAAATGGCTTTTCCTGTCTGTCCGGGGAACGCAGGGAGTAATGGGGATTGTTGGAATTCCCATTGCAGGTTATTCCATCCCGGACGCATTCGAAAAAAACCTTATGATTGCCATATTAAGTGAATGCGGTCTCAGCCAGGAACGTATCCGGCTGCAGGAAGAACGAAATAAAGCAGCGCTTCAGACACAAAAAGAGCGGCTGCAAGCTAATTTGCTTCGAGCAGTCTCTCATGATTTACGTACACCGCTCACAAACATCAGCGGCAGTGCCGATATGCTGATGCAAGAAGAGTCTGCACTTGATCCGGCAATCAGGAAAAAGCTGTACACGGCAATTTATGACGATACAAACTGGCTGATTAACATGACAGAAAATCTGTTGGTAGCCACTCATCTGGAAACAGATAAGGAATCCTTCAAAATAAGTCCGGAACTGATCGAAGATCTTTTCCAGAGTGTAGTTGCACATCTGGATCGCAGAGCTGCAGAACATCACATATCTGTCCATTTGGAAGATGTCACACTCATGGCTGCTATGAACGCAAGATTGATTCAGCGCGTTATTATCAATATTATGAACAACGCAATTCAGTACACGCCTAAGGAATCAAATATTGAACTGAGTGCCGTAAAGAAAGGAAATGCTGTACAGATAAGCGTCACCGATGATGGCCCGGGAATTCCGAATGATGCAAAAAGGCACTTGTTTGATTTGTTCTACACTGCCGGGCAAGGGAAAGCGGATTGTCAAAGAGGTCTGGGGCTTGGGCTCAATCTATGCCAATCTATTGTCGCCATGCATGGGGGAAAAATAGATGTACTGGACCATATGCCAGCCGGGACTATATTCCAGTTTACACTCCCCTTGGTTTCTGCTGAGGAAGTGAAATATTAATCTCCTGTTAATATCCCGTCATCTTCCTTAATCCCTACTTATTACAGAGTGCGGTATTCTATGAACGCAAAACAGATGTTGTGTGTTTTGCTTGCCTGTCAATTGCGAAATCTTATGGCAGAGTATATGCTGCTTCGCATGGCTATGATCGGCGTCATCATCGGAATGTTTGCGCTGACGATCACTGCCAGGAAAATGGCGCATGTGGCATGGCATCATTTATTTCAACGAAAGGAGTCCCGAGTATGATGGATTGCTTTATGGTAGGAACCCTGTTGGCCGGTTTTGGCCTTGTCTGGATGCTGGTGAATTGGTGCCAGCGGCAAGTCGATTCTCAGGAATAATGGAGAGTAGGAGTTGAACAGTATGATTTTGCTCGGAATTAT
>CALXCW010000073.1 GCA_944386905.1 uncultured Oscillospiraceae bacterium
ATCACCAAGATCATCACCAACCCCCGGTGGAAGGAGCCGGTGCTGGCCTGGGAGAATCAGGCGGTCACCTTCTCCCTCCTCGCCGAGCCGGTGCTGACCAACTACCTAACTGCCGATTGGGCCTTGCCCACGGAAATCGTCAATGAGGAGGCCGACGGTCTGACCCTGGCCGCCGCGGCCTTCCAAGAGCCTGGGGAGAAAACCATCGACGTGGTAAACCAGGAAGGGCGGTATCTTGGCACCTGGACGTTTGACGGCGTCTCCACAGTAAAGAGCGGCGTGTTCCACGCCGGCCTCGCGGTGGAGGCAGGGGAAAATGCCATCACAGTGACGGTGCACGAGAGCGAAATGCTGAAAGCTGCGCCCACCCTGACCGTTCCCTGCGACTATGCCTATGCCCAGGTGGCCTTTGACGGCAAGACCGTGAAAGCCGCGATCCAGGACGGTCAGATCACCTTCTCTGTGGCGGCGGCTGGTGCCTATACCATTACCGAGGCCGAAGCGCCTGCCGAGGAACCGGAACCCTCCAGGCCCTCCAAGCCTTCCACCAAACCGGAGACATCCCAGGAGCCTGAAGCGCCCGCCTTCTCCGATGTGCCCGTGGGCGCGTGGTATGAAGAAGCTGTGGCCTATGTGGCAGGGCAGGGCATTCTCCAGGGCACTGGCACCGGGAAGTTTTCCCCCGACACCAACCTTACCCGTGGCATGATGATGACGCTTCTGGCCCGGATGGCCGGGGTGGACACCACCGGCGGTAAGACCTGGTATGAAAAAGCCCTTACCTGGGCTGTGGCGCAGGGCATTTCCGACGGCACCCGCCCGGAGGCGACCATTACCCGGGAGCAGCTGGTGACCATGCTCTACCGCTTTGCCGGTGCGCCTGCGGCGGAGGGCGATCTCAGCGCTTTCACCGACGGCGAGGCCGTCAGCACCTGGGCGAGAGAGGCTGCCATCTGGGCAGTGGAGGCGGGAATCCTCCAGGGCAGCGGCGGAAAGCTCCGGCCCCAGGATGCCGCCACCCGCGCCGAGACGGCGCAGCTCCTCTGGAAGTACCTGCAGCGCATCTAAAACGCTGCAAAACGCCCTGGCGCCTCCCCTTTTGCGACCAGGGGAAGCCGTGCCGGGGGGCTTATACAGCGCCGCGCGGCTGCTTTGTCCAGTCATCCTCGCGGGACTTGACGCGCGGCAATGCCTGTGGTATCCTAAACTCAAATCTTGAAACGAGGTGAAAGCATGATTTCTTCTTGCAAATAAATGGATTTTGCGGAGAATTGCCCCAAGGGGGATCTCTGCGCCCATTGCAAGAAGAAATCATACTGCTGCCATGCCGTCTCCCTGAGGAGTCTGGCTTTGCTTTGCTATGAGCTGCAGGAATGAGGATTCTTGCAGCTCAAAATTTATGCAATGACCAGGGAGGATTGCGCCATGGCTTTGATTCAAGTGAATGATCTCACATTTTCCTATCCCGGCAGCTTTGACACCATTTTCGATCATGTCAGCTTTCAGATCGACACGAACTGGAAGCTGGGCTTTGTGGGAAGAAACGGCAGGGGTAAGACCACCTTTCTCATGCTGCTTCTCGGACGGTACGCCTATGAAGGCAGCATCCGCACTTCGGTGACCTTTGACTATTTTCCCTATTCGGTTCCCCATCCCGAGGCCCAGACCATGGATGTCCTGCGAGAGGTATGCCCCGAGGCCGAGGACTGGGAGTTTTTACGGGAATTTTCCAGCCTGGAGGTGGACGAGGCCGCCTTGGAAAGGCCGTTTTCTACTTTGTCCCACGGCGAGCAAACAAAGGTACTCCTGGCGGCGCTTTTTTTGAAGGAAGGAAATTTCCTCCTCATTGATGAGCCCACCAACCATCTGGATCTCCGGGCACGGGCGTTGGTATCGGCCTATTTAAAACGCAAACGAGGCTTCATCTTAGTGTCCCATGACCGAGCTTTTTTGGATGGCTGCGTGGATCATATTTTGTCGCTGAACCGTTCTGATATCCAGGTGTGCGGCGGCAATTTCTCCACCTGGTTTGAAAATTTCTCCCGGCAGCAGCGCCGGGAGTCGGCAAAAAATACACAGCTCAAAAAGGAGATCCGCGAGCTACAAAAATCTGCCCGGCGGACAGCGGACTGGTCGGATCGGGTAGAGGCCAGTAAATTCGGCCAGGGGCCGGTGGATCGCGGCTTTATCGGCGGTCAGTCAAAGAGAATGATGAAGCGCGCCAAGGTCATCGAGGCCAGGCGGCAGCAGGCGGTGGAGGAGCGGGCGTCCCTTTTAAAAAACGCCGAGATGGCGGAGACACTCAAGTTCTTTCCTGTGCCCTATCGCGCCGCCCGGCTTCTCACGTGCCGGGAGGTGGCGCCGGTCTATGATGGCAAGGAGATTTGCCAACCGGTGACCTTTGTGGTGGAGCAAGGGGATCGGATTGCGCTGATTGGAAAAAATGGGAGCGGCAAATCCAGTTTGCTTCGACTGCTGCTGGATCCTGCCGCGGCCCATACCGGCGCCGTCACTTTAGGCAGTGGCCTTGTCTGCTCTGTCGTGCCTCAGGACGCCTCTTGGCTGCGGGGGAGTCTCCAGAGCTTTATCGCGGCACGTAAGCTGGAGGAGACATTGTTCAAATCCATCTTGCGCAAACTGGATTTCTCCCGGGATCAGTTTGAAAAACCCATGGAGGTCTATTCTGCCGGACAGAAGAAAAAAGTGCTGCTGGCAGAAAGCCTTTGCCGGCGTGCGCACCTCTATCTCTGGGATGAGCCGCTCAACTACATCGATCTCTATTCCCGCATGCAGCTGGAAACGCTACTACTGGAATTTGCACCGACCATGGTGCTGGTGGAGCATGACAGCGCCTTTCTCGATGCCGTCGCCACGAAGCGCGTGGAGGTTCTTCCCGGAAAGTAAGCGCCGGTTATGGGAAAACCCGTTGCATTTCCTCGGTAAACGGATATAATGGTGCTATCTTGATGAAACCATGGAGGATGCGCTATGAATTTGGAAACGCTGTGCCGGAACATTGGACTTGCCCAGGCGGCGCAGATCGCGGTGCTGGAGACGCCGCAGGTGCTTCCGGCGGCGTTGTTGGAGGCTGTGACTTGTCCGGCCACGGCGGAGAAGGCCGGGCGGGAGATTGTGGCGTATGGCGACCCGGCCCGGCGGGGCCTGGATGTCCTGGCCTATTATCTTATGGCTGCCACCAAGACCTACGACGCATATCGCCGTGCCGGAATCGACGACACAATCTTTTTCGACACGATGGCCTGCTTTTCTCGCTTTGTGGGAGAATACTGCGATAGCCACGGTGTTTATGGATTTGATCGAGCGTGGTGGGCTTACCGCCAGCTGTCCATGACGCTGTTTCGTATCGGGTCGCTGGAATATGAATATAAGGACGAGGATGGCGAGGTGCATCTTCACATTCCCTCGGGTGTGGATCTGGCGCTGCCGGTTTGCGCCGCCTCGCTGGCGCAGTTCCGCGACTTTACCCGGCAGTACAATCCTGTCTGGCTGGAGCGCCCCATCTCTGTCCACACCTGGCTGCTCTCCCCGGCGCTGGAGGCACTTTTGCCGCCCCAGTCAAAAATCCTTCAATTCCAGCACTGCTTCCGGCTGGATCGATGGAACAGAGAGGATCTGGGCTTTCTCACCTGGGTCTATGGCCGGGAGGAGACGGACTATTCCAAGCTTCCAGAAAACACAACCCTTCAGCGCAATATGAAGGCGTATTTGCTCCGCGGTGGTCAGGTCGGCACAGCACGGGGCCTGCTGGTGGACTTCAAGGCTTAATCACCGATTTGTCCGAAAAAAACAGGAGAATTGCATCTTGTCCGCTAAAATGTCGTCCTATGGAAAAGGAGAGACGTACTGCGGTGAAAAGAGCAATTCTCCTAGCTTTTGGTTGCTTTTGTTCAAAGATATTCTCGGCATCATCGAGGAGGCTGAGGCTATCTTGGGTGGTGCGCATACTGACGAGAAAGCGGCGGCGCATGTGCAGGAGCGCACAGAAATCCCCGTTGCCGAGTGATGCAGGATGAATCCTAGCGGGCGGCCATAAGGCCGCCCGCTTTGATCAATCGTTTGCTTGTTTCTTATTCTTCGGCAGGATCACATTGAGCACCACGGCTACAATGGTGGCTACCACGACCGGTGACTTTCCGAAGATCGTGGTGACCCAGTCGGGGAAAGAGGCCAGGGCAGAGGAGGCCTGGGAGATGCCCATGCCCAGAGCCGCGGCAAGACCTACGATGGAGGAATTACGATAGTCCATCTCCGCCGAGGAAACCAGCTTCATGCCGGTCATGGCGATGCTGGCAAACACCGACACCGTGGCGCCGCCCAGGACACACTGGGGGATGGTGGTGAGCAGGGCGGAGAATTTGGGAATCAGGCCCGCCGTACCGAGAATCAGCGCCGAGAGACCCAACACCACACGATTGATGACCCGGGTGGTGGTGACGATGCCCACGTTTTGGCTGTAGGTCGCCGTGGGCAGGCCGCCGAAGAGACCGCCGATCATATTCATGATGCCGTAGCCTACGATGCCGTTCTGGAGTTCTTTGTCTGTCGGTTCTCGATCCATGGCGCCTACGGTGGTGGCAGTGAGGTCGCCGATGGCCTGCACGGCATTGATGCCAAAGAGAATGCCGATGGCAACACAGGCGGAGATTTCAAACTCCACGCCGAAGTATAAAAATCGAGGCAGCTGGAATACCGCCGCTTGAGCCACGCTTTCAAAGTGCACCATACCGAAGCAGGCGGACAGAGCATAGCCCGCGCCGATCCCCAGGAGGATGGAAGAGAGCTTCCAAAGGCCCTTGCCGAAGTGGTTGAGTGTCGTGACGACGCCCAGGGTAAAGAAAGCCACAACCCAGTTTTGCCAGGAGCCGTAATCCACACTGCTAGTGCCGCCTGCCATATAGTTGATGGCGGTGGGGTAAAGGGATAGGCCGATGGTAAAGACCACGGTGCCGGTGATGAGGGGCGGGAAGAGCCGCCGGAGCTTGGTGACAAACAGTCCCACCAGCGCCGCCACGGCGCCGCCGACGATCTGCGCGCCCAGGATGGCTGCCACGCCGCTGCCTTCGGCGATGGCCTGCATGGTGGGCACATAGGCAAAGCTTACGCCCATAATCACAGGGAGCCCCGAGCCAAGTCCCAGGGGAAGCTTGCGGCCCAGTGGGAAGAGCTGCAGCAGGGTGGACAGTGCCGAAATAACCAGCGCCGCCTGAATGAGAATCACTTGTTCACTGGCGGGAAGGCCGGCGGAACCGGAGACGATGATGGCCGGCGTGACACAGCCGACAATCATGGCGACGACGTGCTGCACTGCCAGGGGCAGGGCACGCCGCATGGGGGGAATGCCGTCTAGTTCAAAGATGTTCCCCCGGAGCAACTGTGGTTTTGACATTGGCAGCAGACCTTTCCTTTGTACTATATGAAATTATAACAACTCAAGAGCACAAAAACAATTAGGAATGCTGAAAAAATTTTAGCTCTCGTTTTGGGCAATCTCCCAACAATGGCACAATCGGCCCATTGTTCCTCTTGCCGTTTCCCAGTGGATATGCTAGAATGATTTTAACGAGAAATGAGGAGATGGGCCATGAAATACTGCACTTCCTGCGGCTATCGTGTGCCGAATGGCGAAAATACCTGCCCCCTCTGTGGTCGGCGTGTGGTGGAGCGGGCAGAGGATCGTACCGTGCCGCTGCACCGTCACACCCAATCCGATAAACAGCGCACCTGGAACGGTAAGCCACCGCGTTCCCGCCCCCAGGCACGGGGCGGGGCGAAGCTCGCGCGGCAAACCATCTTCCGCGGTTTGGCGGCTTTTTTCGGTGTGTGCGCGCTGGTGGCGCTGCTGGGCGCGGGCTTTGGAGCCGGCGAGGCATTGGCCTCGGCGCTGCGGATGGGTGTGTTTGCCAGCCTGTTTTGGGATCTCAGCCGCATCCCGCCGGGCACCAGGCGCTATGTCCGGCGCAATGGACGTTCTGTGCCCATCTGGGTATTGGTTGTTACACGGCTTGTCCTGGCACAGGTGCTCTATGTGCTGGTTTGGTTGATTTGGTAGCCTTTAGCGGATGAGCCACTGTGTCCAGTAGCCGTCCTCATAGCCGATTCCCACGGTGGTGTAACGGCTGGCGAGGAGATTGGCGCGGTGGCGGGCAGAATTCATCCAGGCGTTGACGACATCGCTGGCTGTTGTATAGCCCATGGCAATATTCTCCCCGGCGGATTCATAAGAAATGCCCAAAGTGCGCATCATGGTAAAGGGAGAGCCATAAGTGGGCGAGGTGTGGCTGAAGTAGCCGCCCTGGGCCATATCCTGGGACTTGATGCGGGCTTTATCACTGAGACTGGAAGAGATTTCCAAAGGCGAGAGGCCGCGGGCTGTGCGCTGTGCGTTGACCAGGGTGCAGGCTTGGCGCTCCAAGGACGTCATGGCGGCTGCAGTCACGGGCAGCGCGGTCAGTGTTACGAGCAGGATCAGTAGAACAGAAATTACTTTTTTCATACGTTTACCTCCTTGTGTTCACCATTTAACACCTGTTTTGGCAAAATCACAAGAGGAAATGCCTGGGAGCCGTGCGTGCCGCCGCCGCAAGGGCCGAAGAACCGGGGCTTTGTTCGGCGGCAAGAAATGATTTCCAGGGGGAGAAGCACATGGAGCGACGGGGCTTTATTCACGATATCCTCGACGTCAAGATTTTGATTCTATACGTAATGTCTCTGGTGGAGGAGCCGATCTCGGCGCAGACCATCTATGAGCTGTGCTATCAGGATGACTGCCTGAGCTATTTCGATGTTCAGGAGGCAATTCCGCAGTTGGTGCGCTCAGGTCATCTGATGGAGGAAGAGTTTGACCGCTATCTCATCACCGACAAGGGACGCGAGACCGAGGAGATCACCCAGGATGCCGTGGCCTTTCCGGTGAAGGAGCGGGCCAAGCAGGCAGTGGAGAATCACAACCGCAAGTCTAAGCGCGATCAGTTCCTCCATGCAGAGGTGCTGGAGCGGGAAAACGGAGATTTCGCCGTGCGTATGAGCCTGAGCGATTTCCAAGGCGTGCTGATGGATCTGGAGCTCACCGCCCCGACGCTCCAGCAGGCACGCAAGCTGGAGCGGGCCTACCGCAAGAATGCCGAGGTGGTCTACCAGGCCGTGATGGTGGCGCTGTTGGAAGAAGAGGACGACGAAGAGCTGTAGCCACAGAAAGTTTACAAAGGTAAAACAGCGCTTTTTTCCCACCCTATGTCGGTAAAATCCAGTCGTAGCACCGAAAAATCCAACCTGATTTGATCATTCCGAATCGCCAAGGGTTTTCCCTTGGCGATTTTGCCCTTTTTAACCTTGTGTTTTTCAAGAAAAGTTGGTATAATATGCACAAGAAGCAGATCTTGCTTCTCTCCCCAACAGAAAGGAGCGACATCTATGAATTTCCACTATGCTGAGAAAAAAGTCAGTTTACCTGAAAATGTTCACGCCTATGCTGAGAAAAAGGTAACCAAGCTCCAGCGCTATTTCCGCGATGAGGCCGATGCCCTGGTCACCTTCAGCGTGGAGAAGAACCGCAACAAGGTCGAGCTTACCCTCCATGCCGCCAATACCTACTTCCGTGCCAGTGAGAGCACCTCCGACATGTTCGCCTCCATCGATGCCTGTGTCAGCACCATTGAAGGCCAGATCCGCAAGAACAAGACCCGTCTGGCCCGCCGCATTCGGCAGGATGCTTTTGTCCGCGAGCCCGAGAGCGTTTCGTCTTTTGTGCCTGACGAACCGGAGGAGGCGGAGTTCCGCATTGTGCGTACCAAGCGCTTCAATATCAAGCCCATGACGCGGGAAGAAGCCATCTTGCAGATGAACCTCCTGGAGCATAACTTCTTCGCCTTCCGCGATGAAGAGGCTGACGGCAACTTTGCCGTG
Organism: uncultured Oscillospiraceae bacterium; assembly: GCA_944386905.1. Lineage (GTDB taxonomy): Bacteria > Bacillota > Clostridia > Oscillospirales > Oscillospiraceae > Avoscillospira. The sequence continues at coordinate 7,924 of CALXCW010000073.1, forward strand.
GTCTACAAGCGCAACGACGGAGGCTACGGCCTTATTGAGGACGGCGAGTAATTGCTCCTCGAAACCATGAAATATCAGCGCCCGCCATTCGGCGGGCGCTTCAGCGTGTGGGATTACTTTCCAGCTAGCGGTTGACATTCCGGTTGCGCTGTGCTATGGTGTAGAAAAATCTCGCCGGAGAGAGAGGAAACAGCGATGCAAAAGGATTTGATAAACAGCCAACGACCCACCTCCCCGACCAGGCACTCTCTGCGCTATGTGGGAGCGGCGGCGGTGCTTCTGGTGGTGCTGGGGGCTCTGATCGGCATTTCCCAGCTGCTCTTTCCCAACACCATGGAAAAGGCTCTGTCCGGCCAGCTCCGCTTTGCCGATGGCACCTATCGCGCTGTCGAGGTCACAGTGCGGGGCAATTACACCCAGGCCAGCACGTTGAGTCAGGAAGAGATGCTTCGCGGCGGCCAGGACGGCGGCGTCTTTATGGACGGAATTCTACTGGCGCGCAATGTCCCTTTTTCTGACCCGGCCAGTGCGTTCTGCTGCATCGAGGATACCAACACCCATGTGATTTTGGCGGCCGGCAAGGGCATGGAGCAGATTCTGGCTGAGTTTTACTTTGATGCTGCGTCCGGGCAGATTGTCGAGGAGGGGGAGGGAGAGCTGTGTTTGCTTCTGGCGCCCGCTTCCGATGAGGCGGAGGGCGATGCGCTCATCGAGACGTTCCTGGCCCAGCCCGACGCGCTGCTCTGGCGTTCTGCCTTCCAGTGGGAGTTTGAAACGCCGTAAATTCGCTGAAAACGCCGGCAGGGAGAAACGATGTCCGTTTCTCCCTGCCGGCGTTTTATGTCAGCCGAGGCGAT
>CALXCW010000074.1 GCA_944386905.1 uncultured Oscillospiraceae bacterium
TCAATGTTTCCAACATTGAAAAATCCTAAGCAGCGTGTCGAAAAGACTTTTTCGACACGCTGGATCGCCCCTGCCATGCAGGGGCGATTTTTTATGCTTCTCCGCGCCCGTCGCCCGTTCCCGGGCGTCGGGCGCAAAAAGGATGCAACCAAGGGAAAAAAATTTCGTCTATAGAGTATAGAAAAAGAAGAACCGCTCCGCTGGGAGCGGAGGAAAGGGGAATGGCCATGGAGGACTGCGACATCATCCGCCTGTTTTGGGCGCGGGAGGAGCGGGCGCTGGAGGAAACACACCAGAAATACGGCGCATACTGCTGGGCCATTGCCCACAATATTCTCAAAAACCGCGAGGACAGCGATGAGTGCGTCAACGACACCTATCTCCGGGCCTGGAACGCCATGCCGCCCCAGCGGCCGGCCATTCTCCCGGCGTTTCTCGGCAAGATCACCCGCAATCTCTCGCTGGATCGCTACAAAGCCCGGGTGGCGACGCGGCGGGGCGGCGGACAGCTGCCCCTGGCCCTGGAGGAGCTGGGCGACTGCATCTCCGGCGGCGACAGCACGGAGGAGACTGTCAGCGCCGCGGAGCTTTCCCGGGCCATCGACCGGTTTCTGCGTACGCTGCCCGACCGGGACTGCTGCATTTTCTTGAGACGCTACTGGTATCTTGACGGCACCGGGGAGATTGCCCGGCGGTATCACATGGCGGAGGGCTCGGTGAAATCCAGCCTCTTCCGCACCCGCAAGAAGCTGCGGGAATATCTCATCCAGGAAGGAGCGTGGGTGTGATGGATCGGCGCGAAAAACTGTTTGAAGCCATCGGCGATGTGGGCGGCGACCTGATCTTGGAGGCCGAGACGCGGCGCTTTGGCCCCAGCGCCCTGCGCCGCTGGGGCGTGTTGGCGGCGGCGCTGGCGGCGGCCGTGGGGCTGACGGTGCTGGCTCTGCCCTATCTCACGGATTCCGCCGCGGATTCCAACCCCGCCAGTCAGGCCGTCGAGGTGGAGCAGCCGGATGCGGCGGACGAGGCGGAGCAGACCGACACGGCCGATACGGAAGACACCGCCCTGAAAAACGATCAGACGGTTGGGGAAACCGATGCGGCCGACAATGTCCAGAGCCCGTCGGAAGATGACGACATCGAGGATGATGCGCTGGAAGAGGTGGACAGCTGGGTGCTGAATCTGCCCAGCTATGACGATGCCAAGACCCTCTGGGAGCAGGGGCGCAGCGAGCAGCTGCTCTCCAGCTTTGTAAGCACGCTGGAGCTGGGCTGTCCCGACCCTGCCGGCAGCATGTTGGATTTCACCGACGCCTCGCAGCTCTCCAGTTCCGACTTGCAGAAACTCTTCCTCCTCCTGCTCCAACAGCAGAAGAACAACGGCTGGTATCAGGGCCCCAGCTATGAGGAGCGCTGGTTCGAGCCCCAGGAGGATCTGCCTGAGGACTCCCCCTATTTCCTCCAGGGCGGCTGGTACGACATCCCCGTGGGCGAGTTTAAGACCATGCTTGCGTGCTGGCTCACCGACTTCACCCTCTACCCCGGAGCGCTGGATACCTACCAGGCGGAAGAGAACGTCCTGCGCTTTAATACCATCTCGGGCCTGGGCGGCGACGTATTCCTGGAGCTGACCGACGCCTACTTCTACGATGAGGAGCAGATGATGTACCTGGTGGTCAATCGCTATGCCGACGCTGAGCATACGCAGCTTGAGGCCATTCGCTACTATTCCATCCAATTTGACAGCGGCGCGGCCCGGTATGACTCCATTGTGCGCCAGAACTAGGCGCCGCGTACTTGCCTCCGTTTGGATCTGCCGCGAATCTGCGGCAGATCCATTTTTTGGAACCCAAAGGCCCGCTGCTGCGCAATTTACCCAAGGAAACAGGAGGATTTTCTACACCGTGAAATAATTTTCGGTGTTCTGCACAGGCGTCCACAGTTTTTCCACAGGAAAAATCGGCGGAGCGTGGAAGCCCCTGCTGGCCATGGAGAATTTTACAAAAACGATACAAAAATTCAAGATGACAACGGCGATGCCATCGAGTATAATAAAGTCAACGCAACTGGAAAGGAGTCGAGCAACCCATGATGGAATATGGATGGATTGTGTGGGTGGCCGCCATGGTGCTGTTTGCCATCGTCGAAGCCGCCACGGTCAGTCTGGTTTCGGTGTGGTTTGTGGGCGGCTCTCTGGCCGCGCTGATCGTGGAGCTGCTGGGCGGCAGTATGCTGGTGCAGATCTTGGTGTTTCTGGCGGTTTCGGCGGTGCTTTTGGCGCTGCTGCGGCCCTTCGCCCGGAGATTTGTCGCGCCCCACACCGCCACCAACGCTGACATGGCGCTGGGGAAAGAGGCCTATGTCACCGAGATGGTGGATAACCTGCGGGAGACCGGCGCGGTGAAGCTGGACGGCAAGATCTGGACGGCCCGTTCTGCCGGCGGTGAGATCATCCCAGCCGGTACCTTGATTCGCGTTGTCAAGCTCGAGGGCGTGAAGCTCTATGTAGAGCCCGTCCGTGCTGCCGCCGGCGTCTGACGAACGGCTGGAGAGAAAGGAGATCGAAACTTTGGAAGCAATCATTGCCCTGATCGTCGTTGTGGTGCTGCTGCTGGTGCTGATTGTCCGCAATATCCATGTGGTGCAGCAGTCCAAGGCCTACGTCATTGAGCGCATGGGCGCCTTCTCCACGGTGTGGCAGGTGGGCATCCACTTCAAGATTCCCTTTATTGAGAAAGTGGCCAAGAAAGTCAGCCTCAAAGAGCAGGTGCTGGACTATCCGCCCCAGCCCGTCATTACCAAGGACAACGTCACCATGCAGATCGACACGGTGGTCTATTTTCAGATCACCGATCCCAAGCTCTATACTTACGGCGTGGAGTATCCCATGGTCGCCATGGAGACCCTCACCGCCACCACCCTGCGGAACATCATCGGCGATTTGGAGCTGGATCAGACCTTGACCAGCCGCGACGTCATCAACACCAAGATGCGCGCCATCCTCGATGAGGTCACCGATCCCTGGGGGATCAAGGTCAACCGCGTGGAGCTGAAGAACATTCTGCCCCCGGCGGATATCCAGAGCTCCATGGAAAAGCAGATGAAGGCCGAGCGCGACCGCCGTCAGGCGATCCTCCAGGCCGAGGGCACCAAGCACTCCGCCATTCTCGTGGCCGAGGGCGAAAAGGAGTCTGCCATTCTCCGGGCCGATGCCGAGAAGCAGGCGGCCATCCTCCGGGCTCAGGGCGAGGCCGAGGCCATCCTGGCCGTGCAGAAGGCCCTGGCCGACTCGGTGAAGCTCCTCAATGAGGCATGCCCCAACGACCAGGTCATCAAGCTCAAGGCCCTGGAGGCCATGCAGAAGGTGGCCGACGGCAAGGCTACGAAGCTCATCATTCCCTCGGAGATCCAGGGCCTGGCCGGCCTGGCTGCCTCCGTCAAGGAATTTGCCAAGGATTAAAACCCACAAAAAATGGCTGTCTCTTTTGAGACAGCCATTTTTTGTGTCCTTACACCAGCCGTGCGCCGGCGGGGACGGCATCGTCCAGCATCACCAGGTGGAGCGTTTCGCCCCGCTCAGCCGAGAGAAGCATACCCCGGCTCTCCTGGCCCATCATCTTTCGGGGCGGCAGGTTGGTCACGGCCACCAATGTCTTGCCCAGAAGCGCCTCGGGCTCATAGTATTTGGCAATACCGGAGAGAATCTGCCGCGGTGTGCCGGTACCGTCGTCCAGCTGGAACTTCAGGAGCTTTTCCGACTTCTTGACCTTTTCGCAGCTGATGACCTTCACCACGGTCATCTCCACCTTCGAGAAGGTGTCGAAATCCACGGGAGGCAGCGGCTCGGGCAGGGGATCTTCCTTGGGTGCTTGGGCAGCCTTTAAGGCCTCCTGGTGGATGGCCTCCAGGGCCTCCAGCTCCTTGGCCATGTCGATGCGGGGGAAGAGGGCGTCCCCGGTGGTGACGGTCACGGCGGCGGGGAGAACGCCGAAGGTGGAAAGGGTGTCCCAGCCGTGGGCGGGATTGCCCAGGCGGGCCATGATCTTTTCGGTGGTGCTGGGCATCACGGGCTCTAAGAGGGCGCCGCAGATGCGCACGGTCTCCAAAAGGTTGTAGAGCACCCGAGCCAGGCGGGGCTTCTTGCTCTCGTCCTTGGCCAGCACCCAGGGGGCGTTTTCGTCGATATACTTGTTGGCCCGGGAGATGACCTTGAACACCTCCGCCAGGGCATTCTGGAACTGGTAGGCCTCCATCTGCGCCTCGTACTTGTCGCGCAGGCCGGAGGCCAGCTCCAGTAGAGGCTGATCCAGGGCCTCGTCGGCCTCCTGGGCTTCGGGGAGCGTGCCGCCGAAATATTTGTGCACCATGGCCACGGTGCGGGAAACCAGGTTCCCCAGGTCGTTGGCGAGATCGGTGTTGATGCAGGAGATCAAAAGCTCATTGGAGAAGTTTCCGTCGGAGCCGAAGGGGAAGGTACGCATCAGGAAGAAGCGCAGGGCATCCACGCCGTAGCGCTCGGCCAGGAGGTAGGGATCGACCACATTGCCCTTGGACTTGGACATCTTGCCGCCGTCTAAGAGCAGCCAGCCGTGGCCGTAGACCTTCTTGGGCAGGGGCATCCCCATGCTCATGAGCATGGCGGGCCAGATGATGGAGTGGAAGCGGACGATCTCCTTGCCCACGAAGTGGACGTCGGCGGGCCAGAACTTCTCGTAGTCGTCATGGGCGTCGTTCAAGAAGCCCAGGGCGGTGGTGTAGTTGAACAGGGCGTCCACCCAGACATAGACCACGTGACCGGGGTCGAAGTCCACCGGCACGCCCCAGGTGAAGCTGGTGCGCGAGACGCACAGATCCTCCAGGCCGGGGTCGATGAAGTTGTTGACCATCTCGTTGACCCGGGATTTGGGCTCGAGGAAGTCGGTGGTGGTGAGGAGCTCCCGCACGGGTTTTGCGTACTTGGACAGGCGGAAGAAGTAGGCCTCCTCTTCGGCGTCGGTGACCTCCCGGCCGCAGTCGGGGCACTTGCCGTCCTTGAGCTGACTCTCCGTCCAGAAGCTCTCGCAGGGGGTGCAGTATTTTCCCTTGTAGCTGCCCTTGTAGATGTCGCCGTTTTCGTACATCTTCTTGAAGATCTTCTGCACGGCGGCTACGTGGTAGTCGTCGGTGGTGCGGATGAAGCGGTCGTTGGAAATGTTCATCAGCTTCCACAGGTCGAGAACGCCGCCCTGGCCGGTGACAATATTGTCCACAAATTCCTTGGGAGAGACGCCGGCCTCCTTGGCCTTGTTCTCAATCTTCTGGCCGTGCTCGTCGGTGCCGGTGAGGAACATCACGTCGTAGCCGCGCATGCGCTTATACCGCGCCATGGTGTCGGCAGCCACGGTGCAGTAGGTGTGGCCGATGTGGAGCTTGTCGGATGGGTAGTAGATGGGCGTGGTGATATAAAAGGTGTTCTTACACTTGTCACACATGGGCGTGTCCTCCTGAGTGAGTATACATATTTAGAGTATTTTACCACCAAACGGGAGAAAATACAAGCCTGAGGGCAAGCAGTCCCCCGGGGAACCAAGGGGGGAAGCGCCATGCCGACCCCTTGACTTGTGTGATATGATAATATCAGAAAAGTATCTCCGGCGGCCGACAGCCGCCGACGAAATGGAATGAAATACGACCATGATTCAATGCAGAAAACCCACCCTGGCCGATCGCCCCTGGATCCAGCGGATCTACGAGGCTTCGGGCTACCGGGGCGCGGAGTACACCTTTGCCAACCTCTACCTGTGGTCGTCGTACTTTGGGGAGGTGGCCGAGGTGGAGGGCTATCTCTGCCAGCGGCTGAACTACCGGGGGGTGCATCAATATCTCTACCCTGCGGGCTGCGGAGATATTCGCCCGGTGCTGGAGCGCATCATCGCCGACAGCCGCCGGGAGGGCAAGCCCTTGGTGTTCCGCAGCCTAACCGATGAGACGAAGGCACAGCTGGAGGCCCTCTACCCGGGGCGTTTTCGCTATGTAGAGGATCGCGACGCCTTTGACTATCTCTATGAGATCGACACCCTGGCGGAGCTGCCCGGGCGCAAGCTCCAGTCCAAGCGCAACCACATCAACCGCTTTGTGGAGAGCTGGCCGAACTGGTACACCAAGGTCATCACGCCGCACAATCTCCACGTCTGCGAGAAGCTGGCGGAAAAGTGGTACGAGAGCCATCACGACTCCGCCGCCGACCGCCGCGCCCTTACCAAGGCCCTGGAGCACTATGAGGCGCTGGAGTTCGAAGGGCTCCTGCTCTATGCCGAGGAGGGCCGCCCGGTGGGCTTTTCCATGGGCAACCGGATCAGCGCCGACACCTTTGACGTGAACTTTGAAAAGGCCTTTGCCGATATCCAGGGGGCCTACCCGCTGGTGAACCGGGAATTTGCCCGGTATGTCCGGGACAGGCACCCCGAGATCCGCTATCTCAACCGGGAGGACGACATGGGCATCGAAGGGCTGCGCAAGGCAAAGGAGAGCTACCACCCCATCTTTTTGGTGAAGTATGTGGCCACAGAAATCGAGGCGCAGCCATGAGCGCCCCCTGTAAGCTTCGCCCGGCCTATCCCTCGGATCTGCCGGCGGTCAAGACGCTGTGGCAGGCGATCTTTGGCGACACGCCGGAGAGCGTCGAGGCGTTTTTCCGGGCCTTTCCCAAATGCCGGGCCGTGGTGGCCGAGGCCGAGGACGGCACGCTGGTGAGCATGGTCAATGTGCTCACCCAGACCCTGGCGTATCCCGGCGGCACGCTGCCGGTGGCCTATCTCTACGCCATCGGCACCCGGGAGGACTACCGGGGGCGGCGGCTGGGCCAGACCCTCACCGGTTATGCCGAGGCTCTGCTGGCTCGGCTGGGCTATGCGCTCACGGCCCTGACGCCGGCGGAGCCGTCGCTGTTCCGCTACTACGCCCAGCAGGGCTACATTCCCGCCTTCTTCCGCAGCCGCACGGCCTTTTCCGGAGGCCGGGAGGTGGACGCGGCGGCGTATTTAGAGCGGCGCGAGGCAATTTTGGAGAAGGTACCCCATATCCGCTACGATGCCGCTACCCTGGCCTATGTCCAGGCGGTCTACGGCCTCAGGTTCTACGAGACCGACACCGGCATTGCTGCCGCCGGAGACAGCTACACCGGCGAGGTGCTGCCCGAGGATCTGGGCGGCACGCCCTTTGCCATGGCCAAATGGCTCTGTACCCCCCGGCCCATGGAGCCGGGCTACCTGGGGTTTGCCATGGAATAAGAGAACCATTCCACCACTTGAAAAGAGGTTTTTCCATGCTGGAACTACAACATCTCACCCTGACGGTGCCCGCCGAGGCCGGACAGACGGATATTTTAAAGGATGTCTCTCTGACCATTGACGACAACCGTTTCATCGTTATCACCGGCCCCAACGGCGGCGGCAAGACCAGTCTTGCCAAGGTCATCATGGGCCTCAACACCTCCACCGCCGGAAAGATTCTCTGGAATGGGGAAGATATCACCGGGCTTTCCATCTCCGAGCGCGCCAAAAAGGGCATCTCCTACGGCTTTCAGCAGCCGCCGCGGTTCAAGGGCATGAAGGTGGCCGACCTTCTGTCCATTGCCGCGGGGAAGAAGCTCAGCCACGACGCCGTCTGCGGCTATCTCACCCAGGTGGGCCTGTGCGCCCGGGACTACATCGACCGGGACGTGGACGCCTCCCTCTCCGGCGGCGAGGTCAAGCGCATCGAGATCGCCACGGTGCTGGCCAAGGATTCGCAGCTGATGATCTTCGACGAGCCCGAGGCGGGCATCGACCTGTGGAGCTTTGCCCGGCTCACCGAGACCTTCCAGGCCCTCCACGACCGCAAGGACAAGACCATCCTCATCATCTCCCACCAGGAACGGATCATCCGTCTGGCCGACGAGATTCTCCTGCTCTCCGGCGGGCAGATCCAGGATCGCGGCCCCGCCGAGAAGCTCTATCCCAAGATCCTGGCCGATACCATCACCGGCTGCAACCGACTGGAGGTGAACGGAACATGCTGAACGAGATTCAAGCGGAGATCCTCCGCCAGGTGGCGGACATGGCCGCCCTGCCCGAGACCGGGGCGGTAAACCTCCGCTCCGACGGCCAGCGGGCGTTCCACCGCGACTCGGAGCATATCCATATTGTCTCCAAGACCGACAAGCCGGGCATCGATATCCACATCGACCCCGACACCAAGGGCGAGACGGTGCATATCCCGGTGGTCATCACCCAGAGCGGCGTGAAGGATCTGGTGTATAACGATTTCTTCATCGGCGAGGGTGCCGAGGTGAAGATCGTGGCGGGCTGCGGCATCCACAACTGCGGCGGCTGCGACTCCGAGCACGACGGCATCCACACCTTCCACGTGGGCAAGGGCGCCAAGGTCACCTA
>CALXCW010000075.1 GCA_944386905.1 uncultured Oscillospiraceae bacterium
GGGGCGGCAGTATTACCACTACGGCGACAACAAGACCGAGCAGGCCGCCCGGCGGTACTGGGAGGAGATTATGAAAGGAGCACAGTGAGATGGATGTACGGCTGGGAGATATCCTGGTGATGAAAAAGGCCCATCCCTGCGGCAGCCGGGAGTGGCGGGTGCTGCGCACGGGGATGGACTTTCGCTTGAAGTGCCTGGGCTGCGGCCATGAGGTGATGCTCCCGCGGAGCAAGGCAGAAAAGAACATCCGCCAGATCCGCCGGGAGGACTAGAGCCGTTTGACGTTGGCGGTGATTTCGCTGAGGGCCTCGGCGGCCTCCTGGGCGGTCTCGGCCCGCTGGCTCAGGTCGCCCAGGGAGACCATGCCCACGATCCGCCGGCCCTCCACCACCGGCAGGCGGCGCACCTGCTCGCGGGAGAGGAGGGCGGCGGCCTGACTGAGGCTGGCGGTGGGCGGCACCGAGGCCACCCGGCCGGTCATCACCCGGGCGACGGAGGTCTCCTCGGGGCGGCGCTCCAGGGCGACGCAGCGCAGCACCACGTCCCGGTCGGTGACGATGCCGCACAGGCTTCCGTCCCGGGCGCGGACGGGGAGGGCGCCGACGTTGTGCCGGGCCATCAGCCGGGCGGCCACGGCCACGGACTCCTCGGGCTCCACGGAGATGACGGTGGGGTTCATGCAGTCTTGCACATTCATGGGGGATACCTCCTTGGTTTTGATAAAGAGAGTTTCCCCCAAAATGCCCCGCCCCAAACCAAAAGATTGCCGCTTTGGCTGGGATCTCCGGGGATAAGTCCATGGAAAATCCGGCGCTGCACCACAAAAGGTTTGTTGGCGTTGGCAAGCCCATTCTGAAGAGACTGTCAAAAAACCTCGCTACCAGTGCCCGTGACAGAGCAGCGGGGAATGTGTGCAAGGGGTTAAGACCCCTTGCACGTTCAAAAAGGGATGGATTTTTCAACTTTTCGAAGTTGAAAAATCCTGAGGCAGCGTGGCGAAAAGACTTTTTCGACACGCTGAAAGGCAGGAAAAAGCACCGCTTTTGCGGTGCTTTTTCCTGCCTTTTCGGGCAATTAACTGTCAAAATTGCTCTTGAGCTTCTCAAAAAAGCTCTTGCGCTTGGGCTGGCCGTCCTCGCCGACGGTGTCGGCGAATTTCTTCAGGAGCTCCTTCTGCTCCCGCGTGAGGCTGGTGGGCGTCTCCACCACCACGGTGACGTATTGGTCACCCCGGTTTTTATACCCCACGTAGGGGATGCCCTTGCCCTTCAGGCGGAAGGTGGTGCCGGTCTGGGTGCCCTCGGGGATGGTGTAGCGCACCTTGCCGTCCAGGGTGGGCACCTCGATCTCCGTGCCCAGGGCCGCCTGGGGGAAGGTGATGGGCATTTCACACAGCACATTGGCCCCGTCGCGCTGGAACAGGGGATGGGGCTTCACCGACACGGTGACGATCACATCGCCGCTGGGGCCGCCGCCCGTACCGCTGTTGCCCTCGCCCCGCAGGCGGAAGCTCTGGCCGTGGTCGATGCCCGCGGGCACCTGCACCTTGAGGGTCTTGTTGCGGCGTACCTTGCCTTTGCCTTTACAGACGTTGCAGGGCTCCTTGATGATCTTGCCCTTGCCGCCGCAGGCGGGGCAGGGACTCTCGGACTGCATGGTCATGCCCATGAAGTTCTGCTGGGTGCGGATGGTGCCGCGGCCGCCGCACTTCGAGCACGTCTCGGGCTTGGTGCCGGCCTTGCAGCCGGAGCCGCCGCAGGTGGAGCAGGGCTCCACGCGGCCAATGGTGATCTCCTTCTCACAGCCGAAGGCTGCCTCTTCAAAGGTCAGGCTGATCTCCACCCCCAGGTTTTGCCCCCGGGTGGGGCCGCCCCGGCGCTGGCTTCTGCCGCCGCCGCCGAAGAAGTCGCCGAAAATGCTGCCCAGGTCGAAGCCTTCGAAGCCTTCAAAGCCTCCGAAGCCGCCGCCCTGGCCGGCCGCAAAGTTGGGATCCACCCCGGCGAAGCCGAACTGGTCGTAGCGGGCCTTTTTGTCGGCGTCGGAGAGCACTTCATAGGCCTCGTTGATCTCCTTGAACTTCTCCTCGGCCGTTTTGTCGCCGGGGTTCTGGTCGGGATGGTATTTCATGGCCAGCTTGCGGTAGGCCTTTTTGATCTCGCCGTCCGAGGCGTTTTTCTCCACGCCCAGGACTTCGTAATAGTCGCGTTTATCTGCCATGGGTTTCACCTCTGATCAACAACTGTTTGAACACCCGAAAACCCCCAGAGGGTTCTGGGGGAAGGGGATTTGCTCACAGGGGAACGGGCGGGGATGAACCCCGCCCCTACGCACCCGCTCCGACTTTTCTCGTAGGGGCGGGCTTTATGCCCGCCCGCGGATGCGCGCCTGCGATTTTCAAATCATCCAAATCAATTGTCGTTGACTTCCTCAAAGTCGGCGTCCACCACGCCGTCGTCGCCGCTCTGCTGCTGGGCCGCGCCGGGGTTGGGCTGACCCTGCTGCTGGGCCTGGGTCTGGTAGAGCTTTTCACTGATGGCGTAGAAGCTCTTCTGGGCATCCTCGGTGGCCTGCTTGATGGCGCCCACGTCGCTGCCCTTGAGGGTCTCCTTGAGGTGCTCGATGGCGGCGGTCACAGGGGCCTTCTCGCTCTCGGAGACCTTGTCGCCCAGCTCGCTCAGGGCCTTCTCGGCCTGGTAGACCATCTGGTCGCCGGCGTTGCGCACGTCAACCTCTTCCTTGCGGGCTTTGTCCTCGGCGGCGTACTGCTCGGCCTCGCGGACGGCCTTGTCGATGTCCTCCTTGGAGAGGTTACTGGAGGCGGTAATGGTGATCTTCTGCTCAGCGCCGGTGCCCATGTCCTTGGCCGAGACGTTCACGATGCCGTTGGCGTCGATGTCGAAGGTGACCTCGATCTGCGGCACGCCGCGGGGCGCGGGGGCGATGCCGGTGAGCTGGAAGCGGCCCAGGGTCTTGTTATAGGCCGCCATCTCCCGCTCGCCCTGCAGGACGTGGACTTCCACGGAGGTCTGGCCGTCGGCGGCGGTGGAGAAGATCTGGCTCTTCTTGGTGGGGATGGTGGTGTTGCGGTCGATCAGCCGGGTGAACACGCCGCCCATGGTCTCGATGCCGAGAGACAGCGGCGTCACATCCAGCAGCAGCAGACCCTTCACGTCGCCGCCCAGGACGCCGCCCTGGATGGCTGCGCCCACGGCCACGCACTCGTCGGGGTTGATGCCCTTGAAGCCTTCCTTGCCGGTGATCTGCTTCACAGCCTCCTGCACGGCGGGGATACGGGTGGAGCCGCCCACCAGCAGCACCTTGCTCAGGTCGCTGGCGCTGAGGCCCGCGTCGGACATGGCCTGGCGCACGGGCTCCATGGTGGCGTCCACCAGGTGGGCCGTCAGCTCATTGAACTTGGCGCGGGTCAGCGTCACGTCCAGGTGCTTGGGGCCGGTGGCGTCGGCGGTGATATAGGGCAGGTTGATGTTGGAGGAGGTCACGCCGGACAGCTCGATCTTAGCCTTCTCGGCAGCCTCCTTCAGCCGCTGCATGGCGACCTTGTCGTTGCTCAGGTCGATGCCCTCGGCCTTCTTGAACTCGGCGACCAGGTACTTGATGATGGCTTCGTCGAAGTCGTCGCCGCCCAGGTGTGTGTTGCCCGCGGTGGCCAGAACCTCGATGACGCCGTCGCCGATGTCCAGAATGGACACGTCGAAGGTGCCGCCGCCCAGGTCATAGACCATGATCTTCTGCTCGGCTTCCTTGTCCACGCCATAGGCCAGGGCCGCGGCGGTGGGCTCGTTGATGATCCGCTTGACCTCGAGACCCGCGATCTTGCCGGCGTCCTTGGTGGCCTGACGCTGGGCGTCGTTGAAGTAGGCGGGGACGGTGATGACGGCCTCGGAGACGGTGCCGCCGAGATACGCCTCGGCGTCGGCCTTGAGCTTCTGCAGGATCATGGCCGAGATCTCCTGGGGGGTGTACTTCTTGCCGTCGATGTCCACCTTATAGTCGGTGCCCATGTGGCGCTTGATGGAGGCGATGGTGCGCTCGTGGTTGGTGACGGCCTGGCGCTTGGCCACCTGGCCCACCATGCGCTCGCCGGTTTTGGAGAAGGCCACCACAGACGGGGTGGTGCGGTTGCCCTCGGCGTTGGTGATGACGACGGGCTCGCCGCCCTCCATCACAGCAACGCAGCTATTGGTTGTACCAAGATCGATACCGATAATCTTGCTCATAATAAATACCCTCCTGATTGGATCTATGAAAAAGTGAAATGATATATGATGGGAAACGCGTTTGCGGTCAGTTTGCTACCTTGACCATGGCGTGGCGGATGACCTTATCCCCCAGCTTGAAGCCGGTCTGGAATACCTCGGCAATGGTGTTCTCGGCCAGCGTCTCGTCGTCCACGTGCATCACGGCGTTGTGCAGCGCCGGGTCAAAGACCTCTCCGGCCTCGCCGAATACGTGGACGCCCAGGGCCTCCAGGATGGTCATAAACCCCTGCAGGGTCATCTCCACACCCTTTTTATAGGCCTCGTCTGCCGTCTCCTGGGCCATGGCCCGCTGGAGATTGTCGAACACCGGCAGGAACTTGCCCACGGTGTCGGCCTTGGCGTCCTGGTAGAGGCTCTCGCGCTCTTTCTGCGTGCGCTTTCGGAAATTGTCGTACTCTGCGGCCAGGCGGAGGAAATTGTCGTGCTCTTCGGCCAGCTGGGCCTTGAGGGCTTCCGTGGGATCGGGGGCGGCTTCCCCCTCTGCCTTGGCCTCGGCCTCGGGCTGGACAGGGGTTTCGACTTCCTCGCTCTGGGTCGTCTTGTTCGTCTCGTCCATGGATCAATCGTCTCCTGTTTCTTCATGTTGGCTGGGGGGAAGCTCGGGCTTTCCGAACATCCGGCCCAGGTTTTCTGCAAAATAGCTCAGCCGGGCGGTGATCTGCGCGTAGTCCATGCGCGTGGGGCCCACCACGCCGATGAGACCCTGCATGCCTTCGCCGATGTCGAAGCGGGTCATCACCACGCTGGTGTCGCGAAGCTCCTTGGCGATGTTCTCCGGCCCCACCAGGATCTTCGTCCTGGCGCTGGCGGGAAGCGTCGCGGGGAGATTGGCGAGGGTCTCGGAGTCCAGGGTGGAGAGCACCTCCTGGGCCTTTTCCACATCGCGGTACTCCGGCTGCCCCAGCAGCTTCATCTGCCCGGTGACGTAGACCTCGCTGTGCTGCTGCTCTTTGAGCACGTGGGTCACATAGTCCACAATCACCGGCACCAGCGCGGCGGCGGGCCCGGCGCTTCGCGTCACACGCTCAAGGAGCTCCGGCGTGAAGCCCTCCCAGGGCAGGTCGGTGAGAGAGGCGTTGAGCACCGCGGAGAGGAGCTTCAAATCCTGATCGCTCACGGTCAGAGGCAGCTTGATGAGCTTATTCTTGACCATTTCCCCGCTGGTCATCACCACCAGGATAAAACTTCCGGCGCCGGCGGAGAGAAGCTCGTATCGCTTCACCGTGGGCGCCCCGGCGCTGGCCGTCATGGCCACAGCGGGGAGGTTGGTCATCTGAGAAACCAGCTTGCTCACCTGGGAGATGACCCGATCCACTTCCTGAATCTTCATCTCCATCACCTGGCCCAGAGACTGCGTCTCATCCACGCTCAGGCGGTAGTCCTGCATCAGTTCGTCCACGTACAGCCGATAGCCTGCCGGAGACGGGACGCGGCCCGCCGACGTGTGGGGCTGCTCCAGATAGCCCATCTGGGTCAGATCGGCCATCTCGTTGCGGATGGTGGCCGAGGAACAGTCCATCCCCGGCATGGCCGCCAGGATCTTTGAGCCCACCGGCTCGGCCGTCTTGATGTAATTGTCCACAATGGCACGGAGGATCTTTTTCTTTCGCTCCGTCAAGTCCATGGGAGATCACCTCACGTTTTAGCACTCTTCATTCCTGAGTGCTAAGTGTAATGTACCACCGTCCAGGGGAATTGTCAAGAGCGCCGTGTGAATTATTTGTGAATTCTGCCCCCGTAAGCCTCCCCCTGGCGACCAGGGGGCATCGACCCGGATCCACGATGCCTCCGGTGCGGCGAATCTTGCGTTTTCGGGTCGAATATGGTACACTAGAATATCAGAAACGATGTGGGGGTGGGGCGCCATCCCCTGGCATATTACCGCCTGATTGGGAGGAACCACCATGAAACGACTCTTGGCACTTTTCCTGGCGCTGGCGTGCGCGGCGATGCTGCTTACCCCGGCCCTGGCCGCCCCTGACGACGAGGCCGGCGGCGACACCTCCGCCGGCGACACCGCCGGCTCCGACGAAACCGGCGACACGGCGGACGATGGAGCGAACGACGGGGCGGACAGCAGCGCGGCGGACGATGGAGCGGGCGCCGACGACGGAGGCGAGGCCCTCACCGAGACGGCCTACCAGTCCATTGCGGTGTCGTGCACCGTGGACGAGGGGGGCACGGCCTATATCCAGGCTACGGCGGAGCTGAACATTGTGGGCAGCGAGAGCGCCTTGTCCTTTGTCTTTCCCAAGGGGGCCAGCAAGGCGGCCATCGAGGGCTACAAGACCAAGTCCTCCACGGAGAACGGCCTGAAAGTCCTCACCATCACCAACGACGCCGGGTTTACCGGGGTTGTGAGCCTGCAGATCTCCTACCGCCTGACGGATCTGGTGGAGGCCGGAGAGGCCAGCCAGCACTTCACCCTGCCCCTGCTGGCGCCCCAGACCTATCCCATCGCGGTGTTCTCCCTGGCGGTGACCTTCCCCGCGGCCTTCTCCTCCGCCCCGGCCTTTGAGAGCGGCTATTATAAAGAGGTCATCGAGGATCTGATGACCATTGACAGCAGCGGCGGCGTGGTGACCGCCGTCACCACCACGGCGCTCAAAGACCACGAGACGCTGACCATGACCCTGACCCTTCCCGAGGGCTACTTCTCGGGAAATTTCGGCGAGAGCCTTCTGCCGCTGATTGTGGCGGTGCTCTCGGCGCTGCTGACCTTGGCGGCTTTGCTGTACTGGTGGCGGCTGCTGCGCAACAAGTCCCTGCGGGTGAGCGCCCGGAGCCTCCCTCCCGACGGGGTGAACCCCGGCGACATCCCCTTCCTCCTGGCCGGGGGCGAGGCGGACTTCAACATGCTGGTGAGCTACTGGGCCTCCCTGGGGTATCTCTCCTTCTTTATCAACCAGGCGGGCCATGTGATTTTGCGCCGGCGCATGGAGATGGGCAACGAGCGCCGGGCCTTTGAGCGCAAGCTCTTCTTGCTGCTCTTCGGCGACGAGAGCTACTGCGACGGCGCCAGCCTCCACTATAAAAAGGTCGGCGCCAAGGCCATGGCGGTGATCCCCCGGTACTGGGCCCGGCGGCTTTATGACAAGCGCAGCGGCTCGCCCTTCCTGGCGCGGCTGATGGCCAGCGCGGCCTGTGCCCTTGCCACCTTTGTGGCCATGGACGCCCTGGCGCCGGAGGCCCTCCACTGGCTGTACCTCATCGCGGCGCTGGTGGCCGGGTTTGCCCTGTCGCACCTGATGCAGCAGGCGGCCGGAGCGTACTACCTGGGCGACTGGGTGAGAACCGGCGTGGGCCTGGGCTGCGGCGCGCTGCTGCTTTTGGTGGGCCTTTTGGGCGGCGCTGGCCTTTTGATGACGGCGGCGGCAGGCGTGTCGGCCTTTGTGGCCTGGCAGACCGCCCACGGCGGCAAGCGCCGCAGCGAGGGCGACGAGATCATCGCCCAGACCCTGGGCTTCCGCCGCTTTATGCACAATGCCACCGACCACCATGCCAAGCAGATGCTCCGCCGGGACGAGCAGTATTTCTACAAGATGCTCCCCTATGCCGAGGCCATGGGCCAGGGCCGGCACTTTACCAGCCTCTTCCACGGCGTGCGGCTGGAGCGGTGTCCGTGGTACGAAGCGGCCAACGGCACCCCCACCACCCCGGCGGCGTTTTACGAGCACTACCAGGAGACGCTGGCCATTTTGAATGTGTCCATCCGCAAATAACCGCCCGGGGAAAGACGCCCCTCCGGCACGGCTTGGCCGCGCCGCCGCCCCGTTTTCCGGGGAAGGCGTTCCCCCGTCCCCGCGGGGACATTGCAAAAAATCCGCCGCCCCT
>CALXCW010000076.1 GCA_944386905.1 uncultured Oscillospiraceae bacterium
TCGTAACTTTCAAACAAAGCCATTTTCCTGTCCTCCTCTTATTCCTGACGGGGGTCAATATACTTGGCCGCGTTGTCGAACTGGCCGTAGTGACCCTGGGCCTTCTTCATGGCCTCGGCGGGATCGTCGCCCTTCTTGATGAAGTCCATCATCTTGCCCAGGTTGATGAACTCATAGCCGACGATCTCGTCGTCCTTGTTGAGGGCGACGCGGGTGACATAGCCCTCGGCCATCTCCAGATAGCGGGGGCCCTTCTCCTTGGTGGCGAACATGGTGCCAACCTGGCTGCGCAGGCCCTTGCCCAGATCCTCCAGAGAGGCGCCCACAGCCAGGCCATCCTCAGAGAAAGCGGACTGGGTGCGACCGTAGACGATCTGCAGGAACAGCTCGCGCATGGCGGTGTTGATGGCGTCGCACACCAGGTCGGTGTTGAGGGCTTCCAGGATGGTCTTGCCGATGAGGATTTCAGAGGCCATGGCGGCGGAATGGGTCATGCCGGAGCAACCCAGGGTTTCCACCAGAGCTTCCTCGATGATGCCGTTTTTGACGTTGAGGGTCAGCTTGCAGGCGCCCTGCTGGGGAGCGCACCAACCCACGCCATGGGTAAAGCCGGAGATGTCGCTGATTTCCTTGGCCTGCACCCACTTGCCCTCTTCGGGGATGGGAGCCGGGCCGTGATATGCGCCCTTGGCGACGGGACACATATGCTGAACTTCGGTAGAGTAAATCATATGGACTTCTTCCTTTCCAAAATAGTTCCATAGTCCTTTGGGGTGTGTCCGTGAGACATTTATACCCAAATTAACAAGAATAGTATACCGAATCCTTGTCCATAAGTCAAGCGATAGACAATTCGTGAATTCCGTGGTATCATCAGGGACATAAAAAATATGGAGGGATTTCGCATGATAATTCTGGGGCTAATTCTTGTCGTCCTGGGGATTTTTAACTGTCGAGGGAATATTTCTACCATTCATTGGTATAACCGGCGAAAAGTCTCCGAGCAGGATCGTCCGGCCTACGGGAAATGGATGGGCGCGGGCACCATTGTCTGCGGCGGCGGGCTGATCGCAGGCGGAATCATGCGGCATTTTCTCCCGGAGCATATCTGGAGCATTCCCCTGCTTGCCGCCATCATCCTGGGTCTTGCGTTTATGCTCTATGCCCAGATTAAATATAATCGCGGAATATTTTAGGAGGTGCTTGGGTGAAAACCATTGCGGTCATTGACGATGATCTTCCCATCGGCGACACCCTGGAGGCGCTGCTCCGTCAGGAGGGCTACGGCGTGCTCCGGGCCTACTCCGGCACGGAAGCGCTCTATCTTCTGGCCTCGCGGCGGCCCGATCTGGTGCTGCTGGATCTGATGCTGCCGGGTCTTTCCGGCGAAGCGGTACTGCCCCAGATCCGCGGCATTCCGGTCATTGTCCTCAGTGCCAAGGGCGATGTGCAAGACAAGGTGGAGCTTCTGCGCGGCGGCGCGGTGGACTATGTGACCAAGCCTTTCCATCCTCAGGAGCTGTTGGCGCGCATTGCGGCCCACCTCCGCACGCCCGCCGCGCCGAATGCGCCCCTCTCCTTTGGCCCCCTGCGCCTTGATCCCCTGACCCATATGGTGACTGCCGTCGGTCAGTCCACCCGGCTCACCAAGACGGAGTGCGCCATCTTAAAGCTCCTGATGCAGAATCCCAACCAAGCTCTCTCCAAGGGCGTCATCCTCGACCGCATCAGTCTCGACACACCGGACTGCACCGATAGCTCCTTGAAGCAGCATGTGAGCAATTTGAGAAAGAAGCTTAATGCCCTCTGCGGCCGGGACTTTATCCAATCGGTCTGGGGTATCGGCTTCATTCTCACGGAAGAATCTTGACCAATTCTTGACGCTTTTCTTGACCGCTTTCTGGAGGGACGCCTGGTATGCTGTTGCCATCAACCTTAGGAGGCGATTTTTTTGGACTATGTACTCACCGCCACGGGCCTGAGCAAGCACTACCGGCGCTTCAAGGCTCTGAGCGGCCTCTCCATCCACGTGCCCCGGGGTGCCATTTACGGCCTGGTGGGCAAAAACGGCGCGGGTAAGACCACCCTCATCCGCCTGATCTGTGGCCTGCAAGCGCCCACCGCCGGTCAATATGCCATCTACGGCATTCCCCACACCGACCGGGCCATTGTCACCGCCCGCCGACGGATGGGTGCGGTAGTGGAAACGCCGTCGATTTATCTCGATCTCAGCGCCGAGGATAATCTCAAAATGCAATACCGCACCTTGGGGCTGCCCTCCTTTGCTGGCATCCCGGAGCTTCTCAAGCTGGTGGGGCTTTCGGATTCCGACCGGAAGAAGGCAAAGAACTTCTCCCTTGGCATGCGCCAGCGGCTGGGCATCGCCGTGGCCTTGGCGGGGGATCCCGACTTTTTGGTGCTGGATGAGCCGGTCAACGGGCTCGATCCCCAGGGGATCATCGAGATACGCGAGCTCATCCTCAAGCTCAACCGGGAGCGGCAAATTACGGTGCTCATCTCCAGCCACATCCTCGACGAGCTCTCCCGTCTCGCCACCCACTATGGCTTCCTGGATCATGGCACCATGGTCAAGGAATTGAGCGCCAAGGAGCTGGAAGAATCTTGCCGGAAATGCACCAGGGTGGAGGTCAGCAGTATCACGGCGCTCACCCAGGTGCTGGACGAAGAGGGAATTTCCTACACCATCCTCTCCGACACCACCGCCGACCTCTATGAAAAGATCAATGTCACCCACCTGGCCCTGGCGCTCTCCCGGCGGGGCTGCGAGATTCGCTCCATGGAGGAGCGAGACGAGAGCTTGGAGAGCTTTTATGTAAACTTGTTGGGAGGTGGCCGGTCATGACGACGCTCCTTTCCTCCATGTGCTTTCGCCTGCGCCGAAGCAAGTCCTTCTGGTGTCTGGCTGCTTTTGAAGGAATTGTCGGCGTGGCGTTTCCGATTTTAAACTACCGCAATAACCGAAGGTACCTGCAAGAGATCCCGCTGGACAGCAATTCCTTTGCCTTTGTCACGCTCATGGTGGTTCTTTCTGCGGTTTTGGTGGGCCTGTTCCTGGGTACAGAGTACAGCGACGGCACCATCCGCAACAAGATCATTGTGGGGAACCGCCGCCGGCAGATCTATCTTTCCAATCTGGGTGCAGCGTATCTCGGGAGCCTCTTCTTGTGTGCCTGCTTCCTGGCGCCGTACCTGGCAGTTGGCATTCCCCTGCTGGGCTTCTACCAGTTGGGTGTCGGCGCCATTCTCCTAAATCTGCTCACCGCCGCCGTGCTGATGCTGGCCTTGGTCTCTATCTACACGGCCTTCACCATGCTCAATCAAAACAAAGCGATCGTGGTGGCGGTCTGCATTCTGCTTGGTTTTGCCATTTTGATGGTTGGCTCTTATATCTATGCAGCCCTCACCGCACCGGAGTTCCTTGACGGCATCAGCGTGGATCAGGCAACCGGCGTTTTGCAGCAAGAAGTCATCCCCAACCCGCGTTACCTGCGCGGTGCCATGCGGGAGGTCTATCAATTCTTCTACGATTTCCTCCCAGGCGGCCAGGCCATCCAGCTGAGCAGTTTAGAAGTCGCTTCTCCCTGGCGGCTCATGGCCTATTCCCTTGTCATCACCTTGGCTTCCGGCGCCGTGGGGATCTGCTGCTTCCGCCGGAAGGATTTGAAGTAAGAGGCAGCAAGCAGTAGAAAGGAGCAGAAATGGATACCCTTGCTTATGTCGCTTTCAGCGTGCTGCTGGTTCTCCTTCTGCTCCTCCTTTGGAAGATCTACCTTCTTCGTCATGCCGCCCGGGCGCTCCGGGAGGGAATCGAGCGGCAGCGGGAGAGCGAGAGCAACACCCTGCTCTCGCTCCCCTGCCGGGATCGAGAGATGCTGGCGCTGGCCGACTGTCTCAACGACGAGCTTCGCACACTGCGGGACGCCCGGCGGCGCTATGCCCACGGCGACCTGGAGCTCAAAGAGGCCCTGACCAATCTCTCCCATGATCTGCGCACACCGCTGACTGCCATCTTCGGCAACCTGGCCCTCTTGGAACGGGAGGAGACCTCGGAGACTGTGTCGGCCCAGCTGGAGCAGATCACACTGCGCGCCCAAGCGCTCAAGGATCTCACTGAGGAGCTCTTTCGCTACACCCTGGCTACCACGGTGGAGGCCCTACACCCAGAGCCGGTGGAGCTTCGCGCCGCACTGGAAGAGGCATTGCTATCGCTCTACGGAGCGCTGCGCCAGCGCGGCATCACCCCTTCCCTCTCCCTGCCGGCGGAGCCGGTGGTGCGGAACATGGATCGAGGGGCGCTGTCGCGGGTGCTGAACAACATTCTCTCCAACGCTCTCAAATATAGCGGCGGCGACCTTTCTGTGACCATGACCCCAAAGGGGGTTCTTTGCTTTTCCAATGCCGCGCCCAAGCTGGATGCCGTGGCCGTGGGCAGGCTCTTCGAGCGGTTTTATACCGTGGAGACGGCGGGCAGCTCCACCGGGTTGGGACTCTCCATCGCCAAGGTGCTCACTGAGCGGATGGGAGGCAGGATTGGGGCCGAGTGCCGCGACGGCGTTTTGACCGTCACCCTTTCCTTTCCCGGATAAAAAACGCACCCTGTAGGCGGAAGTGCAAACGTGCAATTCCGCCTACAGGGTGCATATTTTTATAGCGTGCCGAAGATGCGGTCGCCGGCGTCGCCCAGGCCGGGGAGAATATAGGCGTGCTCATTGAGTCCCTCGTCCACGGCGGCAATGTAGATGTCCACATCCGGGTGGGCTTCCTGTAGCCGCCGGACGCCCTCGGGGGCTGCGAGGATATGCATGGCTGTGATAGACTGACAGCCGGCCTGTTTGAGATAGTCAATGGCGTCCACTGCCGAGCCGCCGGTGGCCAGCATGGGATCCACCACGAACACCTGCCGCTGGGCAATGTCGGGCGGGAGTTTGCAGTAGTAAGTAGTGGGCGCGTGGGTTTCTGGATCCCGGGCCAGGCCGATGTGTCCTACCTTGGCCGAGGGCACCAGGGAGAGAATGGGCTCCACCATTCCCAGTCCGGCCCGGAGAATGGGCACGACGGCCAGCTTTTTGCCTGAGAGCACCTGCACCTGGGCGGGCGCCAGAGGCGTTTCGACCGTGCGCGTTTCGGTGGGGAGGCTGCGGGTGGCCTCGTAAAACATCAGCGCGGCGATTTCCCCCACGCCTTCGCGAAATTCTTTTACGCCGGTGTTGCGGTCGCGCAGAAGAGCCAGTTTGTGCTGTAAAAGTGGGTGGTTGAGAATATGGACGCGGTTCATGGTGTCACTCCTTCCGTCTGTTGGCGGGCCAGGCGTTCACGCTCCGCCTGACTTAAGCGCAAATAGTTGGGCGCGAGAGCCGCGCCGTCGGGCTGAAGTCCGGCTTGGGCCATATCCCAGGCCAGGAGGGCCACACCGGAGGCCCGCTGGTAACGCAGGTGTTCCGGCAGCAGCCGCAGGCCGGGGATCGATGCGTTCAATGCTTCCAAACTGAGTGCCGCACCGTCGCCCAGGAGATACTTCTCCCCTTCCAGCGCTCTGAGGTGGGCCCCCAGCTCCTCCAGGGAGAGGGCGCTGTCGTCTAAGAGTCGTTTGAGGACACCGCCATGGCAGGTGAAGAGAGCGGTGTAAACCTGGCTGCGTCGGGCGTCCATGGCGGTGCAGTAAATGCCGTCGGCAAATGCTGCGCCGCGGGCCATGGCCTCCAAGGTGGATACGCCATAGAGAGGCACTTCCCTGCCCCAGGCAAACCCCTTGGCAGCCGCCACACCGATGCGCACGCCGGTGAAACTGCCTGGGCCCGCGGCGCAGGCCACGGCGTCCACGTCGGCAGGCGTGAGATCCAGGTTGTGGAGCAGATCCTCGGCCAGCTTCATCAAGGTGCGGCTGTGGGTCTGACCATTGTTTTGCAGGTACTCTCCCAAGAGCAGGCCGTTTTCCACCAACGCGGTGCTCACCGCCTTGGCTGAGGTTTCAAAGGCTAAGATCCGCAAAGCGTGCCCCTCCTTCAATGGTGATTTCCCGGTCAAAGTCGCCGGTACGGCGAATGGAGACAAGGATGGCATCCTCCATGGCATCGGCGACGTTCTCGCTCCACTCTGCGGCGATGATGCCGCCGCGGCTGAGATAGTCCTCCCAGCCGATGTCGAAGAGCTCCTCCGAGGAGCCCAGACGGTACATGTCGAAGTGGAAAAGCGGCAGACGTCCGTCGAGATACTCGTTGACCAGGGTGTAGGTGGGGCTGGTGACGGGCTGCCGGATCCCGAGACCTCGGGCAAGCCCCCGGGTGAAAGCCGTCTTGCCGGCGCCCAGATCGCCGCGAAAGGCCACCACATCGCCGGGGCAAAGGCGTGCGGCCACGGCCTGGCCCAGCGCCTCGGTCTCCTCGGGGCTGTGGCTCAAAACTACCATACTGTTCCTCTTTTCCGCAAAATCTCTTGTCTCATCATATCATGTTCCGCCGCCGTTTGCAAAGGGATCTTTCGACCTTGGCAAGGGGGTCGAAACCTGCTATAATTGAGAAAAAACCAGGAGGGATGACCATGAAGCCGCTTCTCAAATGGCCCGGGGGCAAATCCAAGGAGCTTATCCGGTTTTACGGCATGATTCCCCAGTTCGACCGCTATATAGAGCCGTTTTTCGGCGGCGGCGCCCTCTATTTTCACTTGACGCCCCTCGCGGCTGCAGTGAACGACCTCAGCAGCGAGCTGATGGACTTTTATGGACAGGTGCGCGAGGGTTCCGAGGAATTTCGGCGTCTGCTGCTGGCCTATGCCGGCGGTTTTCAAGGGCTGGTGCGCCTGGCTGATCGCCGGAGCGAGGCGCTGACGGCCCTCCTGGGCGCGGGTGACGCCGCAGAAGTTGCCTCAACGCTGGTGGCCTCGTGGCACGACAGTCTTGCGCCGCTCATTGCACCGCTGGCGGTTGAACCGAGCGGCTTTTATACCGTGCTCTCCCGAGCTCTGGCCGACAAGCTCCAGCGTACCGCCGCCCTCCACGAGAAAAAGTCCTTTTCCCCGGCGGATCTCCGGGAAAACCTGATCACCGGCCTGGCTGGCGGGTACTACCTCTACTTCCGCGAGCGCTATAACGACTATCTCTTTGGGCGTGAGACACCCACGGCGGCGAAGCGGGCGGCCAACTTCTTCTTCATTCGAGAGATGTGCTACGGCTCCATGTTTCGCTACAACGCCCAAGGGGCCTTCAACATCCCCTATGGCGGCATGAGCTATAATCATAAGGATCTTCTGGCGAAAGCCGAGGCGGTGCTGGAACCCCAGGTGCAGGAGCTCCTGCAGCGCACGGATCTTTACAATCTGGACTTTGAGGAATTCCTCCTCCAGGCAGCTCCTACGGAGCGGGATTTTATCTTCTTGGATCCGCCCTACGACACGGAGTTTTCCGACTATGTGGGCGCATCCTTCACCAAGCTCGATCAGGCACGCCTGGCTGTGGCGCTCAGCCGCACCAAGGCAAGGTTTTTGCTGGTCATCAAAAATACCGATTTTATCCAGGGGCTCTACGGCCAGGGCTTCCACCTGTGGAAATTCGACAAGCAGTACGCCTACAACGTCCGCCGCCGCAACGACCGCAGTGCAGAGCATCTGATCGTGACCAACTATTCTCTGCCTCTGTAGGAGGGATCTGCCTTGCAAAACCATACTTCTTTTGGCGCTCTCGTAAAGAAGCTTGCGGGCCTGTTGGAGCGGCGCCAACGGGTGGGCTTCGCTGTGATTTTGGTTATCTTGGCCGTCTCAGCGCTGTTGAGCCAGGTGACTCCGCTGGCGGTGGGCTATCTCACCGATCAGGTGCTGGCGGCTCAGACGGTGAACTTTGCGGCGGTTCTGCCCATTCTGGTGGGGATACTGGTAGTCAATGTGGTCAATGAGGTGGTCAAGGTTTTGCGCCGTCTGATCGTGGAGGACACCGCCACCCGGGTGGAAAAGACGGCCAGGCAGAAGTGAACTGAACCAGTAAAAACGGACAATAGACAAAACGCCCCCTGATGTAGGAAAATGGAAGTACTACATCAGGGGGTATTATTATGGCGAGAAAATATGAAAA
>CALXCW010000077.1 GCA_944386905.1 uncultured Oscillospiraceae bacterium
AAAAAGATGGATTTTTCAATGTTTCCAACATTGAAAAATCCTAAGCAGCGTGTCGAAAAGACTTTTTCGACACGCTGAACTGGGCGGCCGGATGGCCGCCCAGAGACGCTTGAGAGCTGCTGCGGAAGGTGAATGGGATAGAGCAGGGAATGTGCGCCTCCGCAACGTTCAAAGTCGTTCAGCCCAGCTTTTCCTTGGCCTGGAGCAGCGCCTTGGAGAGCTGATCGGGGCAGGAGGTGGGCTTCCAGCCGCAGTGGATTCCCTGGATGCGGCGGATGACCTCGTCGATATCCATGCCCTCGGCCAGGGCGGAGACGCCCTTGGAGTTGCCGTTGCAGCCGCCGGTAAAGGTCACGTTGTGTACCTTGCCGGCCTCCACGTCGAAGTCAATGGCGCTGGAGCAGACGCCCTTGGTTTTGTAGGTAAAGTGCATATGATCGTTCCTTTCTATTCAGTGAGGTCGCAGCTTAGCATCGACCCATAGGCCATGAGTGACTCCGGGGCCAGAAGCAGCTGCTGGCCTCTGGCGCCGGCCGACACGGCGATCTCATCATAGAGCTCCGCCGTCTCATCGATATAGGTGGGATAGGCTTTTTTCATGCCCACAGGGCTGCACCCGCCGCGGATATAGCCGGTGAGGGACAGAAGTTCGTTCTGGTGCACCATCTCAATTTTTTTGTTGCCTGAGACCTGGGCAGCTTTCTTGAGATCCAGTGTGCAGCAGACCGGGATGCAAAACACTGTCACACCCGTCTTGTCGCCCCGGGTTACCAGAGTCTTAAAGACCTGTTCCGGGGGCATGGAGATGGCTGCGGCAGCCTTGAGGCCGCTGAGGTCTTTTTCATCGTAGTCGTATGAAGCGGTTTGGTAGGAGATGCCTGCCTGAGTCAAAAGCCGCATTGCGTTGGTTTTGGTCATCTTATCTTCCTCAAATTCCGTATCATTTCAGCCAAAGGCCATTATACTCCCAAAAACCGCGACTTGCAACTGAAATTCTCCTGTGGTAAAATAGGGAAAAATTTTTCCGGAGGTTCACCATGTCCATTGAAAAAGTAAGAACATATTTCCAGACGCTGGGCATAGCCGATCGTATTCAGGAGTTTCCTGTCTCCAGTGCCACGGTGGAACTGGCGGCCCAGGCCCTGGGTGTGGAGGGAAAGCGCATCGCCAAGACGCTCTCCTTCCTGGTTGGCGATGTTTGTATCCTCATCGTGGCCGCAGGCGATGCCAAGATCGATAATCCCAAGTTCAAGGCCCAGTTTCACACCAAGGCCAAGATGCTGCCGCCGGAGGATGTGCCCTCCTACGTGGGGCACGCCGTGGGCGGTGTTTGTCCCTTCGCGGTGAAGGCGGGTGTGAAGGTCTATCTCGACGAATCTCTCCGGCGCTTTGAGACGGTATTCCCCGCCTGCGGCAGCAGCAACAGTGCCATTGAGCTGCGCTTGCAGGAGCTCATGGACTATGCCAGGGCCGACGGCTGGATCGACGTCTGCAAAGGCTGGCAGGAAGAGGGCTAAGCGGTCAGACGATCCTTCGGAAGTGTGCGCATAAACTGCAGCGCCAGCGGCATGGAGAGGGCGAAGGAGACGACATCGCTGATGGGCTGGGCCAGTTGGATACCCAGCAGCCCCCATATACCGGGCAAAACGGCGATCAGGGGCAGGAAAAACAGGCCGCTGCGCATGGAAGAGAGGAGCGACGCCCGCCCGGCGCAGCCCACACTCTGAAACATCATATTGGCGCAGACCGAGAGAGGCAGGAACAGACAGGCCACGCTTTGATAGAGCAGAGCGGGGGTGCCGATGGCCACCACTTCGGCGTCGGACTGGAAGAGGGCGATCATAGGCCGGGCGAAGAAGAAACAACCCGCCGCAGCGACGCCCAAAAGTACCTCTCCGGCCAGGGCGGTGAACCAGAAGCCCTTGCGCACGCGGCTATAGCGCGCCGCCCCGTAGTTGAAGGCGGCCACGGGCTGATAGCCCTGTCCCATGCCCAGGCCCAGGGAGAAGATGAAGCCGGAGATGCGGTTGACGATGCTCATGGCTGCCACGGCGGCGTCACCGTAGACGGCGGCCTGATGGTTGAGTACCAGACCTGAGAGGCTGGTAAGCCCCTGGCGCAGCAGAGAGGGAAGGCCGGTGGCGATGATGAGCCACACATCTTGAATCCTCCGGGTAAAGCGCCGGAGGGAGAGCTTACTCTCGGTCTTGCCGGCCAGAAACATGTACAGCAGGATAAAAAAGCTGGCTGCCTGGGAGAGCGCCGTGGAAATTCCCGCGCCGCCGGTGCCCAGGTGAAAGACAAAGATAAAGATGGGATCCATCGCCATGTTCAAAACGCCGCCGGCCACCAATCCAATCATGGCCTGGAAAGACATGCCTTCATAGCGGAGAATATTGTTGAGCACACAGCTTCCGGTGAAGAGAGGCCCGGCCAGGAGGATCCAAAGCCCGTAGTCCCGGGCGTAGGGGAGGATGGTGTCGGTGCTGCCCAGCAGATACATCAGCGGCGTCAGGGCCAATAGGCCCACCACACCGATGAGGAAGCCCAGTGCCAGAGAGAGAAAGAAACCTGTGGAGGCAAAGCGAGAGGCGCTCTCGTGATCCTGCTGGCCCAGACGGCGAGAGATATTGCTTCCCGCGCCATGGCCGAACATGAAGCCGAAGGCCTGGAAAATGGCCATGAGGCTGTAGACAATGCCGATGGCGCCTGAGGCGCTCTTGCCCAGACGGCCGACAAAGTAGGTGTCGGTCATGTTGTAAACATTGGTGATGAGCATGCTGGCAATGGTGGGGATTCCCAGACGCAGGATCAGTCTTGGAATGGGCGTTTGGGTCATCTGCCGATACTTATCCTCAGCGGTGGCGGGCTGCCGCATGATACCATCTCCCTTATAAGCTGCGGCGTTTTTTCATCCATCTTTTCTATCATTTAGTATATCACAGCGGTCAAGAGACGACACCGAAAATCTCCCGGTGGCAAAATCCGCACTTTTCATTTTGGGAAAAAGGTGTATAATGGATATTAGAATGCTTCATGGAAGGAGTGTCCACAATGGATCAACACAATAAACTTGTCCTGGCTGTCTTGCAGGAGGAGGATTATGATAGCACCGTGACCGCGCTCAACCAGCATGGCTTTTTTGTCACGAAGCTCTCCTCCAGCGGCGGCTTTTTGAGAAAAAAGAATATCACCATCCTCGTGGGCGTGGAGAATGCCCGGTATGTGGAGTTGATGGATCTCTTAAAGGGCCGTGCCGGACGCCGCAAGAAGGTCATGTATGCCACTCCGGCCATGATGCCCGGCGGCCATCTGGAGGCGTCTGTCTCTGCCGTGCCCATCCAGGTGGATACCGGCGGCGCCACCATCTTTACCTTGCAGCTTGAGGGCCTTGATAAAATCTGAGGAGGCGCGCGTTGGATATCTTTCGCTTTCCCACCCGGGTGGACTATTATGCCGTGGGGAATGATCTCTCTCTGAGCCTTCGGGGGATCATCGCCATGATGCAGGAGGCAGCCATCGTCCACTCCAGTCAATCGGGCTATGCCATGGCTGACGTACCCCGCACCCATGTGATCTGGATGGTGGTGCGCTGGCGGGTGAAGCGCCTGGCCCGAGCGCAGTGGAATGAAAATCTGATTGTGGAGACCTGGCCGCGCTCCATGGGAAAGGTCACCTCGGTGCGAAACTTCCGCATCGTCAACGAAAAAAACGAGGCGGTGGCCGTGGGGGAGTCGGAATGGATTCTGGTCAACACCGACACGGGCCGCGCCGCTCGCATTACTTCAGAGATTGTCTCGGCCTATCAGTTGGTGGATGAGGACGTCTTTTCCGCGCCGTTCCCCACCGTGGAAAACGGCGCAGGTGAGGAGCGCTGCCGGCTGGATATCCGCCGCAGCGATCTGGACACCAACCGTCATGTGAACAACCTGGTCTATCTGGACTATGCCCTGGAGGCGCTGCCCGAGACGGCGGTGGCGGCGGGATTGGATGAGGTGGCCCTCTCCTATCGTGCGCAGCTTCTGCCGGGCCAGCAGGTCAAATGTACCCATCGCAGCCAGGGGCCGCTCCAGGTGGTGGAGCTCTTTGGCGCGGCGGACGGCCATCTTCATGCCACGGCTGTCTTTGTCTCGCGTACTGCCCAGGGCGGGTAGCGCTTGACAGTTTGCCCCACAATATGATATAATTTTCACGCCAGTTGAGTGCTGTGCAAAATTCGACCGCTCTTGAAAGAGAGAAAGCCTTACGGACAGGCGGGTCAGCTGCCGTGCGGAGCCATCCGCATTATTGATTGAGTTAAAAGCTCAAATTTTATAAGTTGATTACTTCATAATCATTATCATCTTGTGAAACGGTCAATAAGAGCAGCAAGGTAACGAATTTGCTGATGCACTCTGAAAATCTATTTCCGCCGGGGGGATGTTGTCCCCTTGGGGATGTGATGCGATCTTGAGCAGATGGTAATTTGCCATCTGCTTTTTATTTTTGTTGAGGCGAGGGAGAGCCAATGGATCAAATGCTGCAAAGATCCGCGCCCATCTGTGAGGCGCTGGAACGTTTTCGAAAAAGAAGGGTGGTACCCTTTGATGTGCCGGGCCACAAGCGCGGCCGGGGCAACCCGGAGCTCACAGCCTTGTTGGGTGAGCGGTGCGTGGGGCTGGACGTCAATAGCATGAAACCCCTGGATAATCTCTGCAACCCCGTCTCGGTGATTGCCCGGGCAGAGGAGCTCACTGCGGATGCCTTCGGCGCGGCCCACGCCTTCTTGATGGTGGGCGGCACTACCAGCGCCGTGCAGGCCATGGTGTTATCGGTCTGCAAGGCCGGAGACAAGATCATTCTACCCCGGAATGTCCACAAAAGCGTTATCAACGCCCTCATCCTCTGCGGCGCGGTGCCCGTGTATATCAATCCCAAGGTGCACCCGGTTATCGGTGTGGCCCTGGGCATTGAAGTGGATGCCTTGGAGGAGACCATTGCCCAGAATCCCGACGCCGTGGCTGTTTTCATCAACAATCCCACCTATTATGGGATTTGCAGCGACCTCAAGGCTCTCACCGAGACGGCGCACCGCCACGGCCTCAAGGTGCTCTGCGACGAAGCCCACGGCACCCACCTCTACTTCGGCGAGAACCTACCCCTCTCCGGCATGGCCGCCGGGGTGGACATGGCCGCCGTATCCATGCACAAGTCCGGCGGCAGTCTCACCCAGAGCTCGGTGCTGCTCACAGGGCCCCATATGGATGCGGGCCACGTTCGACAGATCATCAATCTCACCCAGACCACCTCGGCCAGCTACCTGCTCCTGGCCAGCCTGGATCTGAGCCGCAGAAATCTTGCCCTCCGGGGCCGGGAGAGCTTCTCCAAGGTCGTGAAGATGGCGGAGTATGCCCGGGAGGAGATCAACAACATCGGCGGCTACTATGCCTACGGCAAGGAGCTCATTGACGGCAAGAGCGTCTACGACTTTGACGTCACCAAGCTCTGCGTCTACACCAAGAACATGGGCCTCACCGGCATCGAGGTCTATGACCTGATGCGCGACGAGTACGACATTCAGATCGAGTTCGGCGACATCGGCAATATCATGGCCTATATCTCCATTGGCGACCGGCTGCAGGACATCGAGCGGCTGGTGGGGGCGCTGGCAGATATCAAAAGGCTTTATCAAGGGGATGCGGGAACGCTGGCCTATGTGGATTCGGTGCAGCCTGAGGTGACATGCAGTCCCCAGGTGAGCTTCTATGCAGAGAAGGAATCTCTGCCCATCCGTGAGACGGCGGAGCGGGTCTGCGGCGAGTTTGTCATGTGCTACCCGCCGGGAATCCCCATTCTCGCCCCCGGTGAGCGGATCACCGAGGCCATCATCGACCATATCCTCTATGCACGGGAGAAGGGCTGTAGCCTCCAGGGTGCGGCGGATCCCCATGTAGACCATATCCAGGTATTGAAAGGGGTGTAACAGGTGGAAAATCATGCGGAAATTTGGTTTTCGGATTTTCAAACCGACAACGTCAAGCTCAATATCCGCCTGGACAAGCAGTTGTTCAGCGCCAACAGTGAGTATCAGCGCATCGACGTCTTTCAGTCACCGGCCTTTGGCCGCTTTGTGGCGCTGGACGGCGACGTGATCTTCTCTGAGGCAGATGAGTTTATCTACAATGAAATGGTCACCCACGTACCCATGGCCGTGCACCCCCATGTGAAAAAGGTGCTCATCATCGGCGGCGGCGACGGCGGCGTGGCCCGGGAGTACACGGCCTATCCCGAAATCGAGGAGATCGACGTGGTGGAGCCCGACGAACAGTTTGTGGAAGTCTGCCGGGAGTATTTTCCCGAGGCTGCCAAGGGCTTTGAGGACAGCCGCGTGCAGGTCTTTCACCAGGACGGCCTGCGGTTTCTCCGGGGGCGCAGCGATGAATACGATATCATCATCAACGACGCGACCGATCCTTTCGGTCATACCGAGGGACTCTTTACAAAGGAGTTTTACGGCAGCTGCTACAAGGCGCTGAAGGCCGACGGCATTATGGTCTATCAGCACGGCAGCCCCTTCTTTGACGAGGACGAGTCGGCCTTCCGCTCCATGCACAACAAGGTCTACCGTTCCTTCCCCATCTCCCGGGTCTATCAGGCCCATATCCCCACCTGCACCAGCGGCTACTGGATGTTTGGCTTTGCCAGCAAAAAGTATCATCCCATCGACGATTTCGACCCGGCCCGCTGGAATGCCCGAGGATTGAAAACTGAGTATTACACTACCAATCTCCATATCGGTGCGTTTATGCTGCCGAAGTACGTGGAGGACATTTTGGAACAGGAGGAGAATGCAAAACATGGCTAAAGTATTGGTAATTGGCTGTGGCGGCGTGGCCCGGGTGGCCATCGTCAAGTGCTGCCAGAACAGTGAGGTATTTACCGATCTGATGATCGCCAGTCGCACTGTCTCCAAGTGCGACGCTCTCAAGGAAGAGCTCCAGGGCAAGTTCAAGACCAAGATCGAAACTGCCCAGGTGGACGCCGACAATGTCGAGGCACTCACCGCTCTCATCAAGGGTTATGCCCCCGATGTGGTGCTCAACGTGGCGCTGCCGTATCAGGATCTCACCATCATGGAGGCGTGTCTCGCCGCCGGCGTGGACTATGTGGACACCGCCAACTATGAGCCTGAGGACACGGATGATCCGGCCTGGCGGGCCGTCTACGAAAAACGCTGCAAGGATTTGGGCTTCAGCGCTTACTTTGACTACTCCTGGCAGTGGGCTTATAAAGAGAAGTTCGAGAAGGCCGGACTTACGGCGCTCCTTGGCACCGGCTTTGACCCCGGCGTCACCAGCGTATTCTCTGCCTATGCCCTCAAGCACTACTTTGATGAGATCGACACCATCGACATTCTCGACTGCAACGGCGGCGACCACGGCTATCCCTTCGCCACCAACTTTAACCCCGAAATCAACCTCCGGGAAGTCAGCGCCCCCGGCAGCTACTGGGAGAACGGCCACTGGGTCGAAATTCCCGCTATGTCCATCAAACGGGAATATGATTTCCCCCAGGTGGGCAAAAAGGACATGTACCTCCTCCACCACGAGGAGATCGAGTCTCTGGCCAAGAACATCCCCGGCGTCAAGCGTATCCGGTTCTTTATGACCTTCGGTCAGAGCTATCTCACCCATATGAAGTGCCTGGAGAACGTGGGCATGCTCTCCACCACGCCCATCGAGTTCCAGGGCCAGCAGATTGTGCCCATTCAATTCTTGAAGGCGCTCCTGCCCGATCCCGCCAGCCTGGGCCCGCGCACCGTGGGCAAGACCAACATCGGCTGTATCTTTACCGGACGCAAGGATGGAAAGGAAAAGACCCTCTATATCTACAACGTCTGCGACCACCAGGAATGCTACAAGGAGCTGGGCAGCCAGGCCATCAG
>CALXCW010000078.1 GCA_944386905.1 uncultured Oscillospiraceae bacterium
TGGTAGAGCGGCGGTCTCCAAAACCGTAGGCTCAGGGTTCAAGTCCTTGTGCCCCTGCCAAGAATGGACATCAATTCGGAACCGAATTGATGTCCATTTTGCATTGAAACAATGATATCAGGTAGGAGATACATATGGAAATACGCTGCGTTTGGGAACACAATGGTGATGACAGCCTCATTTATGCAGAGAACTTTCCCGGTGCCTTCAGTCGCGGTGCAAACAGAGACATTGCCCTTTCGAAGATTGCTGCGGAGGTACGGAGTTATATCGCTTGGGTTGGGGCCGACTGTCCTGCGGATCTCAAACCGGTGGTGACGCTGGAGCAGGCCTCAGAGCTTGCAATCTTGGACGCCGACAGCGATGTCCTCTTTCCTTCGGAACGGCGTCCTCTCACGCGTTCTGAATATTTGTCGCTAAAAGCACTTGTAATGAAATCGGCTGCTGACTTTCAGAAACTCTACGATTCTATTCCGGATAAAGACTACTCCACACGACCTGCTCGAAAAACCTTCTACGGCCCGGTACCGCGGACAGCACGGGAGATGTATGAGCATACCAAAAACGTAAACGACTACTATTTCGGTGAAATCGGTGTGCAGGCAGATCATGAAGGTACCATTGTTGACTGCCGCTGTCGAGGATTTGCAGCGCTGGAGAGGGAGGAAGGTTTTCTCTGGTGCTCTGTGTTTGAAGGCAGCTACGGCGAACTGTGGACGCTGCGCAAGGTGCTCCGGCGTTTCCTCTGGCATGACCGGATACATGCAAAGGCAATGTACCGCGCAGCGCTGAACAGTTCTGCAGCTTCTGTGGAGAATGTGTTCCATTTCTCAAAATGATGTTGACGTGTCAGGGTGCTGAAAAACTTCCATGCATCTGTAAAGCCGCACAGAGTGTCGCCGACGCTGTGGCAAAACATAAGAAATTGCGATTTCCGAGGACATGCGCATCGGAGATCGCACCTCACACCTCAAAGGGATCGACAGCTTTTGATAAAAGCCGAGAGCCTTTTGGGGTGTTACGCTTTTTCTCAAAAAAGTTTGGCTTTTTCGACTCTCTAGCACCGCAACATCAGGTTGAGTTTTTTTAGCTATTCGGTGCGGCACGACAAAACGGCCGTCGACGGCGTGATAGCTACAGGTGGAGAGCGTCAACAGCTCATCGCCATACTGGGGTGTGATGCCCAAATCGTAGCAGGAGAGTTGGAGACGCGCTCGACCTTTTTCCAGCGTGTTGAATTGAATCTGGGGGTGTGCT
Organism: uncultured Oscillospiraceae bacterium; assembly: GCA_944386905.1. Lineage (GTDB taxonomy): Bacteria > Bacillota > Clostridia > Oscillospirales > Oscillospiraceae > Avoscillospira. Next base: position 1,258 of record CALXCW010000078.1, read on the forward strand.
CGGCAAAAATCAATGCCTGCGTAGTTCTGCTGGGTGGCCATCTGGGCAGCGTATAAGGCTTTGATCAGTTGCACCAGTCGTCCAGTTCCGGCTGCAGCGCTTCCTCGGCCTGGAGCTGGGCCCGCTACCGCATCATCTCGGCCCCCATGTCCAGCGCCTGCCGCTACTGCTGCCGGGCATATCGCTGACAGTGTAGCAGGTCATAGCCGATAAAGGCCAGCACCGGCATGCCGATAAACAGCAGCATTCCCACCGGCTCTTGGAGGAACAGGACGAAATCACTCAGCTTGGGGATTAGCCTCTGATAGACGCCCACCAGCTGTGCCGCAGTTACTGCATCAGTGTCTGCGGCGTCGTTGGTGTCATCCTGCGTGGTAAACTGGCGACCGGTGTCAGTGTCATCAATCGCGATGATCCGATGGGGCACAGTGGTGTTTTTATCCAGGTCAGTAATGATATCGCCCACCTCTGGCTCTGCAGGGGCGCTTTGCCACACCAGGGTCAGATCTCCTACCTCAATATGCCCTGCATGATCACCACTCATGAAGCCGGAGCGCACCACAAGGGGAGTGACTCCAAACAATGATGGAGGGGCGTTTCGGGAGACAATACCCATTTGACGATGATGGTTACATTGCGCATCAGAAGTGCGCCCAAGGCCGGGCACAGCAATAGGCCGGCTATCGTTGCGACTTTGGATGTCCAGCTTGACTCGGGCCGTTTTTCTACACATTGATCCATGCAATTCCTTCTTTCATGGCACATCGCACTGAGATGTAAATGCTATAATAAGAAGGAGCTAAATGCATCAATTTTTTTAAGAATGTGATGAACTTGTGACTTTTCCGACTGGATACAGGCAAACAATGCCTCAGGCAGGACGATTTGTCGACCTGCCTGAGGCATTGGGGGGATAAAACGTGCAGGTGTTGCTGTTGAGCAGCTGGTCAACGAAATATGGTCCGGGTAAGGACAAAAGCTGCAGATGGGAGAAAATCAAGCTTTTTTGTGATTTTCTCTTGAAAGCCATCTGGTTTCTTCGTATACTATCCAGGTACGGCGTTTTGCTTTTGCTCTTGGCGGTGGCTTGACGTCAGAGGAAAAATGGAGGAACAATCTATGGACGGGAAAGAAAAGCGCAGTTCCTTTACAGGTTCGCTGGGATTTGTCCTGGCTGCGGCTGGCAGTGCGGTAGGCCTGGGAAATATTTGGCGGTTTCCATACTTGGCCGCGAAAGATGGTGGCGGTTTATTCTTACTCTGTTATTTGATCTTAGCTGTAACATTTGGTTTTACACTTTTGACAACCGAGATCGCCATAGGACGCAAAACACGGCAGAGCCCGCTAACGGCCTATCGGAAGCTCCATCCTAAATGGGGATGGATTGGTATAGTAGCCTGTGTGATTCCTGCGCTAATTTTACCATATTATAGTGTGATTGGCGGTTGGGTGCTCAAGTATTTAACCACGTTTTTACTGGGTCAGAGCGCGGCAGCAGCAGATAGTTCGTATTTCTCCGGGTTTATTACTGGAATTGGCAGCCCGATTCTGTTTTTTGTGATCTATTTATTTGCCACTGCGGCGATTGTTTACAGTGGGGTGGAAAAAGGCATTGAGAAGCTCTCAAAAGTGCTGATGCCGATTCTCCTATTTTTAATTTTAGGAATTTCCATTTTTGCTCTGACGTTAACCTATACCGAGGGCAATGTCACCCGCACTGGTCTAGAGGGCTTTCTCATCTATATAGTGCCGAACTTCTCTGATTTGACACTGGGCCGGCTTATCACTGTGCTAATGGATGCCATGGGTCAGCTCTTTTATTCAGTGAGTGTAGCCATGGGTATTATGATTACCTATGGTTCCTATGTGAAGCGAGAAACTAATTTGGTGAAGTCTGTAAACCAAATTGAAATCTTCGACACCGTTATCGCCTTTTTAGCCGGTATGATGATCATTCCTGCTGTATATACATTTATGGGAACCGAGGGCATGACTACCGGCCCCAGTCTGATGTTCCAGGCGCTGCCTAAGGTGTTTGCCGCCATGGGAACTGTAGGCACCGTGGTCGGCATAGTATTCTTTATCACGGTGACCTTTGCAGCCCTGACCTCGTCTATTTCCATCCTGGAAGCAGTGGTGTCCTGTGCCATGGACAAGCTGGGTATGAGCCGCAAGTGGGCCACCGTGGCTGCCACGGCCCTGGCTCTGGTTATGGGGCTGGCTGTCTGCCTGGGCTACAACGTGCTCTACTTTGAGCTGCCTTTGCCCAACGGCACGGTGGGACAGGTGCTGGATGTTTTAGACTACCTGAGTAATTTCCTGCTGATGCCGGTGGTGGCCATTGCGACTTGCCTGCTCATCGGCTGGGTGGTGCGGCCCAAGACAGTCATCGAGGAGGTTACCCAGGGCGGCGTGCGTTTTGGACGTCGGTGGCTCTACGTAGTTATGATCAAATTCGTGACGCCAGTGCTGTTGCTGTTGCTGCTGCTGCAAAGTTTGGGACTGCTGCGAGGCTAGAGAGGGAGGAATGCCATGAAAATCATTGAAACGATCAACGATGCGATCCATGGAGTGGTTTGGGGGCCGATTATGCTCTTGCTCTTGGTGGGAACGGGCGTGTATCTGAGCATCCGCTGCGGTTTTCTCCAGGCGACGAAGTTTGGGCATATCTGGCGCAATACCTTTTCTACGCTCTTTCACAAGGAAAATGGCCAGACCCACAGTTCCGACGGCACCAATGTGACGCCTTTCCAGGCTGTATCCACGGCTTTGGGAAGCACCATCGGTGTGGGCAACGTGGCCGGCGTGGCCGGCGCCATCGTGGCCGGCGGCCCCGGCGCCATCTTCTGGATGTGGGTGTCCGCCTTCTTCGGCATGTGCACCAAGTACGCCGAGATTGTCCTGGCGGTGCAATACCGACAGGTGGGCCCCGACGGCACCCATTACGGCGGCCCCATGTACTACATTGAAAAAGGCTTGCGTATGAAGTGGCTGGCAGTGCTCTTTGCCCTCTTTGGTGGCTTGGCTGCCTTCGGTATCGGTAACGCCACTCAGGCGGCGGAGATCTCTGTGGCCGTGAATAATCTTACCGGCACCGGCTTTGATTCTTCTTTGATTACAGGCATTGTGCTGATGGTGCTGGTGGGTGTGGTTATTTTCGGCGGCATGAAGCGCATTAGCACCGTCACCAGCTATCTGGTGCCTTTTATGGCGCTGTTTTACATCCTCATTGGCGTGGCGGTGATTGTGTTCAACGCAGGTGCTCTGCCGGAAGTGTTCCGTTCGATCTTTGCCAGCGCTTTCAGCCTTCGGTCGGCGGGCGGCGGTATTTTTGGCTATGCAATTTTTACCGCCATGCAAAACGGCGTAGCCCGGGGCGTTTTTTCCAATGAGGCCGGTTTAGGCTCAGCGCCCATTGCGCATGCTGCCTCCTCCACCAAGGATCCGGTGCAGCAGGGCATCTGGGGCGTCTTTGAGGTGTTTGTGGACACAATCATTGTCTGCACCATCACCGGACTGGTGGTGCTTCTCTCAGGATTGTATGGCGGCTCTCTGACCGGCGGCGCTTTGACAGCCAAGGCCGTGGAGAGCCTCACTGGCAGTGTCTGGGGTGGTCATTTCATCCGTGTGGCCATTGTGCTTTTTGCCCTGTCCACCATTCTGGGCTGGGAATACTATGGCGAAACCTGCTGGGGCTATCTGACCAAAAACAATCGGGCAGTGCGCTATGGGTTTAAGGTGGTGTTCCTGGTGCTGCTGTGCGTGGGGGCCATCTCCTCGTCCAACACGATTTTGGAGGACACCTCCGCGTTGAACCTGATGTGGAATATTGCCGACACCCTGAACGGCATGATGGCAGTGCCGAATCTCATCGGCCTGCTACTTTTGTCCGGTGTGACGGTGAAGCTTACCAAGCGCTATTTTCAGACTGGCTCCAGCCTGGAGCCCTGAATCTGTGCGCCGTCAAATGCCGCCGCAAAAGCCCCGCCTGCCGGCGGGGCTTTTTTTGAAAAAACCTTGACTGTGAACCAGGTTTACCCTTTATACTAAAGCTATCAAGAGGAAAGGCGGTGGGCATATGACCATCGGCGAAGCGGAAAGCCGCACAGGGCTGGATCGAGCTACGATCCGATATTATGAGCGGGAGGGCTTGCTCAGCCCTCGGCGAATGGAAAACGGCTATCGCGACTATGGTGAGCAGGAGATGACAGCCCTTCTGCGGATCAAGCTCTTGCGGGAACTGGGTATCAGCTTGGAGGATATCCGCTCCCTCCAGCAGGGGACGTTGGCCCTGCCCCAAACGTTGGCTGTTCGAATAGAGCAGCTGGAGCGGGAGATTTCCGCTTCGACCCAGGCCAAGGAGACATGCCGCGCCATCCGGGAGGAAGGTGTCTCCTATGCGGCGCTGGATGCCGAGAAGTATCTTAATCGCGAGGTGCGGCTGCCGGGGACGGTGCATGACGCGCCTCCGCCGCCCAATTGCCCCTGGCGGCGGTATCTGGCCAGGTCTTTTGACTGGCTTTTGTGTGAAATCGCGCTCATGGTGATCCTGGCAATGGGGCTCCATGTGAATCTCATCAAACAGTCGCCGTTTTTGAGCCTGGCGCTTTCGTTGATTGCGTTGGGTTTAATGCGATGGATCGAGCCGCTCCTGCTGCACTGGTTCGGCACGACGCCGGGAAAAGCCATCTTTGGCCTGCGGGTGGAGCGTTTGGACGGCGGCAGACCCACCTGGGAGGAGGCGAGGGCCAGAACAGGCCAAGTGATCTGGCAAGGCTTGGGATGGCATATCCCGTTTTATTCTTGGTATCGCCTTTACCAGAGCTATCAACAACACATCCACGGAGAAGAAATGCCGTGGGATTGGGAAAATGACCTGCATTTGGAAGCCAAACCAGGTGCATGGTGGCGCGGCGTAGTCTATCTCGCTGCGGTGGGCATATCGTTGGCGGCCATGGTGCTGGTGATCCTGTCGGCGGCATTTCCACCCCATTTTGGCCCGCTGACGCCGGCGGAATACGCAGAAAACTACAGCTTTTTGTGGAATTACTACGGAAATTCGCCCTACCAGCTGGATGGGCAGGGAAAGTGGAACTTGCGGGAGGAGGGCACGGCGGTCATCTCCTTTTCGGCGCTGCCCGCCGTCACCCTGGAGACCGATGCGGCGGGGTATGTGTGCGCCGTCACCGCGGAATGGACTTACCGGGGAGAGGAAGCACTGATCTTCTGGCCCGGACAGGAGCTGGAGAATTTCACCTTGGCCCTGGCGGCCGGAGAAGGTGGCTGGCTTTCCTATTTCGGTAGGTTGGAACAGGTGGCGGCCCTGTCGGGTATGGACAGTTTTTCCGCTGCCACCATCCAGGCGGGAGGCGTGACGCTGACCACGGAGGCAACCTGGTCGGGCTATGAAGCGACCGGCAACGGCATACTGTTTCTCACGGATGAGAGTGACCCGTCTGCCGCCTTCTGCCAAATCACCTGCACCGTGGAGGCTGGATAAGCCCGGTTTGGCCTTACGTCCTCAGTAGAAAAAATGTGCGCTGCGGAGCTCTCCGCAGCGCACATTTTTCCGGCTCGGTGGGGCGCCCGCTCTGAAAATGCGCCCGCCGGGAAACAGTGTGGGAAGGGGAAATCAGTCCCGATAGCCGTTGGGGTTGTTTTTCTGCCAGCGCCAGGCATCCTCGCACATGTCCACGATGCCGTACTGTGCCTTCCAGCCCAGCTCCTTGGCGGCCTTGGAGGGATCCGACCAGCATTCGGCCACGTCGCCGCTGCGGCGGGGCTTGATGACGTAGGGAACCTTCACGCCGGTGGCCTGCTCAAACGCCTTCACCAGATCCAGCACGCTGTAGCCCTGGCCGGTGCCCAGGTTGTAGATCCCCAGGCCGCATTTCTTCTCAATGGCCGAGAGGGCGCAGACATGGCCCTTGGCCAGATCCACCACGTGGATATAGTCGCGGACGCCGGTGCCGTCATGGGTGGGGTAGTCGTTGCCGAACACGCCCAGCTGAGGGAGCTTACCCACGGCCACCTGGGTGATGTAGGGCATCAGGTTGTTGGGAATACCGTTGGGATCTTCGCCGATGGTGCCGCTCTTGTGGGCGCCGATGGGGTTGAAGTAGCGCAGGAGCACCACATTCCATTCGGGGTCAGCCTTTTGAATGTCGGTGAGCACCTGCTCAAGCATGGACTTGGTCTGGCCGTAGGGGTTGGTGACGGTGCCCTTGG
>CALXCW010000079.1 GCA_944386905.1 uncultured Oscillospiraceae bacterium
AAAAATAGAACGCTCACATCGACAGCCGATGTGGGCGTTCTCGATTCAGAAAGGAGAATGAAATATGGAACGCAACCACGAGCGCACCGCCCGAAGCTACCTGCGCATGCCCCGCTCTCTGCTCACCGATCCGATCTACCAGCGCCTGAGCGTGGAAGCAAAGCTGGCCTATATGCTGCTCCTCGACCGCCAGAGCCTCTCGGCCAAGAACGGCTGGCAGGACGAGCGCGGACAGGTGTATCTCTACTACACCGTCGAAGAGCTGGCCGGACAGCTGGGCTGCGGACGGCAGAAGGCGGGCCGGGTGCTCCGGGAGCTGGAGCAGTTCGGCCTCATCACCCGCCGCCGCCAGGGTCAGGGCCGCCCCAGCCGGATCTATTCCACAGATCTCAACAGCCAGCCCTGCGACCTCCAGACCAACGCAGACTGCCTCTCTGAAGATGCCGCGCCGGAACCTCTAGACGTCGCGGAACGAGCCCCTAATAATCTAAAAGAAAATAATCCTACATATACCCATCCTTCATCGATCCAGCCGATGGGGCGGATGGGATTGAGCGAGAGAGAGAAAATCTTTCATGGGCTGCAAGAGCAGCTGGAAACGGGCATCCTCTGTCAAGACGACCCGAGCGCTGGAGAGTTGGTGGAGGAAATCCTCTCATTGATGACCGATACCCTCTGCTCCGCGAAGCCCACGGTGCGCATCAACGGCGAGGAGCTCCCCAGGGCGGTGGTGGAAAAGCGGCTGCGATCCCTCGACCGCTTCCACATCGAGTATGTCATCTTGTCCATGAAGCGCAATCCCGCGCCGGTGCGCAATATCCGGCAGTATATGCTCACAGCCCTCTACAACGCCCCCAACACCATCAACCACTATTTCCAGGCCCTGGTGCGGGCCGACTATCCCCGAACCTGTCAGAGATAGGCCGCGGGAATGAGCACCATGGCGTCCTTTTGGAGCACATCGCCCTCCAGATGGTTGGCCTGGCGGATGGCGGCGGCGGAGGTGCGGCTGGCCTTGGCCAGCTCCCACAGCTCCGTCCCGGCGGGGGCGGTGCGCAGCACCACGGCCGGGCGCTCCGGCTCCTCGTCCAGGGGCTCCCAGGCGCCGCCGTCGAAGCAGTGAAGGCGCTGCTTGGCATAGAAATCGGCGCTCAGGAGAATGGAGCAGCGCAGCGCTGTGGCGCTGTCGGCCTCGGGCTCTTCGGTGAGGGCGGCCATGGGGCAGCACTGGGCCTGGGGGGCCAGGGCAAAGGCCCGGCGCACCTCGGCGCGGCCTGTGGCGGCCCGGAGACGGCCCTGGGCGTCGTAGCCCAGCACCCGGCACTCCACCGGCGCGGCCACGGTCACGGCGTCGCCGTCGCGATCCTGGGTGGGGACATCCACATAGACCCCCGCGTCCAGGACTTCCGTCAAAGGCTCAGAGAGCGAGACGCGGGCCTGCTCCAGCCCGGTGTGGCGGTCGAGGAGGCCGGTGAGGTGCATCTCCCGCCAGCGCTCGGTGAGGCGGCCGGCGGTGGAATAGATATCGCCGATGGAACGCACGGTGCGCAGGCCCTGCACCAGCCCCTGGCCCAGCAGGTGGGCGGTGAGGTAGAGGGTGCGGCAGTCCTCCTGGCCGTCGGTCTCCAGGTCAAAGCCGGTGAGCACCTCCGTCACGGCCACATCCTCCCGGTCGTATTCCGCCGCGAGCTCCAAATACTGCGAGTAGGGAATCTCCCGCTGGATCCTGTGCAGGCCCCCGTCGCCGTCACGGTAGAGCACGGCGCACTGAAGCGCGCCCTTGAACACCGCCTTGCGGCCCAGCAGCTTCTCCTCCCCCGGGATCAGGCGGCAGCGGCAGCGGTAGATCTCGGCGGCGGCGGGCAGGTCTTGGGGAATCTCCAGGCTCTCGCGCACCACAAAGGGACGCTCGGCGGCCTCCAGGGGCAGGCACACCTCGGTGAGGGCCTCCCGCGTCTCCAGGGCCTCCCAGGGCTGCTCCAGCAGGCAGGCGGCCTCCTCGGCCTCCTCATAGGCGGCCACGGCACAGCTGAGGCTCACCCGCAGCAGCGCCTTGCGGGCGTTGATCACCCGGGCATCCACGGATTTGACGGCCAGCTGGCAGAGGACGCGGCTTTGCTCGCTGAACCCCGGATCCTCCAGCTTGACCGTGAAGGGCAAATAGCACTGGAGATTTCTCGGATAGCTCTCATCCTCGGGCAGATATAGGACGGTGCCCTTGATGCCGCCGGAGATGGTGAGAGAGCCGTCACGGAGGTCTTTGCCCCGCAGGAGGGGTTCGGCGGTGCAGTCGGCCACGGCCGCGATGTCGGGCGCGCCGTCGGGCACCAGCGTCTCGGCGGTCTCCTCCTGGGTACGCACGTCCAGGCGAATGGGACGGAGAAATCTGAGAGGCGTTTTTTCCATGGTGAGATCCAAAGTCATCACTCCTTGTGTCGTTTACCCTATGTATACGCGCCGCCCGGGGGGAATATGCCTGCTCCGGGCCCACTGCCTCCCCTGGATCCCCAGGGCGAGGCAGCAGCCGTCCTCCGCGCCGGCTCTACGGGCGCTTCGCCGAGCACAGCAGCCCCAGGGCGATCAGCGCCGCTCCGATGAGCAGACACAGCCAGCCCCGGCCCAGCACCACCCCGGCCACCAGGCCGATCCCCAGGGCCGTGAGCCCCAGAGCCAACGCAGCGTTTTTCCGGCACATGGCCTCTCCCCCCTTTTTATTGCCTTACGCCTATCATACGCGGCGGCCGGCAAAAGGGTGACAAAAATCCGGCGCGGCGAGAGATTTCTCGCCGCGCCGGAGGGCGCAGGCTTGTTTTCACCAGGGCTTTTGGGCCTTGGCCATGTCGTAGAGGCGGCAATAGCTCTCATACCGGCTCGGAGCGATCTCCCCCCGCTCCAGCGCGGCGCGCACGGCGCAGCCGGGCTCTGCACGGTGGGCGCAGTCGTGAAACTGGCACCCGCCCAAGTGGGGGGCAAAGTCCGGGAAGGCGTACTGGAGTTCCTCGCACAGCAGCCGCTCCATCTGGTCGGTGTCGAAGGCGGAGAAGCCCGGCGTGTCGGCCACATAGGTGCCGCCGGGCAGGGCGAAGAGCTCGATATGGCGGGTGGTGTGGCGGCCGCGGCCCAGCTTTTGGGAGACCTCGCCGGTGGCCAGGCCCAGGGAGGGCAGCAGGCAGTTTAAGAGGCTGCTCTTTCCCACGCCGGAGTTGCCCGTCAGAGCCACCACCTTCCCCGCGATTCTCTCGGCCACCGCGCCGACGCCCTCGCCGGTGACGGCGCTGGTGCACACCACGTCGTAGCCGGCCCGGCGGTAGAGGTCGGCCAGCTTCGACGGGCCCGAGAGGTCGATCTTGTTCACCACCAGCAGCACCTCCACCCCCTGGCTCCCGGCGATGGCCATGACCCGGTCGATGAGGAAGGGCTCCGTCACCGGGATGACCTCCGAGGCCAGCAGCACCAGCAAATCCACATTGGCCACCGCCGGGCGGACAAAGGCGTTGCGACGGGGCAGGATGGTGCGCACCATGCCCCCCTCCACCTCCACCTCGTCGCCGACCAAGGGCGCCGTGCCGTCCAGGCGCAGCCGCCCGCGGGCCTTGACGGTGAACACTTCGCCGCCGCTGTCCACGGTATAAAAGCCGCTGAGGGCCTTGATGATCCTACAGCGCATCGTCCTCCACCACTTCCCCGGTGTCAAAGTTATAGTTGATGCTGTAATAGAGAATGGAATCGAGATACACGTCCACCCGCCGGATCCCGGTGCCGCTGAGCACCGTGGAGGTCTGGTTCTGGTCGTTCACCGTCTCGGGATCCACGATCCAGGTGTCGATGGGCACATCATCTACCTTGACGGTGACCTCGATGGGCTCGTCGAAGGGCGGCAGGTCGATATACAAAAGATGGCTCTGGGGCAGGCCGGGCTGATCGCCCGCGTCGGGCGTATCTTCGTCGTCTTCGTCGGTCTCCTCCGGCGCCCGGGCCACCTGGAGATTGATGGTGGTGCCTTCGGGCACCATCTCGCCCTGCTGGATGGACTGGTAGATCACCGTATCGGCAGGATCTTCCTCGGTCTCCACGTCGGTGATCTCATAGAGGAGATTGGCGTCCTCCAGCTTTTTGATGGCCTTCTCCTCGCTCAGCCCCAACAGGCCCGGCACTTCGGTGTCCTTGATCGACGGGCCGGAGGAGACATAGAGCGTCACGGTCTGGCCGGCGGTGAGGGGCGTATCACTGACAGGATCGGTGCGGATGACCGTCCCGGCGGGGATGTCGCTGGCCTCGGTGACCACATTGATCTGGAGATCCAGGGCCAGATTGTCCAGGATGATCCTGGCGTTCTCCTCGGTGTAGTTGACCAGGTTGCGCATGCTGTCGGTGGAGGGACCGGAGGACACGGTGAGGAGAATGGTCGTACCGCTCTTCACCATGCGGTCGGCGTCGGGGGTCTGGTCGATCACCCGGCCCTGCTCGACGGTGTCGCTGTTGATCCACTGATCCACCCGGATCTGGAAGTTGGGATAGTCGTTAAAGTCGATGTCCTCCAGGAGCATATTGAGGAAACTGGGCACCTTGACCTCCTCGGTCTGGGCGAAGAGATCGCCGAAGAAAAAGGAGTAGAGGAAATAGCCGATTCCGCCCAGGGCCAGGGCGATGACGATGATGCCGGCGATGAGGGCGGCGCCGCCGCTCTTGCGGCGGGGCTGGGGCTGGCGGGGAGCGCGGCTGTCGCTGCGGCGGCGCACGGCCCGTTCGGCGGCGCTGCCCGCGGAGGCGGGCCGCTCGACATGGGCGCTCTGGGCCTCGGCTCCGAAGCGGAAGGTGATGGAGGGGTTCTTGCGGAACTCATCCAAATCCTGGAGCATGGCCGTGGCACTCTCGCAGCGCTCATCCACATTGGCGGCCATGGCGTGCATGGTGATCTGCTCCAGGCCCTCGGGGATCTGGGGATTTAAGACCCGGGGCGGGATGGCCTTGGCGTTGATATGCTGGATGGCCACGGAGACGGGCGTCTCGCCGTCGTAGGGCGGGTGGCCGGTGAGCATCTCATACATCACCACGCCCAGGGAGTAGAGGTCGGAGCGGTAGTCGATCCGGCCGCCCTTGGCCTGCTCGGGAGAGATGTAGTGCACCGAGCCCAGGGCCTCCCGCGTCAGGGTGGACTGGGCCGAGGATACCCGGGCGATGCCGAAGTCGGCCACCTTCACGCTGCCGTCCTTGAGGATCATAATGTTGTGGGGCTTGATATCCCGGTGGATAATGCCGCGGCTGTGGGCGTGCTCCAGGGCCTTGGCGATCTGGGTGGAGAAGTGCAGCGCCTCGCGCCAGTTGAGGGTGCCCTTCTGCTCCATGTACTGCTTGAGGGTGATGCCGTCGATGAGCTCCATGACGATGTAGTCCACGTTGTCCGAGTGGGACACATCGTAGACATTGACGATATTGGGATGCGAGAGCATGGCGACGGCCTGGGATTCGGCATGGAAGCGGCGGCGGAACTCCGCATCCTCGGACAGCTCGTCCTTGAGGATCTTGATGGCCACCAGGCGGTTAAGCCGGTGACACCGCGCCTTATATACCACAGCCATGCCGCCGGTGCCGATGATCTCGAGGATCTCATAGCGGTGATCCAACAGCCTGCCGATGTAATTCTCCATAGGTGTGCTCCTTACCGATTGCTCGACCCGTCGATTTGCGGCAGACGGGCGCCGAAATGGGGAGGACGGCTCACAGGGCGATCAACGCCACGGTGACGTTGTCGGGCGAGCCGCGGAAATTGGCAATGTTCAACAATCTCTGGCAGCAATCGTTTTTATTGACGCCATGGATCACCTCGAAGAGAATCTCCTGGTCGGACATGACGTTGGAAAGGCCGTCGGAGCAGAGCAGGACGCTGTCGCCCTTGGTCAGGCGCAGGTGATAGAAGTCTCCCTGCACCTTGGACTCGGTGCCCACGGCCCGGGTGATGAGGTTTTTGCCGGGATGGAACTTGGCGGCCTCGCGGGTGAGTTCCCCGCGCTGCACCATGAGCTCCACCAGGGAGTGGTCGGTGGTGATGCTCTCCACGCCCTCCTTATTGAGCCGGTAGGCCCGGCTGTCGCCCACATTGGCCACGGTGAGCTGATCCTTCTGGAAGAACGCGGCCACTAAGGTGGTGCCCATGCCGCGGTACTCCTCGCTCAGCTGCGACTGCTCGTAGACGGCCTCGTTGGCCATCTCCAGGGCCTGCTCGAGCATGTCGTCGATCCGCTCGGGCTTCATATTGGAGCGGGCGGTGCGCTTGACCTCGCCGACAAACACGTCCACAGCCATCTGGCTGGCGATGTTCCCAGAGCGGGCGCCGCCCATGCCGTCGCAGACGATGGCCAAAAGCTGCTCCCGGCCCAGCTTGACGATGGCATAGTGATCCTGATTCTGGGTGCGCACCATGCCGGGATCGGTCAGTCCCCATGCCTGCATGGCGATTCCTCCTTTGCTTCATATTTCCGCCTGAGCTGCCCGCAGGAGGCGTCGATGTCGCCGCCCAGGGTGCGGCGCACCGTGGCGGGAATGCCGCGCTCCTCCAGCTTCTTCTGGAAGGCCGCCACCGCGGCGCGGGTGCTGGGCTTCAGGGGGCTCTCGGCCACATCGTTCAAGGGGATCAGGTTGACATGGGCCAGAAGGCCTCCCAGGAGCTCCGCCAATTTCTCGGCCATCTCGGGGGTGTCGTTGACGCCGCGAATCATGGCATACTCAAAGGAGATCCGCCGGGAGGTCTTGCGGCAGTAGTCCCGGCAGGCGTCGAGAAGCGCCGCCACGGGATAGGCCTTGTTCACCGGCATGATTTGACTGCGCACAGCGTCGGTGGGGGCGTGGAGGGAAACCGAGAGGGTGAGCTGCAGGTTCTCCTCTGCCAGCTGCCGAATCCGGGGCACCAGGCCGCAGGTGGAAAGGCTGATGTGGCGCATGCCGATGTTGAGCCCCCGGGGATCGTTGACCAGACGGAGAAACTTCAGCACGTTGTCGTAGTTGTCCAGGGGTTCGCCGATGCCCATGAGGACGATGTTGGAGATGGGCAGGCCGGAATCGAGGCCCGCGAAGCGCACCTGATCCACCATCTCCCCCGGCGTCAAGCGCCGCACCAGTCCGCCCAGGGTGGAGGCGCAGAAGGCGCAGCCCATGGCGCAGCCCACCTCCGAGGAGATGCACACGGTGTTGCCGTGGTGGTAGCGCATGAGCACCGTTTCCACGCAGTTGCCGTCGCTGAGGCGGAAGAGGTACTTGATGGTGCCGTCCAGCCGGGAGACCTGCTTGCGCACCACCTCCGGCGGCGTGAGGTCGAAGGTCTCGGCGAGGGTCTTGCGCAGCGCCTTGGAGAGATTGGTCATCTCCTCGAAGGAGCGAGTCCCGCGGTGAAGCCAGGCAAAGACCTGCTCGGCCCGGTA
>CALXCW010000080.1 GCA_944386905.1 uncultured Oscillospiraceae bacterium
GATACCACCGGCGACACCACGGATGATACCACCGGCGACACCACCACTTCCGACCTGAACGTGGGCGTGTTCTACTACACCTATGACGACGTCTACATCTCCAGCGTCCGCGCTGCCCTGGACGAAGCCTGGGCTGCCGCCGGTATCACCTACACCAACAACGACTGCAAGAACGACCAGGCCACCCAGAACGACCTGATCTCCACCGCCATCACCAACGGCTGCAACCTCCTGGTGGTCAACCTGGTTAACTCCAGCTCCACCGAGGCTGCTCAGAAGGTTATGGAGCTGGCCGGCGATGTGCCCGTCGTGTTCTTCAACCGCGCTGTGGAAGCCGAGGGCCAGGAAGGCACCGTGCTGGGCGCTTATGAGAACGTCTCCTTCGTCGGCACTGACGCTCCCGAGGCCGGCCACCTGCAGGGCCAGATGATTGGCGAGTACCTGCTGGCCAACTACGATGCTGTTGACCTCAACGGCGACGGCGTGATCTCCTACGCCATGTTCAAGGGCCAGGAAGGCAACGCCGAGGCCGAGTACCGCACCCAGTTTGGTGTGGAGGATGCCGATGCTATGCTGACCGAGGCCGGCAAGCCCGCTCTCTCCTACTTCGATGCCAACAACACTGCCAAGTACCAGGTTGACCAGTCCGGCGCTTGGTCTACCCAGGCTGCTCTGGACTACATGTCCACCAACCTCTCCCAGTACAACGAGGCCAACGGCAACATGATCGAGCTGGTCATCTGCAACAACGACGGCATGGCTGAAGGCGTTGTCAAGGCTCTCAACTCCGCCGGCTACAACAACGGCGACGGCGGCACCACCATCCCCGTCTTTGGCGTTGACGCCACCGAGTCTGCCCAGACTCTGATTGCCGACGGCAAGATGACCGGTACCGTTAAGCAGGACGCCGAGGGCATGGCCAGCGCGATCTGCGCGGTTGTCACCTCTCTGAGAGACGGCTCCACCATGGTTGACGCTGTGGCCGCCGCTGCTGCTACCGACACGGAGAAGTTCTCCGTTGCCGAGGGTGTGGACACCAAGCTGTACGTTGCTTACGCTCCCTATACCGCTTAATCCCATCGCTGCATAACATCCAAACGCAGCTGCCGCTAAGGCGGCAGCTGCGTTTTTAGTCACGTGTGCGGGTGCGTCAAAGCGCTCCCCCGAGGCCGTCTCATCACGGCGCCCTGGGGGGAATGCTTTGGCCCCTGCCGGGCATTATCACAAAAAAGGAGGAGAGGAACGATATGGAGCAGAATGTCTTGCTGCAAATGAAGGACATTTCAAAGACATTCCCCGGCGTCAAGGCCTTGGATCACGTGTCCTTGACGGTCAAGGCCGGCACCGTGCACGCCCTCATGGGGGAAAACGGCGCCGGAAAATCCACGTTGATGAAATGCCTCTTCGGCATCTATGCCAAAGACGGCGGTTCCATCTACCTGGAAGGCAAGGAAATCAACTTCAAGAGCTCCAAGGAGGCGCTGGACAACGGTGTCGCCATGGTGCACCAGGAGCTGAACCAGGCTCTGAAGCGCTCGGTGATGGACAACATCTGGCTGGGACGTTACCCCAAGGTGGGCGGTGTCATGGTCAACGAGCGGAAAATGTACAAGGACACCCTGAAGGTGTTCGAGGATCTTGGCATCCAGGTGGATCCCCACCGGATCATGTCTACCATGCCTGTCTCTCAGCGGCAGATGGTGGAGATTGCCAAGGCTGTCTCCTACAATTCCAAGATCATCGTCTTTGACGAGCCCACCTCCTCCCTGACGGAAGAGGAAGTGGAGCACCTCTTCAAAATCATCAACATGCTCCGGGATCGGGGCGTGGGAATCATCTACATCTCCCACAAGATGGCCGAGATCAAGCGTATCAGCGATGAAATCACCATCATGCGCGACGGCACCTGGGTGGCCACCCGTCCTGCCGCGGAGCTTTCGATGAACGACATCATCCGCCTGATGGTGGGCCGTGAACTTACCAACCAGTTCCCGCCCAAGACCAACAAGCCCGGCGAGGTGTATCTGGAAGTCAAGGATCTCACGGCGCAGTATTCGCTTTTGAAGGACGTCTCCTTCACAGCCCGCCGGGGCGAGATCCTGGGCCTGGCCGGTCTGGACGGCAGCGGCCGTACCGAGACGCTGGAGAACATCTTCGGCATTGCCACGAGAAAATCCGGCACCGTCACCCTGGGCGGCAAGGTCTGCCGCAACCGCAACAGCCGCGAGTCCATCAAAAACGGCTTTGCCCTGCTCACCGAGGAGCGCCGGGCCACCGGCATCTTCGCCATTTTGAACATCCGGGAAAACACCGTGATTTCCAGTCTCAAAAAGCACAAGCGCCTGGGTCTTTACCTCAGCAATGCGTCGATGAAGAAGGACACCCAGTGGTCGATCGACGCCATGCGCACCAAGACCCCCACCCAGGAGACCAAGATCCGCAGCCTCTCCGGCGGCAACCAGCAGAAGGTCATTCTCGGCCGCTGGCTGCTCACGGATCCCGAGGTGCTGCTGCTGGACGAGCCCACCCGCGGCATCGACGTGGGCGCCAAGTATGAGATCTATCAGCTGATCATCGATCTGGCCAACAAGGGCAAGACCGTGCTGATGGTTTCTTCGGAAATGCCGGAGCTGTTGGGCGTGTGCGACCGAATTTTGGTCATGTCCGGCGGCCGTTTGGCCGGCGAAGTGGACGCGAAACACACCAGCCAGGAGGAAATTATGACCCTGGCCGCGAAATACGTATAAGGAGGCTGCATCATGGCAAATCCCATTAAAAATATCCAGCGCACCGCCGCTGAGTACCGCCAGATGGACGCGAAGGATCAAAAGCGCTTCTGGGTGGACGGCATTCTCAACAATGCTCTGTACATCATCATGGCCATCTTCATCATCTACACGGCCTTTGCCAATGAGAACTTCCTGAAGATCGGCTCTATCACCAACATTCTCTCCCAGGTGGCCGCGTACCTGCCCATCGCGCTGGGTATCGGCGGCTGTATCGTCCTGACCGGCACCGACCTCTCCGCCGGCCGCGTGGTGGGTCTCACCGCCGCCGTGTCCGTGGCGCTGCAGCAGGTGGGCGATCGCCGCATCCTGAGCTTCCTGCCCTCCTATCCCGGCTGGGCCGGCATCATCCTGGGCATTGTGGCCGTCATGATCGTCGGCGGCATTATCGGTCTGATCAACGGCTTCTTTGTTGCCAAGTATAAGCTCCATCCCTTCATCGTCACCCTGGCCACCCAGCTCATCACCTACGGCCTCATTGTCATTTTCTTCTCCATGAACGACAACAACGGCCAGCCTCTCTCCGGCCTGAGCGACGCCTACAATACCTTCATCACCGGCAAGATGCTCACCCTGGGCAAGGCAAGCCTTCCCTGGTATGTCCTCTACGCGGTGGTCTTTGCAGCCATAATGTGGTTCATCTGGAATAAGACCACCTTCGGCAAGAACATGTTCGCCGTGGGCTCCAACGCCGAGGCCGCCAACGTCTCCGGTGTCAACGTGTTTAAGACCACCGTCATGGTGCACACCCTGGCCGGCATCATGTACGGCCTCACCGGCTTCATCGAGGGCTCCCGTATCGGCTCCATCACCACCAACACCGGCCTCAACTACGAGTGCGACGCCATCGCAGCCTGCGTCATCGGCGGCGTCTCCTTCGTCGGCGGCACCGGTAAGATCAGCGGTATCGTCCTGGGCGTGTTCATTCTGCGTATTATCTTCGTTGCCCTGACCATGCTGGGCATCGACCCCGCCATGCAGAACATTATCAAGGGCGCCATCATCCTGGTCGCCTGCTCGCTGGATATGCGCAAGTACCTGGTGCGCAAGTAATTTCCATCGGCAAAACAAAGCTGCAACCCCCCGGCAGCGGCACAGTCCGTGTCGCTGCCGGGGGGTTCGTTTGTCGAGGTGCGTTTGCCGCCCATTAGGGAATGTCGTAGCGGGCGGGATCGGCGGAGAGCTCCAGCACCTTGGCCCGCAGCTTTTTGAGATCGCGAAAGGTATCCGGGCGTTTGGTGAGATCGCGCAGCAGCGCGGAAGGGTGGTAGATGGCATAAAACAGAATGTCGCCCTTTTCAAACCACTGTCCGTGCTCCTGCGTGATTTTGAAGTCCGGCTTGATCAGCCGCATGGCGGCAATGCGCCCCAGACACACGATGATTTTCGGCCGCAGCAGCTTTGTCTGCTGGCGCAGGAAGGGCATACACGCCGTCTGCTCGCCGTCCAGCGGGTCGCGGTTTTGCGGCGGACGGCACTTGACGATATTGGTGATATAGCAGTTGTGGCGGCCCATGCCGATGATGGAGAGCATGTCGTCCAGCAGATGCCCGGCAGGGCCCACAAAGGGCTCGCCGGTGAGATCTTCCTGCTGACCCGGGCCCTCGCCCACGAAGAGCACCTCGGCGTCGGTGGGGCCCACGCCGAATACCACTTGGGTGCGCGTCTCGGCCAGGGGGCAGCGGCGGCACGTCAGGCAGGTGCTGCGAAGCGTCTCAAAATCCAAGGGCGTCACTCCTTCCACACATCATCCCAGTCGGGAGCGGTGTGTTCTTCCAGCTGCTCCCGGCGCTGACGCAGCTCCAAGGCGCGGCGGCGGGCCGCCACCTTGCGCTTGCGTTCGCGGCGGCGATAGAGCTGCATGAGCATGAAGCAGGCCAGAATTACCACCACGATCAAGAGGAGGATCCCCACCAGCCACTTCCACCAGTTGTCCTCCACATATTCCCGGGTCTCCTCGGCCCGGTGGGTGACCTCGGAGCGCACAACGGAGGTGATGGCGGCCAGATCCACCCGGCCCACCTCCTTGCCGTCGATCTTCACGCTGGCAGAGCCCAGCACTGTCCCGGCCTCCACCGGGGCGTCTACGCTCTCGTAGTCCAGCTGGATGTCCAGCGTCACGCTGTCGTTGTCAAAGTCTGCAGGCACGAGACTTTGAATCTCAGCCGTGGGGGCCAGGGCTACGGTCTGGGCTCCGGCAGACTGGTTGACCGGCAGCTCCGCCACCGGGTAGAGGGTTGTGAGCACCGTGGCCATCTTGTAGCGCTCAAAAAAGTATTCGCACATGTTGATGAATTCCGGGAAATTGCGGAAGTCATACGTGCCCTGCTCTTCAATAAAGGCGTTGTCGGCATAGAGAATGATGCCGAGGAATTGGAGATTGTCGTTGGTGGCCGTGGAGATCAGGCACCGCTGGGCCGGCGTGGTGAAGCCGGTCTTGATGCCGGCGGCCTTGGAATAGTAATAGTTGCCGCCGCTGGCATTATAGGAGGAGGTGAGGAGCTTGTTGGTGGTGTAGAGATCCCGTTCCTCGCTGAGGTTGGTGGCGGGGACGGTGTAGGTGGGCATGTTGGCGATCTCCCGGAATTCGGGATAGGCCATGGCTGCTTGGACGATCAGAGCCAGATCCTGGGCGGTAGTGTAATGCTCCTCGTCGTGCAGGCCGTGGGGGTTCATAAAGTGGGTGCCGGTGCAGCCCAGTTCCTGGGCCTTCTGGTTCATCATGGTCACAAAGGCGTCCACACTGCCGGCCACGTACTCGGCGATGACGTTGCAGGCCTCGTTGGCCGAGGCCACCATGATGCAGTAGAGCAGATCACGCAGGGAGATGATCTCGCCGGCCATGAGGCCGACGGTGCTGCCGTCCTCATGGAGATTTTGCAGCGCCGTCTCCGACACGGTGACCTCGTCGTCCAGATTGCCGTGTTCCAGCGCCAGCAGCGCGGTCATAATCTTGGTGAGGCTGGCGGGGAAACGCCGCTCAGCGGCGTTGTGGGCGTAGAGCGTGGTGCCGGAATTGAGCTCGATGAGCAGCGCGGATCCGGGGATGGTGGTGAAAACCTCGGCGGCGGGGGTAGTATCCAGCGGGGTGAAATCGGTGACGGGCGTCTCGACTGCGGGGATTTTGGCCGCGGCTGCAGGCAGTACCACAGACCACAGCAGTACCAGCAGCAGAGCTAGGGCAATGGATTTTCTTTTCATATGTTCTCCTGTATCGTTGCCGAAGGGTTGTTGAATGTGCTATAATAATCGAAAGCAGCCGTAGAAGTCAGGCTGTTATGGATATTATAGCAGATTCCCCACTGTTGTCAATGAAACCGGGGGGCAATGCCATGAAAGAAACGAAGGTCTCTTGGCTGATCTATACCCTGCTGGCGGCGCTTTGCGCCTTTTCCCTGGGGTGGCTTTTGGGCAGCGGCGGAGGGAGCCGGACAGCGACAGTGGAGCTGACAGCCCCTTCGGCTCCCACAGGCCAGACGCAGGCGCAGGCCGACGGGACAGACGCAGAAGCGGCGCAGACGCTGCCCGCCATCACCGAAGAGCATCCCCTGGAGCTCAATACGGCCACCCAGGCCCAGCTGGAGCAGCTGCCCGGGATTGGCCCGACACTGGCCGAAGCCATCCTCTCTTATCGCGAGCAGTTTGGTGGGTTTACCACCAAAGAACAGCTGATGGAAGTGCCGGGCATCGGCGAAAAGCGCTACGGAGCCGTGGAGGCCCTCATATCTGTGGAGGTTCAATATGAAAGTTCTGGTCGTGGATGACGAAAAGCTCCTGGTCAAGGGGATTAAATTTAATTTGGAAAACGATGGCTACGAAGTCATCACCGGGGCCGACGGCGTGGAGGCCGTGGAGCTGGCGGCCAAGGAGGCCGTGGATCTGGTGGTGCTGGATCTGATGATGCCGCGGATGGACGGGCTGGAGGCCTGCCAGAAGATCCGCGAGTTCTCCGACGTGCCTATTATTATGCTCACGGCCAAGGCCGACGATATGGACAAGCTCCTGGGCTTTGAGCACGGAGCCGACGATTACCTCACCAAGCCCTTCAACATTCTCGAGCTCAAGGCCCGAATCCGTGCGCTGCTGCGGCGCAGCGGCGGCCGCCGGGAGGCGCCGGCCAACCGCCTGGTGTGCGACAACATCGCCCTGGATACCGATGCGCGCAATGCCTACAATGACGGGAAACTGGTCGAACTCACGGCCAAGGAGTTCGATCTCATCGAGCTTTTGATGCGCAATCCCAACCGCGTCTACTCCCGGGAGGCCCTCTTGGACGCCATCTGGGGCTATGACGCCTACCGCAGTGAGATCCGAACCGTGGACGTGCACATCCGCCGCCTGCGGGAGAAGCTGGAGCGAGACAGCGCCGAGCCGGCGCACATTATGACCAAGTGGGGAGTGGGCTACTATTTCAAACGCTGACGGACGCCACTACCGGCTGTTTTTCAACTCCCATATTCGCTTTGCGGCCACCTATATCCTGCTGACGTCCCTGGTGCTGCTGTTCCTCAACAACTATGCCGCAGACATCACCAGGACGCTGCTCTACCGCTCCAAGGAGGCCTCCTTGCAGGACAAGGCCCAGCTCATCACCTCGTCCTTTTCCGGCATGGATGCCCT
>CALXCW010000081.1 GCA_944386905.1 uncultured Oscillospiraceae bacterium
GCCCAGACGGTCGGCACATATCAGCTTTCGTTTCCTGGTGTTAGCTCACCAAATCCGTCAGTCGCGAAAGCCCTTACCTTGCCATCATACCGGAAAGGGGGACGTTTGTCAAGGCCGAGTTTCCCACCCTAGGCCCGGCGCTTGCGGAACAGAAAGGTCACGGCGAAGAACGCGGCCAGGTACAGACTGATGACCGCGCCGGTGGACGAGCCTAGGTAATAGCTGGTGATGAGCCCTGCGATGCCCGCCGCCAGGGCCAGCACCACCGAAAAAAAGTGATACTCCCGCAAATTCCGCGCCACGTTCCGGGCCGCCGCCGCGGGCAGCACCAGCAGGGAGTTGATGACCATGAGTCCCACCCAGCTCATGGCCAACGTGACCACCACCGCGATGGAGACGGTAAAGAGCGTCTCAAACCCCCGCACCGGGATCCCCCGGGAAGAGGCCAGCTGGGGGTGGATGGCGGTGAGCACCAGGCGGTTGGAGGCCAGGAGCCACAGCACCGCCACGGCCAGCAGCACCAGCCCCAGCAGGCCGATCTCCCCCGGCGTCACCGAGAGGATGTCGCCGATCAGGTATTGGTTGAACTTGGTGAAGGAGCTGCCGTTCATGGTGGCGATGAAGATGCCCAGGGCCACGGCCGTGGAGGAAAAGACGCTGATGATGGTCTCGGCGGCCTGGCTGGTGCGGCCCTTGACATAGGAGAAGAGCAGCGCAAAGGCCACCGCCAGCACCACGGCGAACCAGGTGGGGGAAGCGGCACCGCACAGGACGCCGATGGCGATGCCCGTAAAGCCCGAGTGGCCCAGGGCGTCGGAGAAGAAGCTCATCCGCCCAGTGACCACCATGGTGGAGAGAATGCCGAAGAGGGGCGTCATGATGAGCACGGCCAGCAGGGCGTTTTTCATGAAATCCATGGACAGAAAGGGCAGGGGCAGAAGCTCCCAGAGCTGATACCAAAGGTTCATACGCTGCCTCCCATGTGAAACACCCGGGCGAAGGCCGGGGAGGATAAGACGTCTCGGGGCGCCCCCTGGGCGACTACCTGGTGCTGAATCAGCACCACCTGGTCGCAGTATTTCTCTAGCAGGGAGAAGTCATGGGTGGTCATCAGAATCGAGAGGTCGTAGGTCTTGCGGATCTCATCGAGCATGTCCATCAGGAGCGTCATGCCCTCCACGTCTACGCCGGAGAGGGGCTCATCGAGAATCAGAATATGGGGCATGGGCTCCAGGGCCAGGGCCAGCAGCACCCGCTGGACTTCGCCGCCGGAGAGGGCGCCCACCCGCTTATCCAGAAGGGCTTCGCCGTGGACGCGGGAGAGATAGGCGCGCACCTTCTGGCGGAAGGCTTTCCTCACCGGCAGAAAGGCCGGGCGCCGGCTTAAGCAGCAGGCAAAGAGATCCAGCACGCTGATGGGGTCGCCGGGGTCAAAGCCGGGACTCTGAGGCACATAGCCGATGCGGAGCTTCTCCGGCCCGCCGCCGGCGGGGGAGAAGGTGATGGAGCCGGTGTAGGGCCGCTGGCCCAGAATGGCCCGGATCAGCGTGGATTTTCCCGCGCCGTTGGGGCCAATGAGGGCGACGATCTGGCCGCAGTGGACGTGGAGGTTCACGCCCTCCAGCACCGCGTCTGTGCCGAAGCGCACCGAGAGATCTTGAATTTTCAGGCAGCAGGCGCCCTGGCAGCTGCCGGAGTGGAGCGAATTGTGATTCATGTGAGGGCCTCTTTCAACGCTTCGAAGTTGTATTCCATGGCGGCGAAATAATCCCGGTCGCCAAAACCCAAGTCCAGGGCGAAATATGGCACGCCGGTCTCGGCCTGGATAACCGATGCGGCGGCGTCGGAGCCGTTGGCCTCGGTGAACACCGCCGGGAGGTGGTGGGACTGAACCAGGGAGATGATCTCAGTGAGGGAGGCGGCGGAGGCCTCCGCCCCGGCCTCCTCTTCGATGGCGGCCAGGATGGTGAGGTCAAAGGCCTGGGCCAGATAGGCGAAGCCGTCGTGGAAGGTGATGAGCTCCCGGCAGGAGAGGTTCTTCAGCGCTTCGCGGCCCTCATCCTCCAGGGCCTGGAGCCGTGCCTGGAGGGTCGCCGCGTTTTCCGTAAAGGCGGCGGCGTGGTCGGGGTAGACTTCCGAGAGCCCTGCGGCGATATTCTCAGCCATCTGCGCTGCCCGGGCCGGGTCGAGCCAGATGTGTGGGTCTGCGCCGTCCTCCCCCTCCCGCAGTTCCACGCCTGCGGAGCAGTCCACCACCGTTTCGGCATGGGAGAGAACGTCGGACATAAAGTCCTCCAGCCCGGCGCCGGAGAGCAGCACCACGCGGCTTTGCTCCACAGCCTCCATCTGCCGCACCGAGAGGGAATAGTCGTGCAGACACGAGACGGAGTCGGTGATGAGCCGGGTGACGGTGAGACCGGTGCCCGCAGCGATGGCCGCGGCAAATTCCGCCACCGGGGCGGTGGTGGCGGCGATGTCGCCGCCGGTTTCCTGTCCGGCACAGCCGGGCAGAAGCAGAAGAAGCGCCAATAAAAGCGCAAAAATCCGAATTCGCAAGAAAAAAGCTCCTTTCCAAGAAGTTCAGCTCTAGTATACTAGAAAAAGCCCCGTTTGACAACGAGAATTCCGCCATTTTCCGCGTCTGCCTGTCCCTCTTGCGGCGGCGGGGAAATGGCGGTATAATAACTCCATCCTTCTATGAACAGGAGAATTGCCATGTATACTGTTGCGGAACTCTTTGATCTCACCCACACCGCTGCCGCGCCGCTGCTGGGCGCCTGCCGCTATCCCTGGGAGGCCCTGGCCGAGCTGCACGACTTCATTTTAACCCTGGGAGCCAATCTCCCCCGGGAGTTCTACCATCACCCGGCGGAGAACATCTGGATCTCCAAGTCTGCCAAGGTGGCTCCCACGGCCTCCATCACCGGCCCGTGCATCATCGGCCCGGAGACCGAGGTGCGCCACTGCGCCTTTATCCGGGGCGACGCCCTGGTGGGCGCCGGCGCCGTGGTAGGCAACTCCACCGAGCTGAAGAACGTCATCCTCTTCGACGGCGTCCAGGTGCCCCACTACAACTATGTGGGCGACTCCATCCTGGGCTATAAGGCCCACATGGGCGCCGGCTCCATCACCTCCAACGTCAAGAGCGACAAGAAGCTGGTGGTGGTGCGCGACGGCGAGACCGAAATCGAAACCGGCCGGAAAAAGGTGGGCGCCATGGTGGGCGACTTTGTGGAGGTGGGCTGCGGCTCCGTCCTCAATCCCGGCAGCGTGCTGGGCCGTCGGTGCAGCGTGTATCCGCTGTCCTCGGTGCGGGGCACCGTGCCTGCCGACAGCATCTATAAGCGCCAGGGCGAAGTGGCGGCGCGGCAGGACGGATGAACTTTGACTTCTCCCCTCTGCCGGGACGGCTGCTCCCTTGGTATGCAGAAAATCGCCGGGAGCTTCCCTGGCGGCGCGATCGCCAGCCCTACCACGTCTGGCTCTCGGAGATCATGCTCCAGCAGACCCGGGTGGAGGCGGTAAAGGGGTACTACCTTCGCTTTTTGGCGGCGCTTCCCACGGTGGCGGACTTGGCTGCGGCGGAGGAGGCGCTGTGCCACAAGCTCTGGGAGGGCCTGGGCTACTACAGCCGCGTGCGCAACCTCCAAAAAGCCGCCCGGGTCATTGTGGAGACCCACGGCGGCGTGTTCCCCACGGACTATGCCGCCGTCCGGGCGCTGCCCGGCGTGGGGGACTACACCGCCGGCGCCATCTGCTCCATCGCCTTTGAACAGCCCACCCCGGCGGTGGACGGCAACGTCCTCCGGGTGGCGGCGCGGCTTGCCCTTCACGAGACGCCGGTGGACACGCCGGCGGTGAAGCGGGCGCTGACCGAGGCCCTGGCGGCGGTATACCCCGCCGGACACTGCGGCGACTTCACCCAGGCGCTGATGGAGCTGGGGGCCACGGTGTGCGGGCCGGGCGGCGCGCCCAAGTGTGATCTCTGCCCCCTGGCCGGGCTCTGCCGCGCCCATCATGCCGGGCGGGAATTGGATGTGCCTGTGCGCACGGTGAAGAAGCCGCGGCGGCAGGAAGAGATGACGGTATTCCTGCTGGAGAGTGACCGAGGCTTCGCCATTCGCAAGCGCCCGGATCGTGGACTGCTGGCAGCGCTGTGGGAGTTTCCCCATGTCCCAGGCCGGCTGGAGGCAGAGGCGGCGCTGGCCGCCGTGGAGCGCTGGGGCCTGCGGCCCACAGAACTGATTCAAGCGGTGGAGAAAAAACACATTTTCACCCATGTGGAATGGAACATGCGGGGGTATTATCTCCGCTGCGAGGGGAGCGGAGCGTTTACCTGGGCCAGCCGGGAAGCGCTGGCCGGGGAATATGCCCTTCCCACGGCCTTCCGCCAGTTTTTATAAAGGCTGCCGCCGACACGCCACGAGCCGGGCTCCCCTGGGAGCCCGGCTCGTGGCCGACACTATATAATATTATAATTCGTGGCGGCGGCGGTTAAACATCTTGGCAAGGCCGCCCTCGGAGGTCTCGCGGAAACGCTGGTTGAGATTGATGCCGGTTTCGTACATGGTCTTGACCACCATGTCAAAGGAGATACGCTGGGTATCGGTGAGGAAGTAGGCCAGGTTACAGGAGTTCATGGCCCGCATGGCGGCCACGGCGTTGCGCTCGATGCACGGAACCTGCACAAGGCCGCAGATGGGGTCGCAGGTGAGGCCCAAGTGGTGCTCCAGGGCGATCTCGGCGGCGTACTGAATTTGGTTGGTCTTGAGACCGAAGAGATAGGTGAGGGCCGCGGCGGCCATGGCGCAGGCAGCGCCGATTTCCGCCTGGCAGCCGCACTCAGCGCCGGAGATGGAGGCGTTTCGCTTGATGAGATTGCCGATGAGTCCTGCCACCGCCAGACCCCGCAGCACCCGCTCATCGCTCAGGTGGCGCTGCTGCTGGACATAGACCAGCGAGGCCGGCAGCACGCCGCAGGCGCCACAGGTGGGCGCAGTGACGATGGTGCCGCAGTCGGCATTTTGCTCGCTGACAGCGAAGGCATAGGCTGAGACGATGCGGCACTCGCGCACCTGGGGTACCTCATTGGGCGCCGGGTGCTCAAAGAGCATCTTGGCCTTGCGCTCCACTTTGAGGCCACCTGGGAGCATACCCTCGGTCATCAGTCCTTCCTCCACCGAGCGCTTCATGGTGCGCCAGATTTCGTCGAGGAAGTCCCAGATGTCCTCACCCTCGTTGATCTCCACGTACTCGGCCAGGTCGAGGCCGCGGAAGCGGCAGAACTGCTCCACCTCGGCGAAGGAGTTCTCCGGGTAGACCTCGGGCAGCTCCAGGTCGTCGCGGCCGTCAATGTGGATGTCACCGCCGCCGATGGACTCCACCCGCATGGAGGCGGCGATTTCCCCGCCCCGCAGGGCGAAGAAGTCCATGGTGTTGGGGTGGTGGACGTCTCGGGGCATCTCTTCACTGAATACAATTTCGGTGGGATGGGGCGCAAGCACCTCTCTGAGCACCCGGTCGGTGCCGTGGCCGCGGCCGGTCTTGCTCAGAGAACCGTAGAGCACCACCCGGTAGCTCTCGGCCGCGGGGTTTTCCTGCAAAAAGAGTCTGGCGGCCCGCTCGGGGCCGATGGTGTGGGAGCTGGAAGGGCCTTTGCCGATTTTGTAGATGTCACGAATGGATTTCATGGCAGCATTCTCCTCAAGGCATAATTTCCCTTTTATTATACCATTCCGGCGGAAGAATGCAATGCGCGGCTCAGCGTTCCCGGGCGCTGCGGGCCAAGGTCTCCAGGGACAGCTCTCCGGCCAGCTTGAAGAGGGCATCCTGCAGGACTTCTTCGGTGGTGCGGCTGACGGCACGGGCGATGCGATCGTAGAACTGGGCGGTGACAGGGTCGAGGCAGATCAAAAATTCATCCATGGCGCGGCTCCTTTATCAATGAGGTACTTCATTGTATGCCACAGGGATTGACAGGTGTGATAGAATAAAAAATAGACACATTCGTGAATTTCCGGCCCACTGGGCACCGAAAGGAAGGAACCCATACTATGGCAAAAGAGAAAAAAGTGGAACAGATCACCGATATGGAGGTGGACTTTGCCCAGTGGTATACCGACATCTGCCGCAAGGCGGAGCTGGTGGAGTACTCCAGCGTCAAGGGCTTTACCATTCTCCGGCCCTACGGCTATGCCATCTGGGAGCACATGCAGCGGATCATGGACGGCATGTTCAAGGAGACGGGGCATGAGAACGTGGCCATGCCTGTGCTGATTCCCGAGAGCCTTCTCAAGAAGGAGGGCGAGCTGGTCAAGGGCTTTGCCCCCGAAGTGGCCTGGGTCACCCACGGCGGCAATGAGAAATTGGAAGAGCGCCTGGCCTTCCGCCCCACCTCCGAGACGATGTTCTCAGACTTCTGGGCCAATACGCTCCAGACCTACCGGGAACTCCCCATGCTCTATAATCAGTGGTGCAGCGTGATCCGCTGGGAAAAGACCACCCGGCCGTTCCTCAGAAGCCGGGAGTTCTGGTGGCAGGAGGGCCACACCATCCACGAGACCGCTGAAGAGGCAAAGGCAGAGACCATGCAGCAGCTCCAGTGCTATGCCGACTTCTTTGAGAACGTCCTGGCCATTCCGGTGGTGCCCGGCCGCAAGACCGACAAGGAGAAGTTCGCCGGCGCCGAGGCCACCTACACCGTCGAGTGCATGATGAAGGACAGAAAGGCCCTCCAGGGCGCCACGTCTCACTATTTCGGCGACAAGTTCAGCCGCGCCTACGGCATCACCTTCACCGGACGGGACAACAAGCTCCAGCACCCCTTCCAGACCTCCTGGGGCAGCGCCACCCGGATGATCGGCGCGGTGATTATGACCCACGGCGACAACAACGGCCTGGTGCTCCCGCCGAAGATCGCCCCCGTCCAGATCATCGTCCTGCCCATCGCCCAGCACAAGCCCGGCGTCCTGGAGGGCGCGGCGGCCCTGGAGGCGCGGCTCAAGCAGGCGGGCTTCCGGGTCAAGACCGACAAGTCCGACAACTCCATGGGCTGGAAGTGCGCCCAGTACGAGATGAAGGGCGTGCCGGTGCGGGTGGAGTGCGGCCCGCGGGATCTGGAGAACGGCCAGTGCATCCTGGTGCGCCGCACCGACGGCGAAAAGGTCACTGTCAAGCTCGAGGATTTGGAGGCCGAGGCCGCCAGGCAGCTGGAGATCGTGCAGCAGCAGATGTTCGACAAGGCCAAGAAAAACCTGGAGGAAAACATCTACCCCGCCTATTCTCTCGAGGAGGCCAAGCAGCTTCAAAAGGAGCGCGGCGGCTTTATCAAGACTATGTGGTGCGGCGACGAGGCCTGCGAGATCAAGATG
>CALXCW010000082.1 GCA_944386905.1 uncultured Oscillospiraceae bacterium
GCGTCGATCTCGTCAATGAATACGATGGCCGGAGCCTGCTTTTTGGCCTGCTCAAAGAGATCCCGGACACGGCCCGCGCCCACGCCCACATAGAGCTCGACAAAGTCCGAGCCGGAGATGGAGAGAAACTGCACCCCGGCCTCCCCGGCCACAGCCCGGGCCAGCAGCGTCTTGCCGGTGCCGGGCGGGCCCACCAGCAAAATGCCCTTGGGAATCCGGGCGCCCAGGCGGGTGAAGCGGTCGGGATCCTTGAGGAAGGCCACGATCTCCTCCAGCTCCGCCTTCTCCTCGTCGGCACCGGCCACATCGGCAAAGGTGACGGGCTTGCCGCCGCCGGTACCCACCCGGGCATTGGCCCGGGTGAACTTGCCCATGGAGTTCTGCGAGCCGCCGCCGGAGCGGGCCACCAGCATGATGATGAGATACACCACGCCCAGGCCCAGCACCAGATAGGGCAGAATGCTGATCCAGTTCACCTGGTCATCGGCGGGAAGCAGGTTGTACTCCAAAAGCTCTCCCGAGGCCCGCTGGGCCGCGATGGTCGCGTCTAAGTCGGCGTGGAACTGCGCCACATCGCCGATTTTGGTGACCACCGTCTCGGTTTCGCCGTTCTGTTCGATCTCCATGGTAAGCTCGCCGTCGGCCGAGAGGGAGAAGGTCTTGACCGCGCCGGTCTCGAAATACGTCAGAACCTGGGAGTAGGGCACGGCATCTGTGCCGTCCAGATTGAAAAATTGTACCACCAGGAAGAATAGCAGCGCCAAAATCAGCACATACAGCAGCGCCGCCAGGGGGTTGAGTTGTCGTTTCAAGATGGTTGCTCCTTAATATCGGGAAATAATCGGGACGCCTACGTCCGGTAGACCTCCGGCTTCAGCACGCCCACAAAGGGGAGATTGCGGTAATAATCCTGATAGTCCAGGCCGAAGCCCACCACAAAGGCATCGGGCACGGTGAACAGCACATAGTCCGCCGCGAGATCCTCGGTGCGGCCGGTGGGCTTGTCGAGGAGGGTGCAGATCTTCACCGATCTGGGGCCGCGGCGCTCGAAAAGCTCCACGATCATCTTCAGCGTTCGGCCCGAATCCAGGATGTCCTCCAAAATCAGCACATCCCGGCCGGCGATGTCGTGGTCGATGTCCTTGCGGAAGGTGAGCTTGCCGGTGGATTCCGTGCCGCCCTCAAAGGAGGTGACCGACATGAAATCCTCCTGAATGGGGATGGTGATGGCCTGGGTCATGGCGGCAAAGAAGGGCACCACACCCTTCAAAACCCCCACCACAATGGGGCATTTGCCCCGGTAGTCCTCGCTGATCTGGCGGCCCACCTCGGCAATCCGTGCCGCGATGGCCTCTTCCGTCACCAGCACCTCCTGTATGTCTGCCAGCATATCTACGCGGTTAATCATGTCTCTCTCTTCCTTCCTCGTAAAATTCCAGCATCCAGGCCGTCTCTCCCGGCCGGGCCATACGATCCCAGGCCGGGCCCAGGCCGCACACCGCCGCCACACCGCCGTCCTCTGCCACGGGCAGCAGGCCGCGCCGGGCCGCGGGAATCTTCGCGTCGATCATCAGGGCCTTCACAGTCTTTTCCCCGCCGCTGCGCCGGAGGCGATCCCCGCTCTGCCGGGGCCGCAGCAGGAGCTTGGGCGGCTGGGAGAGGCGCTCGGGCCGCAGGTACATCACATAGGGGCCGCTGACGGCGGCGCTGACCGGGCCACGGAGGCTGGCCGTCCAGCCGCCCAGTCGCACCGTCCGGCCCGGACAGAGCGCCACAGGGTCGAAGGTCTCCGGCCCGGAGCGGGCAATGCGCAGCAGGCCATACTCTCGCAGCGCCCGCCGCCCGCCGGGCAGATCCACCCCGGCCGAGCCGTGCCGGGAGGCCAAAAGCCCTTCCACCGCCGCCACATGGGCCGCGGCGGGCTTGGCGCCGCCCAGAAGCTGCCGCAGCGCCCGGGTGCGCAGCGCCGCCGGCGCCGCCGCCAGCGTGGCACAGTCCCAGCCGCCGCCGCGCTTCGCCCGCTCCAGCAGCGCCGCCGTCTGGGCGGCGAGGAGGGCCTCCTCTTCGCGGAGAATGGCCGCCGAGCGGCCCACCGTCTCGGAAAGGGAGGGGTTCTCCGCGCGCAGCAGGGGCAAGACATGGTGCCGCAGGCGGTTTCGCAAGGCGTCGTCCAGGGCGTTGGTGCTGTCCTCCCGCCAGGAAAGGCCCCGGGCGGTCAGATAGGTCAGAATGTCGGCCCGGGTGGCCGACAAAAGGGGCCGCACAATCCGCCCCGCCGCCGGCGCCATGCCCCCCAGCCCCTTGAGGCCGGTGCCCCGCAGGAGATTGATGAGGATGGTCTCCACCTGGTCGTCGGCGTTGTGGGCCGTGGCGATATAGCCCGGCTGGGCCAGCAGAAAGGCCCGGCGCAGGGCCCGCGCCGCCTCCTCGATGCTCTCCCCCGTCGCCTCGGCCCTGGCGGCGGCGTCGCCCCGGCCCATGGCCAGGGGGATGCCCCAGCGGCGGCAGAGGTCTTGGACAAAGGCCGCGTCGCCGTCGGATTCCGCGCCCCGCAGACAGTGGTTGAAATGGGCGGCGCGGAGGGTGAGCCCCAACGGGGGGCACAGGCCCCACAGCAGATGCAGCAGCGCCACCGAGTCCGCCCCGCCGGACACCGCGCAGCACACCACGCTCCCCGGCTCCAGCGCCGCCAGGACGGCGCGGGCCTCAGCCCTCACTGTGGCGCCACTCCCGGTCGGCAAAGGTGGTGAACTGGGGCAGCCACTGCACCTTCACCGTGCCCGTCTCGCCGTGGCGGTTCTTGGCCACGATGATCTCGGCCACGTTCTTCTCGGGGGTGTCGGGGTGATAGTAGTCGTCGCGATAGAGGAAGAGCACCTCGTCGGCGTCCTGCTCGATGGCGCCGGACTCGCGCAGATCCGAGAGCATGGGCCGCTTGTCGGTGCGGCTCTCGTTGGCGCGGGAGAGCTGGCTGAGGCAGATCACCGGCACGTTGAGCTCCTTGGCCATGATCTTCAGCGCCCGGGAGATATCGCTGACCACCTGGACGCGGTTGGCATTGTTGGAGGTCTGGCCCGTGCCGGCGGAGGTCATCAGCTGGAGATAGTCGATGACCACCAGCCCCAGGTCGGGCAGGCGGCGGCACTTGGCGTTCATCTCCGCCACGGAGATGGAGGGGTTGTCGTCAATGCGGATATCGGTCTGGCTCAGAGCCGTGGAGGCGATGCCGATTTTGTTCCAGTCCTCCTCGGTGAGCTTGCCGGTGACCAGCTTCTGGCTGTCCACGAAGCTCTCGTTGGACAGCAGGCGCATGGCCAGCTGCTCCCGGGACATCTCCAGGTTGAAAATGGCCACGGTCTTGTGGGTGGTCTTGGCGGCGGTGAGGGCGATGTTCAGGCCGATGGAGCTCTTGCCCATGCCGGGCCGGCCCGCGATGAGCACCAGGTCGGACTTGTTCAGGCCGTTGATTTTCTTGTCCAGGTCTTTTAGCCCCGTGGAGATACCCGGGAATGCCTGATCGGAGCGGGAAAGCTCGTCCAGCCGGTCGAACACGCCCACCATGACCACGCCGATGTGCTGCAGGCTCTCGCCGGTGTTGCCGCTGCGCAGGGCGTAGATCTTCTTCTCGGCGCTCTCGAGGATCTCCGCCGGCGTGCCCACACCGGCAAAGACCGTCTCGCGGATCTCGCCGGCGGCGGTGGCCAGGCTGCGCAGCATCGCCCGGTCGTGGACGATGTTGGCATACTGGGCCACGTTGGCCGCAGTGGGGGTGATCTCCATGAGCTGCATCAGGTACGCCGGCGTCTTTTCTCCCGCCAGGCCCTGGGTTTTCAGCTTCTCCAGCACGGTCACCGGGTCGATGGTCTCGGAGAAGTTGAACATGGTGTAGATCGTCTCGTAGATCTCCCGGTTTTGCTGGAGGAAGAAGTCGTCCGGGCGCACCAAGCCCACCACCTCCGCCACGCAGCGGCTGTCGATGAGCATGGAGCCCAGCACCGCCTGCTCGGCCTCGAGGGAGTGGGGCATTTGGCGCTGTAAGAGTTCTTCTTCCATGGGGTTGCTCCTTTCCGGGGGATGGGTTGCAGAATCGGGGGCGGCGGGCGGATGTTTCCGCCCCTTTTGTAGGGGGAGGCTTTTCGGGCGGGCACGTGGCCCGCCGGCGCTTCGCAATGCGGGTCGATGTGGGCATCGACCCCTACGCACCGCACCCAAGGGGGCTGTTACGCCTCCTGGATCTCCACGGTCAGGTCGGCCACTACCTCGTAGCCCAGCTTGCACTTGACCGTGTAGGTGCCCACGTTCTTGATGGGGTCGCTCAGGACGATCTTGCGCTTGTCCACGTTCATGCCCCGGGCCGCCAGGGCCTCGGCGATTTCGGCGTTGGTCACCGAGCCGAACAGCCGCCCGGCGCCGCCGCCCTTGGCCTTGACCACCAACGTCATGGCCTTGAGCTGCGCCGCCAGGGCCACGGCCTGCTCGCGCTCCTTCTGGCGCTTTTCCTGCAGGGCCTTGTCGTTCATCTTCATGGTATTGAGGTTGTCCGCCGTGGCCTCCTGGGCCAGCTTGCGCGGCAGGAGGAAATTCCGGGCGTAGCCGTCGGATACGTCGATCAGCTGGCCGCGCTTGCCCTGGCCCTTCACATCCTGCAATAAAATCACTTTCATGGTTTCTTCTCCTTTATTTAACCTTCGTAGAATTTATCAATGCTCTCCACCAGCGCGCCGAGGACTTCCCGCACCGACTTGCCGGGGATCTGCGCCCCCGCCGTGGCCGCGTTGCCGCCGCCGCCCAGGGGCTCCAAGATCACCTGCACGTTGGCCTCGCCGATGGAGCGCGCCGAGATCACCACCCGCTCGCCGTCGGGATAGAGGACAAAGGAGGTGAGGATTCCCTTGATATTCAAAAGCTCGTCGGCAGCCTGGGCCGCCAGGGTGCGGCCGGCCGGGTATTCCAGCGCCGCAATGGCGATCTCGTTGCGGTACAGCCGCGCCGCCTGGACGATCTTGTAGCGGGAGATGGTGTCGTCCAGGTCGTTTTGAAAGAGCTTCTTCACATCCACCGTGTCGGCGCCCGCCCGGCGGAGGAAGGCCGCCGCTTCAAAGGTTCTCGAGCCCGTGCGCACGGAGAAGTTCTTCGTGTCCAGCACGATGCCCGCCAGCAGCGCCTGGGACTCCATGGGCCGGATCTCCTTGGGCTCCACGGCATATTGCAGCAGCTCCGTCACCAGCTCCGAGGCCGACGAGGCGAAGGGCTCGTGGAGATTCAAGACCACCTGCTCGATATAGTCCGCGGCCCGGCGGTGGTGGTCGATGACCGCCACGCGGTTCACCGACTCTAAAAGCGCCCGGGACTCCACCTGGTCGGGCCGGTTGGTGTCCACCACGATCAAAAGGCTCTTGGCGTCGGCAGCCAGGAGGGCGTCCTCGCCGGAGAGGAAGAGGTTGTCATACTCGGGGTAGTCGGTCAGGGCCGTGAGAAGGGACTTGGCGGCGTTGTGCTCGGTGTCCAGGACAATCCGCACGGGCCGGCCCCGCTTGCGGCAGATGCACACCAAGCCCATGGCCGCGCCCAGGGCATCCAGGTCGGCCATGCGGTGGCCCATAATGAAGATCTGGCTGGACTGGCCGATAAGCTCGGTGAGGCTGGAGGCGATGACCCGGGCCTTGACCTTGGTGCGCCGCTCGGTCTCCTTGGTGCGCCCGCCGAAGAAGTTGAAGTTGTATCTGTCCTTGATGACGGCCTGGTCGCCGCCGCGGCTCAGGGCCATCTCGATGGAGAGCGAGGCAAAATTATAGTTCTCCTGGAAGGACGCTCCGTCCTTGCCGATGCCGATGGACAGCGTGGCCGCCACGCCGGAGGGGTTGGTGATGGAGCGGATCTCGTCGAGGATGGAGAACTTCCCCTCCTGGAGCCGCTGGAGATCCTTGGCCTCGAAGATCAGAAGATAGCGGTTGCGCTCAAACTTGCGCAAAAGGCCGCCCAAATCCTTGCACCAGCTGGAGATGCGGTCGTTGAGCTTGGCGTCCAGGCTGGAGATGGCGCTGTCGGGGAGGTTGTTGGTGAGCTCGTCGTAGTTGTCCACCAAAATCACCGTGACGATGGGGCGGGTGCGGATAAACTCATCGCGGACGTTGAACATCTCGGTCATGTCGGCCAGGTAGAGCGTCGCGAGAAGCAGAGAGGCGTGGGTGTCGTCGGAGCGGATCAGGTTGCCGTAGACCCGGTAGCGACGCCCCTGGAGCTCCACGTCCTGGGGGCACTCGGTGCGCCCCTCGGTGAGCCAGCGGGTGGAAAAGCGGGGCACCACGTCCTCCATCTTCTGGTGGAGGAAGGAGTCGCGCAGGCCGGAGACGCGGTAAAACGATTCGTTGCCCCAGACGATCTCCGAGTCGCTCATCTTGATGACGGCCATGGGGAAGGGGGAGCCGGTCTTGAAGGCGGTGCCCAGGGAGTCGGTGGTGGACTGAATATAGCTCAGGAGCGCCTTTTTCCGCCGGCCGCTGGCAATGCGGTTGTGAACGAAGAGCAGCAGAATGATCAGGCCCTCCGCCGCGGCCACGTAGTACTGCTTGACCCACACGGCCGCTCCGGCAAAGAGCAGCAGCACCAGAAAATATAGGCCCATGCCCGGCTCCAGCAGCCGCGCCAATTTCTTGTTCACGCCGACGCCTCCTCTCATTTTTAGTATTATAGCAAATAATTTCCCCGACCACAAGGGAAACTCAAGGAAAACCGCCGCCGAAGTTCGGCGACGGGGAACCGGTTCGCCCGCGTGTCGGCAGGGGACAACCTCGCCTGCGGCAAAAAAGCGCCGCCTCAAATGAGGCGGCGCCGGGGAAACTTGGGATTAGTAGGTCAGCACGCGATGGAGGATGACCGCCATCTCAGCGCGGTTGATGTTGCTCTTGGGGTTGATCTTGTCGTTGCTGCCGATGACGATGCCATGCTCGATGAGATAGGAAATGGCAGTCTTGGCATAGCTGGCCACGGAGCTGTAGTCCTTGAAATCGGAGGTGTCGGTGGACACGCTGTAGCTCAGGCTGTAGTTCACCTCATCCAGGGTGCGGTAGATCAGGGCCATGGCCTCCTGGCGGGTGATA
Organism: uncultured Oscillospiraceae bacterium; assembly: GCA_944386905.1. Taxonomy (GTDB): domain Bacteria; phylum Bacillota; class Clostridia; order Oscillospirales; family Oscillospiraceae; genus Avoscillospira. Next base: position 7,101 of record CALXCW010000082.1, read on the forward strand.
TAGTTGTTGGGGTTGAACTTGCCGCCGGTGCCCTGGGCGATGCCCAGCGCCTTGGCCACGCCCACGGCCTGGTAGGTCTCCTTGGTGTAGTCCGTGGTGCCCTTGGTCATATCGGAGAAGTTGGTGGTGACATTGTAGTCATCGTAGTCCTCTTCCAGGAAGGCGCGGTAGAGCATGAGCATGAAGTCGCCGCGCTTGATGCTGGAGGCGGGGCTGTACTTGCTGGAGGAGGTGCCGTTGGCCACTTCCTCGACG
>CALXCW010000083.1 GCA_944386905.1 uncultured Oscillospiraceae bacterium
GTGCACCACTCCATCATCTCCACCGGCTGCACCATCGGCAAGGGCGCCGAAATCCGCGACAGCGTGATTATGCCCAATGTGGTCATCGAAAACGGCGTCAAGATCAGCCACGCCATCGTCGCTGAGGACTGCATCATCCGTGCCGGCGCCACCGTCGGCGCCGATCAGGAGGGTACCATCGAGACTCTGCAGATCAGCGTCATCGGCAAGGGAACGACCATCTCCGAGGGCACCGTCGTCGCTCCCGGCGAAATTCTCTGAGAAAGGAAGTGGCAGCTATGGAAACCATGGGCATTATCTTCTCCAACATCTATGACAGCATGATGGGCGCCCTCACCGAGGTGCGTACCTCCGCCTCCATTCCGGTGGGCGGCCGCTATCGCCAAATCGACTTTATTCTCTCCAGCATGGCCGGTTCCGGAATCCGCCACATCGGCATCATCACCAAATATAACTATCAGTCCCTGATGGATCACCTGGGCTCCTGCCAGGAGTGGGACTTGCAGCTCAATACCCACGGCGTGGTCTTTGTGCCTCCCTATGCCACCGGCCACACCGGCATCTACCGCGGCAAGCTGGAGGCGCTCCACACTGCCCTGCCCGTGCTTGAGAGCGGCAACCAGGACTATGTCGTCCTGGCAGACAGCAACATCATGTGCGCCATCGACTTTGCCAAGGTGCTGGACGCCCACGCGGAGTCCGGCTGCGACGTCACCGTCATCGCCAAGGGCGGCATCGCCGACGGCAAGGAGATCCAACACTTCTCCCTCAGCGCCGACGAGAACAACCGCGCCACCGGCATGGCTGTGGATTACACCGCCCCCGCAGGCGACCTGGTAGGTATGGGCATGTTCGTGATGAGCCGGAAAAAGCTCATCGAAACCATCTATGAGACGGTTCCCCACGGCAAATACCACCTGGAGCGGGACTTCATCATGGAGGAATTCAACGCCGGAAAGCTCTCCGTCAATGTCTATCCCTTCCAAGGTGTGGCCCTCTTCAACCAAAACGTGGAGAGCTACTATAAAAACAATATGGCTCTGCTGGAGCAGGATGTGCGCAACAGCCTGTTCCGCGGCGAGCTTCCCATCTACACCAAGGTGCGCGACGAGGTGCCCACCCACTACGGTACCGCCGCCCAGGTGGCCAACTGCGTCGTAGCCGACGGCTGCCGCCTCTATGGTCAGATGGAAAACTCCGTGCTCTTCCGCGAGGTTATGGTGGAGGAGGGCGCAGAGGTGCGCGACTGCATCGTGATGCAGGGCTGCACCATCGAGCGCGGCGCCAGCATCCAGTACACCATCCTAGACAAAAACGTCACCGTCCGATCCGGCACCCGCCTCCTTGGTTCTCCCGAGCATCCTCTGATTATTAGAAAGGGCGTTACCGTATGAAAATCGCAATGGCTGCCTCCGAGGCGGCTCCCTTCCTCAAAACCGGCGGTCTGGGCGACGTGATGCAGGCACTGCCCGAAGCGCTGGGCAATATGCCCGGCAATGAGGTCTGCCTGTTCCTCCCCTACTACGGCCAGATCAAGCGGGACACCCGCTGGGATTGCGAATTTATCACCAGTTTCGCCATCCAACTGGCCTGGCGGCAGTGCCATGTGGGACTGTTCCGCCTCAAGAGCAAAAGCATCCACTATCAGGTCTATCTGGTGGACAATGAGCAGTATTTTGACCGCACTCCCATCTACGGCCACCTGGACGACGGCGAGCGTTTCGCCTACTTCTCCAAGGCCGTGCTGGCGTGCCTCAATTTCCTGGACTTCAAGCCCGATATCATCCAGTGCAACGACTGGCAGACGGCGCTGATCCCCGTGGTGCTCCACGGGGAGTTCCGGGGCTCCTTCCCCTACACCAAGACTGTCTTTACCATCCACAACATCGAATACCAAGGCTGGGCCAACAGCAACTTCAACTACGACGTCCTGGGCCTGCCTGCCTCCTTCACCGAGACGCTCCGCTACGGCGATGCCTCCAACTTTATGAAGGCTGCCATCGTCTCGGCTGACGCAGTGTCCACCGTCTCGGAGACTTATGCCCGGGAGCTGCAGTATCCCTATTATTCCCACGGCATGTCTGAGGTACTCATCCAGCGCGCCGGCACCTTCTTTGGAATCACCAACGGCATCGATGTCTCGGTCTTTGACCCCAGCAAGAGTCCTAACTTGCCTTTCCACTATACCACTGATACCATGGTGGCGCAGAAGGCGCAGAACAAGCGGGCCCTTCAGGAAGAGCTGGGTCTCAACCAGGATCCCGACGTGCCGCTCTATGTGATGGTTTCCCGCCTGGCAGGCCACAAGGGCATTGACCTCTTGTGCTATATCTGCCACAGCCTGATGACCCGCCCTGTGCAGCTGGCCATCGTGGGTACCGGTGAAGCCCAGTATGAGCAGGCGCTCACCTCCATCTCCCGCCAATATGGCGGTCGCATGGTGGTACGCCTGGCCTTTGACCCGGGCCTGGCCGACCGGGTGTATGCCGGCGCCGACGGCTACCTGATGCCCTCGCGCAGCGAACCCTGCGGCCTGAGCCAGCTCATCGCCATGCACTATGGCACCATTCCCGTGGTGCACGCCACCGGCGGATTGCAGGACACCGTCATCCCCTATGACCCCACCACCGGTGAGGGCCGCGGCTTCACTTTCCAGAGCTACAATGGCGAGGACTTCCTTGATGCCATTGACCGTTCCATGTCCCTTTACTATGATGACCGCGAAAATTGGAACAAATTGGCCCAAAATGACATGAATGTAGACGTGAGCTGGGAGACGCCTGGACAGTCCTATATGGAAATGTTCAAAAAAGTTGCCGGAATATCGTGAAATACCGGATCAAAATTATGGTAAAATGCTAATTGCGAACCCTGGGCAAAGTGTGGTATGCTATGCAGAGGCTGCAAAAGGCAGCCTCTGCCTTTGTTTAGCCCATAAAAAAGCTGTGCATGCTTTTTATGGAAGCTGCCACTACCCCGCTGGGCGAATCCCAATGATCCCGTGTCCTTTGCCCGGGAGGCAATTTCCGCCGGGATATCCTCTCCCCCGGCTACTTTATCAAAATCTTTGGAGGTAGTATGGAAAAGAAAGAAAAGAGCCGCGCCGCGGTCAGTTCCACCACCCGCAACGCCCTGGAGGCCATGTGCAACCGCACCTTCGGCTGCAGCCTCAGTGAAGCCACTGAAAAGCAGGCCTATAAGACCGTCTGTTCCTACCTGCGGGAGGAGCTGGCCGACCGCAACCGCGCTTTCCAGCGGGAAGTCCGCGAAAAAGAGCGCAAACAGGTATATTACATGTCTATGGAGTTCCTGGTGGGCACTTCTCTGCGCAATAACCTCTACAACATGGGTCTTCTGGACAATGTGACCAAGATTCTCTCGGATTTGGGCTTCAGCATCGAGCGGCTTTGCGCCATGGAGCCCGACGCGGGTCTGGGCAACGGCGGCCTCGGCCGTCTGGCCTCTTGCTATATGGACTCCCTCACCGGGCTGGGCTATCCTGCCACCGGCTTCTCCATCCGCTATGAGTTCGGCATTTTCAAGCAGAAGATTGTCGACGGCTGGCAGATGGAGTTCCCTGACGACTGGCTGGACATGGGCGACGTATGGCTCAAGACCCGCGAGGACGACGCCGTGGAAGTGCGCCTGGGCGGCGAAACCCGGGAGTGGATGGACAACGGCAAGTTCCGTGTGGCTCACGTGGGTTACCAGAAGGTCATGGCAGTCCCCCACGACCTCTACATCTCCGGCTACGGCTCCAACAAGGTCAATAAGCTCACCCTCTGGAGCGCCGAGCAGCCCCACAGTTTCGACATGGCGGCCTTCTCCCGCGGCGACTACGTCCGCGCTCTGGAGCAGGACACCATGGCCCAGACCATCTCCAAGGTGCTCTATCCCGCCGACGATCACCTCAGCGGCAAGCGCCTGCGCCTGCAGCAGCAGTATCTGCTGGTGTCCGCCTCGCTGCAGAGCATTCTCTCGGTGCACTATAAGCAGTATAAGACCTATCGCAACCTGCCTGACAAGGTCTCCATCCATATCAATGACACCCACCCCGCCCTGTGCGTCCCTGAGCTGATGCGCATTCTGGTGGATGAAAACGACTACGACTGGGATGAGGCCTGGGACATCACCTGCCGCACATTGTCCTACACCAACCACACCGTCATGTCTGAGGCTCTGGAGCGCTGGAGCGTGGATCTCTTCCGGGAGCAGCTGCCCCGCATCTACTCCATCACCGTGGAGATCAATCGCCGCCTGATGGTGCAGCTCCAGCAGGTCTACGGCGGTGACTGGGGGAAACTCAACTACATGGCCGTCATCGCCGACGGACAGGTGCGCATGGCCAATCTGTGCCTGGCTTGCTGCCATAAGATCAACGGCGTGTCCTCCCTCCACACCCAGATCCTCAAGGACGGCATCTTCCACGACTACTATGTCCTGGACAATGACCGCTTCCTCAACGTCACCAACGGCATCGCTTACCGCCGCTGGCTCTGCCAGTCCAACCCCGGCCTCACCAGCTTCCTCACCGATCTCATCGGCGACGGTTTCCTCAAGGATGCCAATGATTTGGAGAAGCTCCTGAAATACCGTGGCGACAAGTCCGTGCTCGAGCAGCTCCAGCAGATCAAGCACGAAAACAAGGTGCGTCTGGCAGACTACGTGGCCAAGGCCAACGGCGTGTATGTGAGCCCCGACTCCATCTTCGACATTCAGATCAAGCGCCTGCACGAGTACAAGCGCCAGCTCTTGAACGTGCTGCACATTCTCTATCTCTACAACCGCATCAAAGAGAACCCCTCCATGCCCTTCCCGCCCCGGACATTCTTCTTCGGCGCCAAGGCCTCGGCCGGCTATATCCGCGCCAAGCAGATCATCAGCCTGATTGTGGCCACCTCCAATCTGGTCAACTCCGATCCCCAGGTGCGCGACAAGCTGAAGGTCATCTTCCTGGAGGACTACAAGGTCTCCCTGGCGGAGATCATCATTCCTGCCGCCGACATCTCCGAGCAGATCTCCATTGCCGGCAAAGAAGCCTCCGGCACGGGCAACATGAAGCTGATGATCAACGGTGCCGTGACCCTGGGCACCCTGGACGGCGCCAATGTGGAGATTCACCAGCAGGTGGGCGATGAGAATATGTTCCTCTTCGGCATGACCGCGGATGAGGTGGAGGCGCTGTGGCGCCGCGGCTACAACCCGCGGGAGTTCATGACCCCCGAGCTGGAGCAGGTGCTGCGGATGCTCACCAGCGGCGTTCTCGGCCAGCGTTACGACGATCTGGTAGCAAGCCTGCTCACCAACCGCTTCGGTGTGGCCGACGGCTTTATGACCATCGCCGACTTCAAGGACTATGCCCGCGCTCAGCAGGACATTTCCAATGCCTACCCCAACCGCATGGCCTTCACCGCCATGTCTCTGACCAATATCGCCAAGGCCGGAATTTTCTCCGCCGACCGCGCCGTCAGAGAATACGCCGAGAACATCTGGCATCTTTGATCTATGGGACTGCGCATTCTATATAACAGCCTCGACCCCAGCCACAAGACCCCCTTCGGCGTCCTGACGCCGGGGGAGGTCTGTCGGATGACCATTGCCATCCCCCGCTCCTGCCAAACGGTACGGGTAATCCTGATGCTGGAGCGAGAAAATGGCGAGCCATACCGAGAGCTGGAATTCCAGCGCGACCACGCGGCGGAGCCTTATGAGTATTACCGTCTCCATTTCTCCCTGCCTGCGCCGGGACTGTTCTATTACTATTTCCGCATCACCACCCGAAACGAGCAGTTCCGCCTTCTCAAGCAGGGGGAGGACACCAATATTGAGGACGGCAGCTATTGGCAACTCAGCTGCGTCTCCACCCGCTATCCGGTGCCGCCGGAATACGAAGGTCGTGTTTTTTATCAGATCTTCCCCGACCGGTTCCATCAGTCGGGGCGGTGCGACCTCACCGACAAGCTCCAACCCTACTGGATACACCAGGACGTGACGGATCCGCCGGTCTGGCGGCCCAACGAGCGGGGCGAGGTGCTCAATAACGACTTCTATGGCGGCAATCTCCGGGGCATCCAAGAAAAACTGCCCTATCTCAAGGCTCTGGGCGTGGGCGCGCTCTATCTCAATCCCATCTTCATGGCCTACTCCTCCCACCGCTACGACACCACCGACTATAGCCGCATCGACCCCATGCTGGGCACTGACGAGGATTTTAAGAGCCTCTGCGATGCCGCCCATGACCTAGGCATGAAAATCATCCTCGACGGCGTCTTTTCCCACACCGGCAGCAACAGTATTTATTTTGATGCCGAGCACATCTTTGGCCACGGTGCCGTATCCGATCCCCATTCGCCCTATCGCAGCTGGTATCTCTTCCGGCACTATCCCAACGACTACGAGAGCTGGTGGGGATTTCACACGCTGCCCTGTGTGAACAAACGCGACCCAGGGTTCATCGACTATATTTTCGGTAGTGACGACAGCATTCTGGCCAAGTGGCTGCGGCTGGGCGCCGACGGTCTCCGGCTGGACGTGGTAGATGAACTGCCAGACGACTTCCTGATGGCGCTGCGGGTGCGGCTGCGGGAGCTCAATCCCAATGCCCTGCTCATCGGCGAGGTCTGGGAGGACGCCTCCAACAAGATCTCTTATGGCGTCCGGCGCCGGTATTTTACTGAAGCCCAACTGGACAGCGTGATGAACTATCCCTGGCGCAAGGCAATTTTGGCCTTTGCCCGGGGCGAAGACGACGGCCCTGCCCTTCGTCGCGCCGTGTTGGCCTTGGCAGAAAACTATCCCGCCGCAGTGCTCAATGCCAACCTCAACCTGCTCTCCAGTCACGACGTTCCCCGGGCCCTCACCGCCTTAGTGGATCCCACCGACGGCGAGCGGGAGGATCTGGCCCAGCGCACCATGACGGCTGAGCAGCTGGCTCTGGGTAAGGTGCGGCTGCGTCTGGCATCATTCCTGCAGTTTACCCTCCCCGGCGCGCCGTGCATCTACTACGGCGATGAAGCCGGTATGCGGGGCCACCGTGATCCCTTCAATCGCTGCTACTACCCCTGGGGCCAGGAGGATCTGGCGCTAATCGAGCATTATCGGGCTCTGGCTCGGCTGAAAAACGGCAGCGAAGCCCTTCGCCGGGGCAGTGTGGAGGTACTGGAATCACAGAACGGCCACTTTGTGTTCCGCCGCCGCTATGGCAAGGAGATGGTTACCCTCTGGTGCAACGCCTCTCCCCTGCCCTGGTGTGCAGCACCCTCCGGCAAGCTGCTCCTGGGCGACCCGAATCTTCCTTCCATGGGCTTCTGCGCCATGGAAACAAGGATCTGATG
>CALXCW010000084.1 GCA_944386905.1 uncultured Oscillospiraceae bacterium
CTTTCAGTTCAAGCGCTATAACTAGCATTATATACGCACAAAGGAGCCAGGCTTTCACAGCAAGGCTCCTTTGTGCGTGTATTTATTCCAAATTGAGCTTTTTGGAAAGAATATAGCGCGTTGGGAAATAGAACAATACACAGGTCACCACACAGATGGCGAAATATACCCACAGTCCCCGGGAAATCCAGGCAGCCATCACCTGCGGGGCAGTAATGGGGATTTCCATGCCCACGGCAAACTCCAGCAAAGAGGGAATTAAGAACGTATTATAAAGCGTGGAGAGCACCGTTGCAATGACCACATAGGCAAGAACCGCAGCACCCACCCGGTGTTTCTGGGCCAGGTGCCCAACCGCCATGGATAGATACGGCAGTAGGATATTGTACAAAAGGCTAAAGACCGCAGCCAAGAGTAGCTCAATGACCAGGAGCACCGTCTGCTGAGTTCCGAAATATGCCACCAACTGGTTCCAGAATTCCACCGCCATAACCCAGTCCAACTGTACTGAAAGCAGGATGCCCACAGAGAACAGGCAAACCAAAGTGGTAACCGTCAGCAAAATCCAAGCGGTCAGCGCCTTGCCCCAGATGATACTGTCCAGCGATACAGGCAAAGTAAAGGTAAGGTAACCCTCTTCCTTCAGAAGTCCCTTATAAAACCGTGTCACGATATACACATAGGCAACCACCACCACCGCGATAATGCCTAGTACATAGAGGAACAGGGCAAGACCAGTAATAAAGTTGAGAAATTTGTCATTGCCAAAGGAAAGGCGCGTGGTAAAGCGGTTGACAACTGAGAGCGCCAAAATACCCAGCCAAAGGGGAATAAACAGCCGGAACATGGAGCGGAACTCATATTTCATAATTTTTCCCATGGCGAATTCCCTCCCTGCGGAAAATAGGATGTGGCGCGGAAAACCTCGCGGAACAGCGTATCCACGCTCTTGCCCTCACGTTCACGGAGATTATCTACCGAGTCATGGCAGACAATCTCCCCCTCCTTGAGGAAGATGACCTCGTCAAGTACCTTCTCCACATCAGCGATCAGGTGTGTGGAGATCACCACCGTGGCCTGAGGGTTGTAGTTGCGAAGAATGGTGTCGAGGATGAAATCCCGGGCTGCCGGATCTACACCTGCGATGGGCTCATCGAGGAGATAGATTTGGGCCTGGCGGCACATTACCAGCGCCAGCTGGAGCTTTTCCTTTGTACCCTTAGACATAGTCTTGATGCGGTCACGCTTCTCAATTCCCAGCGAGGCGCACATCTGTTCCACCTTACCCCGGTCGAAGTCTGCGTAGAAATCTTCAAAGTAATCCATCAAATCTCCGGCCACCATCCAGTCGGCGAAATACATCCGATCCGGTAGATAGCTGACGCCCGCCTTGCTCTCCCGTCCCGGTGCATTGCCCAGCACCAGCACCTGGCCGGAGGTGGGCTGCAGCAATCCGCACAGCAGCTTGATGAGCGTGGTCTTGCCGCTGCCGTTCGGGCCAAGCAGGCCCACAATTTTGCCCGGCCCCAAAGAGAGGTTTACATCTTTGAGAGCATACTTGAGGCCAAACCGCTTGTTGAGATTCTCACAGGCGATCAGTCGTTCCATGTTGACTCCCCTTCTTTCCAAAGTTCTTTTGCCTCCTGGGCAGTAAAGCCCAGCTCCACCAGTGCAGTGCGCGTCTCCTGCAACAGCGCCAATGCCTGGGTGCGACGCGCCGATGCAAGCAGCTGCTGATCATCGGTGACCACCCTTCCCTGGGTGCCGTTTCCAACCGCTAAACCCTGTTCTTCCAGGTATGCCAGCGCCCGCTGCATGGTATTGGGGTTGACACCGGCTTCGGCAGCCAGCTCTCGCACCGACGGCAGGCGTGTTCCCGCAGGATACTCCCCCGCCAGAATCCGCCGCGTCAAAGCAGCATAGAGCTGTAGCCAAATGGGGCCCTGGCCGTCAATCTTCCATTCCATGGCACGCCTCCTTTCTTATTGTACTAATATAATAATACAATAGTACATTCCTGTCAAGTGGAATTATCAGCTCGCGTCAATGCCTGCGTTATGGCCCGGGCTGCCTCCACCGTCTCGTCCACGGCCCGCTGGAATTCCTCAGAGTGTACTCGCCGGAACATCCCCACAAGTGTCAGGGCGCACCGCATTTGACCTCCAGCGCCATAGATGGGAGCCGACACAGACCGCAGACCGATCTTATATTCTCCGTCCTCCACAGCATAGCCTCTGGCGCGGATGGCAGTCAGTTCCACCGTCAGGGCGTCCAAATCCGCCAAGGTATGAGGTGTATAAAGCGTCATACCCTGCGCCTCCAACAGCCGCGTCACCGTGGCCTGCCCCATTGAAGAGAGAAAGAGCTTTCCTTGAGAAGTGGCGTGAAGCGGGAGCTCCATCCCGATGTCCACGACCACACGCATGCCACCCCGGCCCTCCACCTGATCCAGGGCCATCACCCGGCCTCCATCGCACACTGAGAGCACGGCTGTACCCTCGGCGCGAGCAGTAAGCCGTTGGAGATATGGTCGCGCTACCGCCGGCAAATCCCACACCCGGCTTGCGCTGCATCCAAATTCAAAAAGTCTCAGCCCCAGAGCATAGCGCCCATCCTCCCACTGCGACACCACGCGGAATTCCCGCATGGTACTCAACAGACCGAAAATGGTACTTCTGGGCCAGGATGTGCGCTGATGTAATTCCGTGAGGGACATGGGCCGTCCAGCCCGGCTCATAATCTCCAGTAGCGTCATAGCTTTGGCCAGTGATTGAATGGTAGTTCCTTGCGCCATTCTTTTCGCCTCCTTATCTTGCTCCCATCATAAATATGCTTCGTTATTCTGTCAATCGAATTACGATAATTTCGGCATATTTTTCGATATTATCGAAACTTGCACCTTGCGCTCACAGCCACCACCGGCTACAATGATAGAAAAAACATGGGAGGTACGTATGGAACTGACCCATTTTAACGACCAAGGTCGGGCCAAAATGGTGGACGTGTCGCAGAAAGCCGAAACCGTCCGGGATGCTCGGGCCACAGTGCAGGTGCGCATGTGCGCCGACACGCGGGAAAAAATTCAAAACGGTCAAATGAAAAAGGGCGACGTACTGGCGGTGGCGCAAGTGGCAGGCATCATGGCTGCCAAAAAGACTGGCGATCTCATCCCTATGTGCCATCCTCTGCTGCTCTCCGCTGTGGACATCGCCTTCTCTTGGGTTGGAGATACACTGGAGATTGAAGCCTGTGTACGCTGCACCGGTCAGACCGGCGTGGAAATGGAAGCACTCACAGCAGCCTCCACCGCTGCTCTGACGGTATACGACATGTGCAAAGCCGTAGAGAGAGGCATGGTTATCACCAATCTCCGACTACTGCACAAATCCGGCGGTAAGAGCGGCGTGTACGATGCACCGGAACAGGAGGAAACAAAATGAAGCTGATTCCCGTCCAGGAGGCCGTGGGCCATGTGCTCTGCCACGACCTCACCCGTATCGTCAAAGGCGAATTCAAGGGCCCACAGTTCCGCAAGGGACATGTGGTCACAGAGGAGGACATTCCCATGCTCCTCTCCATGGGTAAGGAGCACCTATATGTCTTTGAACTGGAGGCTGGGATGCTCCATGAAAACGACGGTGCCGCTGCACTGTGCGCGCTGTGCTTCGGGCCAAATATGCAGAAAAGCGAAGTTAAGGAAGGCAAGATCGAGCTTACCGCCACTTGCGCAGGACTCTTTCAGGTGGACACCCAGCGACTTACTGCCGTCAATATGATCGATGAGCTAATGATCGCCACCCGGCATACCAATACCGCTGTCCAAGCTGGGGACAAGCTGGCTGGCATGCGGGTCATTCCGCTGGTCATCGCTGAAGAAAAACTCCGCGCTGCCAAAGAAGCCGTAGGTGACACACCCCTGATGCACCTTCTCCCCTACCGGCGTAAAACCGTGGGTGTGGTTACCACCGGCAGTGAGGTCTATCATGGCCGCATCCAGGATACCTTCACACCAGTCATTGTGGAGAAACTCCGCGCTTACGGTATGGAAATGACGGCCCACGTACTCTCTGACGACGGCGTGGACAACATCACCAGAGCCATTGATGAGGTGCGGCAAACCGGTGTCGACCTGGTTCTCTGCACCGGCGGCATGAGCGTCGATCCCGATGACAACACGCCCGGTGCCATCGCCAAAAGCGGCGCCAAAATCATCACTTACGGCGCACCGGTATTGCCGGGGGCTATGTTCCTGCTGGGATATTACGGTGACGGCACGCCAGTGATGGGCCTGCCTGGCTGCGTGATGTATGCCGGCGCCACGGTTTTTGACCTCATCCTGCCCCGGGTAGCCGCAGACGTAGCTGTAACACGAGCCGATATTGCGGTGCTGGGTAATGGCGGTCTGTGCCTAGGATGCAGAGACTGCCGCTACCCCATCTGTCCCTTCGGTAAGGGTAAATGACTTTGCCTGCAAGCAGCGGCTCATCAAACTCGTATACTTTGAATGAGGTATCCCCATGAAACGTCTCTTTGCCATTGCACTTATCCTGGCTGTGGTGCTGGGCCTAATTGCCTGCGCCGCTGAGCAGAACACAGCCCCAGATACCAACCAAGACACCACGCAGGACTCCAATTCTGCGCCCACCGACACCGATGTGGATGATGTCGCCGAAACCGACGCGGAAGTACCGGAGGACACAGCAGAGCCAGTGGAGCTGATTGTTTTTGCCGCCGCCTCCCTCCAGGAGACGCTCACCGAAATTGGCGACACCTACATGCAAGCCCACCCCAACGTCACAGTGACCTTCAGCTTTGAATCCTCCGGTACTTTGAAATCCCAGATTGAATCCGGTGCCGACTGTGACATCTTCATTTCAGCCGGTCAGACGCAGATGGATCAGTTGGATATCAACGCCTCCAGCGAAGTGAACACTGACGGTCTGGATTTTGTCCTGGCTGAAAGCCGCAAGGATATTTTGGAGAACAAAGTTACCCTGGCCGTGCCTGAGGGAAACCCTGCCGAGATCGAATCCTTCGACCAAGTGGCCGATCTCCTTAAAGCCGGAACCGTATTCATGGCCATGGGCAATGAGGATGTGCCGGTGGGCCAGTATACGCAGAAAATTCTTGCTTACTATGGATTGAACGAAGCGGACTTGGCAGCACAGGGCCTCATCACCTACGGCTCCAATGTCAAGGAGGTCACCACCCAGGTTTCTGAAGCAGCTGTGGACTGCGGCGTGATCTACGCCACCGACGCTTTCTCCGCCGGGCTCATAGTGGTGGATACCGCCACCGCCGAGATGTGCGGCCAGGTCATCTATCCCGCTGCAGTGCTCAATGTCTCCAAGAACCCAGAGGAAGCTCAGGCTTTCCTAGATTTCTGCTTCACCGATGAGGCAATGACCGTATTCCAGTCGGTGGGCTTCAGTCCCGTATCATAATTGCAGTTTCACTTAGAAGTTTGGAAGGAGTGGTCGTTATGGATTGGTTTCCACTGTGGAATTCCCTTCGCATCGCGGCCATCTCCTCCTTTTTTGTGTTCTTTACCGGCATTGCCGCAGCCTATTATGTCGCTCGGCTCCCTCGGGTGATCAAGGGTGTACTGGACGTGGTACTGACACTGCCCCTGGTTCTTCCGCCCACAGTGGTGGGCTATCTGTTGCTCCTTGTGTTGGGGCCGCGGCGTGTCGTGGGTGCTTGGTTTCTCGAACTCTTCGGTTTCAAACTGGTGATGACCTGGTGGTCGGCCATCTTTGCCACTTCAGTGGTCATCTTTCCGCTGATGTATCGTACTGCCCGCGGCGCCTTCGAGGCTTTTGATGAGACACTCTCCCACGCCGGAAAAACTCTGGGACTCAGCAACAGCTACATCTTCTGGCGTATCCGCATGCCTTGCTGCCGCCAGGGGATCCTGGCAGGGGCGGTACTAGCCTTTGCCAGAGCCCTGGGGGAATATGGCGCCACATCCATGATCGCCGGCTACACGCCCGGTAAGACCGCCACGATTTCCACCACCGTATATCAGCTCTGGCGCACCAACCAGGAACAGGAAGCCCTGACATGGGTACTCATCAACATGGCCATCTCAGCCGTGGTGCTGTTGGCGGTAAATATGCTTGAGCGGCGCCAGCGGACGCCTCAGAGAAAGGAGCGCGGCCATGGCTCTCATCGTTGATCTGGAAAAGCGTCTGGGCGACTTCCATCTCCAGGCCAGCTTTCGGGTAGAGCACGAAGCTCTCGCCCTGCTGGGCGCCTCTGGCTGCGGCAAAAGTGTGACTCTAAAGTGCATTGCCGGGATACTCCGTCCCGATGCGGGGCATATTGAATTGGATGGCACTGTGCTTTTCGACAGTGCTGCCAAGATTGATTTGCCACCCCAACAACGCCGGGTGGGCTATCTCTTTCAAAACTATGCCCTCTTCCCACATATGACCGTGGCACAGAATGTGCGTGCAGCACTCCGTCATTGCCCCCGCCAAGAGCGACGTCAGACGGCGCAGCAACTGATGGAGATTTTTCATCTCACAGGTTTGGAGGGCCATTACCCTGCCCAGCTTTCCGGCGGTCAGCAGCAACGCGTGGCATTGGTGCGGATTCTTGCCGCAAAGCCTAGCGCCATTCTCCTTGACGAGCCTTTCTCCGCTCTGGATGCCTGCCTCAAATACCAGTTGGAACTGGAACTGGAAGCCATTCTGGAAGATTTCGGCGGTTCTGTGCTCTATGTAAGTCATGACCGGGGAGAGGTACAGCGCCACTGCCGCCGCCTGGCCGTCATTGACAACGGCTTGGTGGGCCGCGTCACCACCCTTCCCTCTCTTCTCGCTCATCCCGTTACCGTGGCTGAGGCTAGAATGGCAGGGTGCCGAAATTTTACCGCCTGCACCATCCACGCCGGCATGCTCAAAGCCCCCGCCTGGGGCTTGAACTTTCCTTGCTCCAAGGCCGACGGTACCTATACTCTGGGGCTACCCGACGGCGCTGTGGCTCCCGGCGACATACTTCAAGGGCAGGTAGAGCGCTCCATGGCCGACGATGTGACCGCCACGACGCTGCTCCGCCTGTCCACGGGGGAGACACTGCTCTTGTCTCTACCTCTCACCCAGTGCCCTTCGGTAGGCAGCACCTTCTCTTTCACCCCCCGCCTTGAGGCAATGCTGTTGCTCCCATCCCCATAAAAATGCCGCCTCCCAATTTAGGAGGCGGCATTTTTATAGGGTGACGTTACGGACGAATGACGTCCCAATTCTTAACAAAATACTCCACACCGGAGTAGAGCGTGGTGACAGTGACGAC
>CALXCW010000085.1 GCA_944386905.1 uncultured Oscillospiraceae bacterium
ACCCCCGAACAGGTGCTGGAGCGTACTGCTGCCATGACAGCCCGCGCCAAGCGCTATACCGCCAATGTGGAGTTTTCTGCCGAGGATGCCACCCGCTCCGACCCGGCGTTTCTGGTTCAGGTGGTGCGTACTGCCATCCAGAATGGCGCCACGGTCATCAACCTGCCCGATACGGTGGGCTATACCACCCCTGCTGAGATGCAAGCGCTCATTGCCTACGTGCTTGAGGCAGTGGAAGAAGCCCAGAACGTGGAGCTGTCGGTACACTGCCACAACGACCTGGGACTGGCTGTGGCCAACTCTCTGGCCGGCGTGCAGGGAGGCGCCACCCAGATTGAATGCACCATCAACGGCTTGGGTGAGCGGGCCGGCAACACCTCTTTGGAGGAAGTGGTCATGGCACTGCGTACCCGCCGGGATGTCTACGACGCTGCGCCGCGCATCGACACGACCCAGATCTATCGTGCCAGCAAGACCGTCTACGACATCATCGGCCAGACGGCGCCCCTCAACAAGCCCATCGTGGGTAAGAATGCCTTCCTCCATGAGAGCGGCATTCACCAGCACGGCGTTCTGGCCAATAAAAAGACGTACGAGATCCTTACACCCGAATCTGTGGGCATCCGCACCAATAATCTGGTTCTGGGCAAGCACTCCGGCCACCATGCTTTTGAGACGCGGCTAAAGGAACTGGGCTACGAGCTCAGCGAGGAGGAACTGGCGAAGCTCTTTGTCCGCTTCAAGGAACTGTGCGACAAGAAAAAGTCCATCACCGATGACGACCTGGAGGCCCTGGTGCGGCACTCCAGCCGCGTAACAGAGGACGAGGGCGGGTATAAGCTGGACTGGTTTGCCGTCCACACCTCCAACTTCACCACGGCCACATCGACCATCTGCCTGCGGCGCGGCGAGGAAAAATACGAGGAAGTTTGCCTGGGCGACGGCCCCATCGACGCCTCCTTCCAGGCCATCGACAAGATCATGCAGCCCGTGGAGCATTCCTTTGAAATCTTCTCGGTGAACTCCATTTCCGAGGGCAAGGATACCCTGGGCGACGTCACTGTGAAGCTCTCTGCCGGTGGCAAGAGCTTCAGCGGGCGGGGCCTCTCCACCGATATCATCAAGGCCAGCATTGTGGCCTATCTCCAGGCAGCCAACAAGCTCCAGCGGCACGTTGCCGCCCAGAAAGAGGAGGAATAACCATGGGAATGACCATGACCCAGAAGATCCTGGCCCATCATGCCGGCCTTGACAGCGTAAAAGCCGGCGATCTCATCGAGGCAAAGCTGGATCTGGTGCTGGGCAACGACATTACCACCCCTGTTGCCATCACCACTTTCGACAAGACCGGCTTTACCAAGATCTTTGACAAGGACAAAATTGCCATTGTCTTGGATCATTACACCCCCTGCAAGGACATCAAGTCCGCCGAACTCTGCCATCAGGCCCGGGAATTTGCCAAGCGTTTCTCCATTACCCACCTCTATGATGTGGGCACCGTGGGCATTGAGCATGCCCTTCTGCCGGAGCAGGGCTTGACCGCCCCCGGCGATCTCATTATCGGCGCCGATTCGCATACCTGCACCTACGGCGCGCTGGGCGCCTTCTCCACCGGCGTGGGCTCCACGGATATGGCCGCCGGTATGGCGATGGGCGAGAACTGGTTCAAGGTGCCCGCGGCGATCCAGGTGGAGCTCACCGGCACCCTTCAGCCCTACGTCAGCGGGAAGGACGTGATCTTGCACCTTATCGGTGAAATCGGTGTGGACGGCGCGCTCTACCAATCGTTGGAGTTTACCGGAGAAGGTGTTGCTTCGCTCTCTATGGATGACCGTTTTACCATTGCCAATATGGCCATCGAAGCCGGCGCCAAGAATGGAATTTTCCCCGTGGATGAAAAGACCATCGAGTATATCACCGGTCGGGTGAACCGTCCCTACACGGTCTACGAGGCCGACCCCGATGCTGAGTACGCTCGGAAGGTCGTCATCGATCTCAACACCTTGAAGCCCACGGTATCGCTGCCGCATCTTCCCAGCAACACCCGTACCATCGATGAAGTGGAGGGCATGGAAATTCAGCAGGCGGTCATCGGTTCGTGCACCAACGGCCGCATTTCCGATCTCCGCGCCGCCGCTGAAATTTTGAAGGGTCGCCAGGTCGCCGCCGGCGTCCGCTGCATCGTCATCCCCGCTACCCAGGCCATATATCTCCAGGCCATGGAAGAGGGCCTGATGAAGACTTTCATTGAAGCCGGATGTGCTGTCTCCACTCCCACCTGCGGGCCGTGCCTCGGCGGCCATATGGGCGTCATGTGTGCCGGGGAGCGGGCGGTCACCACCACCAACCGCAACTTTGTCGGCCGCATGGGTCATGTCAAGAGCGAAGTTGTGCTGGCCAGTCCTGCCGTAGCCGCCGCGTCTGCCGTGGCCGGCTGTCTGAAGGATCCTGCCAAGCTGGAGAAAGGAGAATAACCATGGCCCGTGGAACTTGCTTTAAATACGGCGACAACGTCGATACCGACGTCATCATTCCTGCCCGTTACTTAAACGCCCCCTCTCCTGAGGAACTGGCCAAGCACTGTATGGAGGATATTGACCCCGCCTATGCCACCGCCGTCAAGCCCGGCGACATTGTGGTGGGCGGCTGGAACTTCGGCTGCGGCTCCTCCCGGGAGCACGCTCCCATGGCCATCCAGGCCAGTGGCGCTGCTTGCGTCATTGCTGCGAGTTTTGCCCGGATTTTTTACCGCAACGCCATCAATATCGGCTTCCCCATCCTGGAGTGCCCCGAAGCTGCAGAGGCCATTGCAAGCGGAGACACCGTGGCAGTCAACTTCTCCACCGGAGAGATCGTGGACGAAACCACGGGCAAGACCTATCAGGCTGCGGCCTTCCCGCCCTTTATTGAAGAGATCATCCGACACGGCGGTCTGCTGCCCTATCTCAAGGCGCGGCAGGACGGATAAGGAGGCAAAGCCATGGAATTTCAGATTGCGCTCATCAAGGGCGATGGTATCGGCCCTGAGATCGTGGACAGCGCTGTGCGCGTCCTGGAGAAGATCGGTCGGAAGTATGGCCACACCTTTCACACAACGCCCTACCTCGCCGGTGGCTGCGCCATTGACGCCGTCGGAATCCCGCTGCCTGAGGAAACAGTGGCCGGTTGCCTGAGCGCCGACAGTGTGCTCCTGGGTGCGGTGGGCGGCCCTAAGTGGGACAAGAACCCCGGGAATCTCCGGCCGGAAAAGGCTCTGCTGGGCCTGCGGTCGGCACTGGGGCTCTTTACCAACCTGCGTCCTGCAAAGATTTACCCGGCTTTGGCCGGGGACTGCCCGCTGCGTCCTGATATCGTGGCAAACGGCTTTGACATGGTCATGGTGCGGGAGCTCACCGGCGGTATCTACTTTGGCGACCGGGGCCGCCGGGAGGGGAAGTACGGCCCCGAGGCCTACGACACGGAATGCTACTCCGTCATGGAGATTGAGCGAATTGCCCGGGTGGCCTTTGAGACGGCCCGGAAGCGCCGGAAAAATGTCATCAGCATTGACAAGGCCAACGTATTGGAGACGTCCCGCCTGTGGCGCGAGACGGTGCACCGGATTGCGGAAGAATATCCAGACGTAACCTGCACCGACATGCTGGTGGACAATGCCGCCATGCAGCTGGTCAGAAACCCTGCCCAGTTCGACGTAGTGGTGACCACCAATATGTTTGGCGATATTCTCTCCGACGAGGCATCCCAGATCACCGGTTCCATCGGCCTCCTGCCCTCGGCTTCTCTCGGCAGCACCAAGCGCGGCCTCTACGAGCCCATCCACGGCTCTGCACCGGACATCGCCGGGCAGAACAAGGCCAACCCCATTGCTACCATTCTTTCGGCTGCCATGATGCTGCGCTACTCCCTGGACTTGTCCGCCGAGGCCGACGACATCGAAGCGGCGGTGGATCAG
This sequence comes from uncultured Oscillospiraceae bacterium, assembly GCA_944386905.1. Lineage (GTDB taxonomy): Bacteria > Bacillota > Clostridia > Oscillospirales > Oscillospiraceae > Avoscillospira. Next base: position 3,953 of record CALXCW010000085.1, read on the forward strand.
GTGCTCTTCAAAGGGCTGCGGACAGCGGATCTCGGCGGCGGCGAGGCCTCTCTGGGCTGCACGGAGATGACCGATGCCGTCTTGGCGGAGTTGTGAGATGGATCGCCTGATTTCCAATTTGCTGCTCTACAGCAATCTGGGTGAGGACAGCATTTTGACCAAGCTGGGAGAGATCTACCGGGACTGGGAAAACCGCACCTGCGACAAGCCCCAGCTCATCCGAAGAATTTACATTCAGATCAAGCGGCTGCTCGACCTCTCCACGCAGTACGGCTTTAATGAAAACCTCTGGCAAAACTATCTGACCTTCGTGCTGCTTACCAATGAGAACTCCTTTTCTCTCACCGCCGAGCGAGTGGGCGCGGGGGAGGGATCGGTGAACCACTTTGCCAAGGGGGATTTCGCGGTATTCTGCCGCTTATTCCACTTTGACTTTGCCCCCCTGGAGCAAGATCTCGGGATTGACTGCTTTACCACCATCACCCATTACCATGCTCTGGTCAAACTGGAGAAGCACTACTATCGCGCCGTCAGTGAAAAGGTGCAGAGTTTGAGCCGCCTTTTGGCAGCTGCCAAGGATGAAAACGAGTTTTTTACCCTGGTCACGGATTTTTACAAGGCTTACGGTGTTGGAATGTTCGGCCTCAACCGTGCCTTCCGGATCCAAAACCTGGGCCAGGGCGTGGAGTTCCTGCCCATCAACAACACCGACAAGGTGATGCTCCATGACTTGGTGGGCTACGAGCTCCAGAAAAAGCAGCTGGTGGAGAATACCGAGGCCTTTGTCAAGGGGCGACCTGCCAACAATGTGCTCCTCTACGGCGACGCCGGCACCGGAAAATCCTCCTCTGTGAAAGCGCTCATCAACGAATATTACGATTCCGGCCTTCGGATGATTGAAATTTATAAACACCAGTTCCGGGATCTTTCTGCGGTGATCGCCGCGGTAAAGGGCCGAAATTACCGCTTTATCATCTATATTGACGATCTCTCCTTCGAGGAAAACGAAGTGGAGTACAAGTTCCTCAAGGCCGTCATCGAAGGCGGTGTGGAGACCAGGCCGGACAACATTTTAATCTATGCCACCTCCAATCGCCGTCACCTTATCAAGGAGACCTGGAAAGATCGCAGTGATATGGAGTTTGACAACGACGTCCACCGCTCCGACACCATGGAGGAAAAGCTCTCTCTGGCGGCCCGATTTGGTGTGGCCATCAGTTACTCCGTGCCTAACCGCAGCGAATTCCAGACCATTGTCAAGACGCTGGCCCAGCGGCAGCTGACCACGCCGATGGACGAGGCGGAGCTTCTGGCCTTGGCCAATCGCTGGGAGCTTCGGCACGGCGGCGTTTCCGGGCGCACTGCCCAACAATTTATCAACTATTTGGCTGGAAAGGAGTCCACGGAACCATGATTACCCTGGACAAAATCTACCATGCGGCCTTTGTGCTCAAGGAGGTGGCGCGGCGCACCGACCTCATCCACGCACCCAACCTGGTCAAGGACACTGAGCTCTATCTCAAGACAGAGAACCTCCAGGTAACCGGAAGCTTCAAGCTCCGCGGCGCCTACTATAAGATCAGCCAGCTGACCGACGAGCAGAAGAAAGCCGGTATTATTGCCTGCAGCGCCGGTAACCACGCCCAGGGTGTGGCCCTGGCGGCCACCCGGCAGGGCGCCAGGAGCGTAGTCTACATGCCGGACTCCGCCCCCATCAGCAAGGTGGAGGCCACCAAACGCCTGGGAGCGGAAGTGGTACTGGTGGATGGTGCCTATGACGACGCTTATGCAGCCGCCCTCAAGGCTCAGCAGGAAACAGGGGCGACGTTTATCCACCCCTTTGACGATGACGAGGTGATCGCCGGTCAGGGTACCATAGGCCTGGAGATCTTGGAACAGATGCGGGATGTGGACGCGGTCATCGTACCCATCGGCGGCGGCGGTCTTATCTCCGGTGTGGCCTTTGCCATCAAACAGCTGCAGCCCTCGGTGAAGGTCTACGGCGTCCAGGCCAGTAATGCGCCCAGCATGTTTGAAAGCCACCGCCAGGGCCACCAGATCACCCTGGACACGGTGCATACCTTTGCTGACGGTATCGCTGTCAAGCATCCTGGCGACACGACCTTCTCGCTGGTAGAACAATATGTGGACGATATTGTGACTGTCTCCGAGGATGAAATTGCCGCGGCCATTTTGGCCACCATTGAAAAGCAGAAGCTCATCGCCGAAGGTGCCGGCGCCGTCAGTGTGGCGGCTGCCATGTTCCATAAGCTACCCATTCAGGGCAAAAAGGTGGTCTGCCTGGTTTCTGGCGGCAATATTGACGTGAATATCCTCTCTCGGGTAATTACCCGCGGCCTGGTGACCTCCGGCCGCAATGCCAACCTGGTGATCGCCCTGGAGGACAAGCCCGGCCAGTTGGTGGGGGTGAGCAATATCATCTCCAGCTGCGGCGCCAATGTGATCTCCGTGCGCCACGAGCGCTCAGATCCCAACATGGCCATCTCCAGCTGCTTCCTGCGGGTGGGCATGGAGACAAGAGACTTTGCTCAGATCGAGGAGATCCGTCACCGTCTCACCGAGGCAGGGTTCCAGATCGTGCAGTGACCCGGAGTCAAGAAAGTGTGCGCGACGCAAAGAGCCTCCTGAACGTTAAAACATGCAATTTTTTAACTTTTTAAAGCTGCAAAGGCTCAAAAAGCACCGAACCTTGAGGGGTTCGGTGCTTTTTGACTCTAAGAATGGGAAAGAAATTTACGCGGTCTGTCACACCGCTTTTTCTAGAACATCCAAGGCGGCTTGATGCACGGCGCCGTTGCTGGCAACGATTCCGCAGCCAGAAAAGATGGTCATGGGCGTGCCGTCAGGCTGGGTAACCCGGCCGCCGGCCTCTTCAACAATCAAAATTCCCGCAGCGTAGTCCCAAGGCTTGAGGGCCGCCTCCACATAGATATCCTGCCGCCCGCAGGCGACAAAGCACAAATCCAACGACGCGCAGCCTGTGCGGCGCACATCCTGGCAGGCGTTGTACAGCGCCCACATCTGCCGAAAGGCCTGTTCCCCCAGATGGCGATGCCCTGGAACCGTGCCCACGGAGGCCAGGCATTCTCTCAGTGCCGCCGCGCTGCTCACGTGGATGGGTTTGCCATTCAAAAAGCTGCCGCCATGCAGCTTGGCGGTAAAGCATGAATCGGAATAAGGGTGATACACCACGGCAAATACAGGGGTTCCGCCTTCGGCCAGAGCCAGGGAGATGGCAGAAAAGTGGTAGTCATGGATCAGGTTGGTGGTGCCGTCCACCGGATCGAGAATCCAAGTGGGGCGGCTGGGATC
>CALXCW010000086.1 GCA_944386905.1 uncultured Oscillospiraceae bacterium
CCGTATTACTGGTATAATACAGTTGAAAAATAAGGAGGCGGTGACGAACCAGGAGGGGTCGGAATGAAGAAAGTTACGGTTTATCAGGTGCTGTATCGATTGGTGGTTGTGGCGGAGCTGGCGCTGCTTATATACCTGCTGCTCGGGATGAGGAGCGACGCAGTGCATATGGCGAAACCCCAGATGATGACAGCCCAGGAGACTGAGAAGGTGCGCGCCTATGCCATTGAGAGCAACGCCGCAAAAATTCTTGCCCATGCTACGCCGCTGGAGGTCAAGGAGGAATATACCACTTATTCTGCGGATTCTTTGGCACAGGAGCTGGTTCAATGCGAAATGCTCCGAGAGGTTGCCTCCATAGGGGAAGGGGTCACGGTGTCGTACAGCACCACGGAAGGTTACGAGGTTGCACTCAACTTCGATGACGCGGGTTTGACATATCTCTCCCTTTATACACCGGAAAATGATACATACTATGAAATGATCAAGCAGGAAGAAGGGCAGCTGGCGCGGAAGTATGAGAACCTGCGCTATGGACAGGATTGGACGCCTTGGATTGCGGTAGCAATCGCCTTGGGTGCGGTACTTTTGCTTCTTCCTTTACTTCGACGGGCTTCGACATCACGAAAACGCGGCGAAGAGGGTCAAGGCCCTGTCATTCACACACCACAATCCCATTCAGGAGAGTAAACAATAGCGCGCGGCCATCGACACCTATGAAGAGGTACGATGGCCGCGCTGCCATTTTATCGTCGGGGCGGAGCGATATAGGAAAGTATGGGACGCTCGCCGGTGGTACACAGACAGATCCGGTGGCCGGGCAGGGTATATTCCTCCAGACGGAAGGGGAGAGGGCTTTCCTGCTGGGAGAGGGTGGCGCCCTGGGCCGTCAGGGTGACGGTGAAGGTGTGCAGACCCAGGGTAAGTCCTGCGCCCACAGCCTTGGAGAAGGCCTCCTTGGCGGTCCATAACCGCAGCAGAGCGTCAGGTCGGGCGTACTCCGGCAGGGCCTCCAAGGCGGCCACCTCAGCGGGGGCAAAAAACCGCCGAGCCGTGGCCATGGAGCACCGCGGCCGCTCCACATCTACGCCCACGGGGGCACGGTCTAGGGCGCATACAGCCCAGCTGCCGCTGTGGCTCAGGGAGAATTCCACAGCCCCGCTGGCCAAACAGGGCTTGCCGTAGGGGCCTGTGGTCATCTGCTGTCTTGCTGCGGGAATGCCCACCTCTTCCAGACTGTGGCGCAGGAGCCAGCCCGCGCCGGTTAACCTGGCACGGTCGGCGTCGTGGCGGCAGGAAATGACCCGCTGCTGCCGCCAGGGTGAGAGCAGGGGAAGCAGAGCTTCCCAGGCGCCGTTCATCAGCGGCGCAACATCCATGACATAGAGCTTTGCCATCGCTTCACTCTGTCCGCAGTGCTTCCACGGGATCCTTTTTCGCAGCCAAACGCGAAGGAATCAGGCCGGCGATCAGGGTGAGCACCATGGAGATGAGCACTAGGATGAGAGCGGCCCGCCAGGGGAGTACGGCGCTGAGGCTCTCAATCCCTGTGAGATGGTGGATGATTTGGTTGATAGGCAGCAGCAGAAGCAGTGAAACGCCAATGCCCATGACGCCGGAGATAAAGCCCTCAATGAGCGTCTCGGCGTTGAACACTTTCGAGATGTCTCCCTTGGATGCACCGATGGAGCGGAGAATGCCGATTTCCTTGGTGCGCTCCAGGACGGAGATATAGGTGATAATGCCAATCATAATGGACGAGACCACCAGGGAGATGGCCACGAAGGCGATAAGCACATAGGAAATGGCCTGGATGATGGTGGTGATGGAGGACATCAGCAATGCCACATAGTCGGTATAGGTGATCTGTTTTTCCTCTTCTACCGATGCGTTGTACGCCTCAATGCAGGCGGCGATGGCGTCCTTGTCGGCAAAGGTGGCTGCGTAGAGCCGAATGGCGGAGGGCGATTCCCGCTCCACATAACCCAGCCGCACTAGGTTTTCTGCATAGGTGGAGTCGGACAGCGTGGGGGGCATATAGTGGTCGTAGAGATAGGCGTATTGGGCATCGGTGAAGTCGCCATTGAGGCCGATGCCCTGTTCCAGGAGCTGCGCCTGTTCTGCGGTGGAGCGACTTCCCAGCTGCGTGCGCACCTGCTGGGCATACTGCTCCGCCACCTGCTGGCGCATGGCTTCCTCCACCCGGGTGAAGAGAGTCTCATCGTCCATCTGGGCGATATAGTCCATGATGCTCTGGCTGTCAACCCCCATCTCCTGAGCATACTGCTGTTCAACCATGGCTTCGATGGTTTCCCTGGTCATGCCCTCCATCTGGGCAGAGACGGTCTGGCTGAGGAAGTCCTCGTCGGGCTGGGAGACGGCATCAAGGTACATGGCAGCCTTTTCCTCAGTGGAGAAGCCGGGCAAAGCGTCCAACACGGCCTGCCGTTTCTCACTGTCGTCAGGCTCTGTTTCATGGCCGGTGGCAAAGGGCAAGCCAGTGAACACGTCCACGGTTTCATCGGCCAGCTGGGCCTGCACAATGGACATATCCTGTACTTGTGCAAGGACATAATCACTCAACAGGCTGGTGTAGCCCATAGTGCCGGAGAGCATGGTGGCCGTGGCATCGGGGTTAGGCCGGAGAATACCCACCACCTTGAGTGTCACGCCGGTGTCATCGGCATTGTAGAGGTATTCCAGTCCCGCCTCGGTCTCCCGAAGGTCGGTATAGCCGCCGCTGACGGGCTCCGGCTCAAAGCAAGCCGCAGGTAAAAGCATCTTATAGGTCTTGCTGCATAGCTCTTCGTAGCTCCAGGAGGTGGGGCCGTCATTTTCAATCTCCTCTTGGTTGAGGGCTGCGCCGGTGATCTCGGCCATCTGAGCTTGGTCTTTGAGGCCCAGGGCATAGAGCATCAAGTCGGGCAGCTGGTTGTTCTCGTTGACAATCAGTACCACTTCATCGTAGGCCGAAGGCCATGTGCCATAGATCAGATCGTACTGCTCCTTGACCAGGTCACTGATGATCTGGCCGTCCTCGCCGGGGAGGATCTCCTCCCAGACCTCCATGGAGCCGAAACCGGCCATGTTGCCCATATATGCCGAGGTGAGCCCCGAGGCGCCGGCACCGTAGAGGCTTTCCATAGAGTCCTCGATGAGCTCCATCACGTCGGAGCGGATGATGGCACCGGTGGGATCCTGGGTATAGATATCCATATTGAGATCGTAGCTGTATTGTATGGCGCTCACATGGGGCAAAATGGGGCAGTCCTCTTCCTGAAGATAGGCCCGGAAGCTCTTGAGGTCATTGGTTTCACTGCCGGAGGCGGTCATGGCGTTCATCATGTCGTACATGACGGTGCTGGCATAGACGCGGCCATCCTCCTGGGTATCTGCCTGTGGCCGGGCAGACATCATTGCGGACATCATGGCAGTCATATCTACGGTCTCGGCTTGAAGATCAATGGGGTAAGAGGAGAGGGTGTCCTCTTGCACCTGGTCAATATAGCGCTGAATACCCGTGGAAAGGGAGAGAATCAGGGCAATTCCGATGATGCCAATGGCGCCAGCCAGGGCGGTGAGGATGGTTCGCCCCTTCTTGGTGAGCAAATTGTGAAGCGACAGCCCCAGCGCCGTGAGCAGGGACATCGATGGCAGGTGGCCCGTCTTGGCCTTGACCGGGAGAGAAGCTTGCACATCATCGTAGGGGTCGGAGTCAGAGACAATTCGGCCATCCAGCAGCCGCACGATGCGGGTCGCGTAGCGTTGGGCCAGTTCGGGGTTGTGCGTGACCATGATGACCAGGCGATCCTTGGAGACAGACTTGAGCAGCTCCATGATCTGCACACTGGTTTCAGAATCCAGCGCGCCGGTGGGCTCGTCGGCCAGCAGAATTTCAGGGTCATTCACCAGTGCACGGGCGATGGCGACCCGCTGCATCTGTCCGCCGGACATCTGATTTGGCTTTTTGTGCATCTGATCCGCCAGGCCGACCTCCGTGAGAGTGGCCTCTGCCCGGCGGCGGCACGCACCGCGGGAGACGCCGGAGAGTGTCAATGCCAGTTCCACATTGGACAGCACGCTTTGATGGGGAATCAGGTTGTAGCTTTGAAAGACAAAGCCTACCGAATGGTTGCGGTAGGCGTCCCAGTCGCGGTCTTTGAACTGGCTGGTGGACTTGCCGGAGATGGAGAGATCACCGCTGGTATACTGATCCAGGCCGCCGATGAGATTGAGCAGGGTCGTTTTGCCGCAGCCGGAATGACCCAGGATGGCCACAAATTCGCTGCGGCGGAAGGAGATGGAGACGCCTCGAAGGGCATCCACTTTTGCGGTGCCTTGGCCGTAGACCTTGGTGATGTTGGTGAGTTTGAGCAAGAAAAAGCCTTCTTTCTTATGGAGGGGTGAGTCCTTTGCGAATAATCTCCAGCTGCGTTTGCAGCTGAGCGCGGAAGTGGTCTTGCCGATTGGGGCACCGGAGTGCCGCCAGCAAGCTGGAAAAGCCCGCAGCCAGAATCAAGAACAGCACAGCCTCCTCCTGCTCCGGCGCAATCTCACAGCCATGTTGCTCCAGGAGCTCCTTGGTTTGCCGGGCTATGGTAGGCAGATCCAGCTGGTCAATGAATTGTGTGGGTTCTAAATCGGCATTGAGTTGGAACAGGCGGCTGATGCGCGCCTGGGGCAGATCCTCCCGTGTGGAACTGGACTGCCAAAGGATGAGGTCAAATATCCCCAGGATAGCCTCAAACAAGTCGTTGCCATGGACGGTGAGCTGGGCCAGGAAGCCCTGGGAAATTGTGGAGATCAAGCTCTTGAGCAGATAGAGAAAAAGATCGTGCTTGCCGGTAAAATACTGATAGAAACTGCCGCGGGAGATTTTGGCCTCCTGAATAATCCGATTGATGGATGCCTCGGCGTAGGAACAGGTGGTGAATTCTTTCCATGCAGCCTCTAAAAACCGGCGGCGCTTTTCCTCAGGGAGATTGCGAAAGGTGTCCGAAGCCATGGGCTGCGCCTCCTAAGGGATGATAAACAAGTTTTGCAGAATGCAAACATGATACATGACAATCTGTCATATGTCAAGTGAAACAGGATGAAATGAGGAATGGAGGAAGAGAGAAATATGAAAAGCCGAGCGGCAAAGGCCGCCCGGCTCCAAGTAAAAATCAGATGTCAGATCTCCATGATGACAGGAAGGATCATGGGATTCCGCTTGGTGGTCTTAAAAAGGTATGCCGATAGATCGGATTTGATACCAGCTTTGAGAGCGCTCCAATCCCGGGTGCCGTCTTTGGCGCAGCGGTCGATGGCATGGGCGGCAATAATCCGCATCTCCTCCATCAAATTCTCCGATTCTTTCACATAGACAAAGCCACGGGTGATGATGTCCGGGCCGGTGATGACACTGCCGTCCTCGGCGGATAGGTTAACGACCACCACCAGCATGCCGTCCTGGGCCAGGTGTTTGCGATCACGCAGCACCACGCTGCCCACATCACCTACGCCGGAGCCGTCCACCAGAATGCGGCCGGAGGGTACGGTGCCGGTGAGCTTACAGGTGGTCTTGGTGAGCTCGATGACACGGCCTACATCGGAGATCAGGATGTTCTTGGAATCCATTCCCATGAGCTTCGCCAACCGGGCGTGTGCCTGCAAATGGCGCTGCTCACCGTGGACGGGGATAAAAAAGCGCGGCTTGAGCAGGGCGTGAATAATTTTCAGTTCTTCCTGACTGGCGTGGCCGGAGGCGTGGAGATCGGCGGATTTGTCGCACACCACGTCGGCGCCTTTGCGGTAGAGCTCATTGATGATCCGGCTGACGGACTTCTCGTTGCCGGGGATGGCGGAAGCCGAGATGATGATACGGTCGCCGGGTTGGATCTCCACCTGCTTGTGACCGGTAAAGGCCATACGGTACAGGGCGGACATGTTTTCACCCTGGGAGCCGGTGGAGACGATGACGATTTTGTTTTTAGGCAGGTTCTTAATGGCATTGATGTCCACCAGTGTCCGGGCGGGCACCTTGAGATAACCCAGCTCCATGGAGACTTTCAAAACGTTCTCCATACTCCGGCCAGTGACGGCTACCTTACGGCCATACTTGTGGGCGACGTTGATGAGGTTCTGCAGCCGGTGAGCGTTAGAGGCGAAGGTGGTGACAATAATTCGTTGATCGCAGTCCTTGAACTGCCGGTCGAAGGCTTCGGCTACCTGGGTTTCGGAGGCAGAATAACCGGGGCGCTCGACGTTGGTAGAGTCACACAGCAGCGCCAACACGCCTTCCTTGCCCAGTTGGCCCAGACGGCCCAGATCGGCAATACCCTCAGAAGCAGTGGCGTCGATCTTGAAGTCGCCGGTCATCACCACGGTTCCCACAGGGGTCTTAATGGCGAAGGCCACGGCGTCGGCGATGGAATGGTTCATGTGGATAAATTCCACCTGGAAGCAGCCTGCCTTGACCACTTCCCCCGCCTCGTGGGGGAACATCTTGACCTTGTTCACCAGGTCAAACTCTTCCAGCTTCCGCTGCACCAGACCCAATGTCAAGCGGGTGCCGTGGATGGGAGTGCGCAGATCCTGCATCAGGTAGGGGATACCGCCGATATGATCCTCATGGCCGTGGGTCAGGAAGAGGCCGCGCATCTTATTCTTATTTTTGACGAGATAGGTGGTGTCAGCAATGACCGAATCAATGCCGTACATATCGTCCTCGGGGAAGCCCATTCCGCAATCGACCACGATCATATCCCGGCCATATTCCAGCACGGTAATATTCTTGCCGATTTCGTTGAGACCGCCCAGAGAAATGATTTTCAGTTTTTCACTCAATAAGGTTCACTCCGTTAAAATTAGATTATATGACAATGATTGGCCCACGGAGGAGAAACAAGCCAAAAAGGCATAGAAAAACAAGCCCACAGATCCGGGCATCCGACCCCGTCTCGCCGGATGCGGCAGCAGCCCTGTGCGCGCTATGTTTCAAAATCTCCGCGCAGCAAATCAGCATACGCATGAACACGTCCAATACCAGTGGACACTGTATGGTAGTATACCACACTTTTCCGCCGATGTATACCCCTTTTTTTCGCTCCCGGTTCGACAGCAAAAGCGCGGCGCGTCGATGCCGGTGCTGCAACAAAGAGACTTGATTTTTCCCGGCGTTGCTGGTATAATACCCAAGACATAGAAGGATATTGAAAGCTGTCCTTGTATGGAATTATTTCATATTTCATCATGGAGCGGTATCGAAGTGGTCGTAACGAGCTTGACTCGAAATCA
>CALXCW010000087.1 GCA_944386905.1 uncultured Oscillospiraceae bacterium
CGACGGCGAAGAGGTACACATCAGCGAACGCTGAGAGGGGCTTTGCGGGAGCAGAGCTTCTTCTCTTTTTTATATAGAGAAAAACCGAAAGACCCCTCGCACCGCGCCTCCGGGCGCTCCAGCGGCGCCGCCCTCCGGCGGCCCGCCGGAAAAAAAGAAAAAAAGAGCTTGACAGCAGGGATTATTATGCTATAATAATGAAGCTGATTGCGAGATGCTGTTATAGCTCAGTCGGTAGAGCGCGTCATTGGTAATGACGAGGTCGGCAGTTCAAATCTGCCTAACAGCTCCACAGCAAACCCTAGAGCCGCAAGGCTTTAGGGTTTCTTTTTTTGCCGAGACGGCGGCCTGCTGTACTTCAGGGTATACGCGGTGAAATGGCAATTGACGGGGCTGCGGCGGTGGAGTATAATAAACACAGTCAAACCAGTGTAAAATTGCATATACCATGTGGTGTGAGTGCCCGCAAGGGTGAAAAGGGAATTCGGTTAGAGTCCGAAGCGAACCCGTCACTGTAACAGGGAGCGACATGCAGACGCCATTGGGGATCCCCGAGAAGGCGCATGGAGCCGTGATCTGAAGCCAGGAGACCTGCTCACATCGTTTCAAAAACCGAGGCTGCGGTGTTCAGTCCCTGGATAACCGGGCAGAAATGCCCCGTTATTGGGCAGCCAAAGGGCTGCTCATTTTTTATTGTAAGGAGGTTTTTCCTTGAAAACCAACATGACCCGAAGGGAGCGACGCTTTCTCTCCCTCGCCTGCGCCTTGCCCATTCTGGCGGCGCTGACGGTGCCGGCAGGCGCCATGCACATTATGGAGGGCTATCTTCCGCCGCTCCATGCCGTCGGCTGGGGGGCGGTGTGCCTGCCGTTTTTGGCCTGGGGTGTCATCTCCATCCGCCGGGTAGCCGCGGAGCACCGTAAGGCCGTCCTGCTCTTGGCCATGATGGGCGCCTACGCGTTTGTCCTCTCGGCGCTGAAGCTTCCCAGCGTGTCCGGCTCCTCCAGTCACCCCACCGGCACGGGCCTGGGCGCGGTGCTCTTTGGCGCACCGCCCATGGCGGTGCTGGGCATCATCGTGCTCTTGTTCCAGGCGCTGCTCCTGGCCCACGGCGGCCTCACCACCCTGGGCGCCAACACCTTCTCCATGGCCATTGCAGGCCCCTTTGTGAGCGCGGGAATCTACGCCCTCTGTAAAAAGCTCCGAGTCAACCGGCTGGTGGCCGTGGGGCTCGCCTGCGCCCTGGGCGACCTCTTTACCTATGTGGTCACCTCTGTGCAGCTGGCCTGGGCGCACCCCGGTGAGGCTGGTTTTGCAGCCTCTCTGGTGGAATTCCTGGGGGTTTTTGCCGTGACCCAGATTCCCCTGGCCATCGTGGAGGGGATCCTCTCGGCCATTGTGGTGATGCTCCTCACGGCCTATGCGAAGCCTGAGCTGCGGGAAATCGAATTTATCGAGAAGGAGGCGAAAGCGGCATGACCAAGAGACAAGTTGTCATCCTCTTCGTTTTGCTGGCGCTGTGTGCCGCCATTGTGCTAATTCCGCTGCTCACCATCCACGACAGCGCGTTCGGCGGTGCCGACGGTGCAGCCGAGGAATTGGTGGGGCGGCTTGACCCCGACTATGAGCCCTGGGCAGAGAGCCTCATTGAGCCACCCGGCGGCGAGACGGAGTCGCTGCTCTTCTGCCTCCAGGCCGCGTTGGGTGCGTTGGTCATCGGCTATGGCTTCGGCTTCTTCGCCGCCCGCTGGCGCTACCGCAGAGAGGAAGCGGCCTGATGGCGCACGCCCACTCCGGCGGCCTCGCCATGCTCGATACCTTGGCGGCGCGCTCTCCCCTGCGGGGGGTGAGCCCCGCGCTCAAGCTCCTCTTTACATTGACGGTGCTCTTTGCCGCCATCGCCGCCGCCCACTGGGCGGCGGGACTGTTTGTGTTTCTCACGATGGTGCTGGCGATGGCTCTGCCCGGCAGATTGGCCCCGGGGAAAATCCTGGCCCTGTTTTGCGCCCCGCTGCTCTTTCTGGTTGTGGGATGCGCCGTGGTGCTGGTGGAGTGGCGTCCCGGCGGCTTTGCAGTTACCGAGGCAAGTGCCCTGGCCGCCGGGACGCTGTTTCTTCAGGCCCTGGGCGCGGTGAGCTGCCTGTTCTTTTTCAGCACGACCACGCCCATGCCGCAGCTCATCGAAGTGCTCCGCCGCTGGAAGCTGCCGGAGGTAGTCATTGAGCTGATGTATCTGATCTACCGCTACCTTTTTGTACTCTTGACGGTACAGCGGCAAATGACTCTTTCTGCCACTGCACGGCTTGGCTACCGGGGGTTTCGCCGTTCGGTGGTCACCGCCGGAAAAGTCAGCGGCAATCTCCTGGCGGCCTCCTTCCGGCGAAGCCGCGCCTGCTATGATGCCATGGAGGCCCGCTGCTACGACGGACGCCTGGCCTTCCTCGCCACGGTGCCGCCGGTGCGGCGGCGCCATGTGACGCTGGCCCTTTTGTATCTGGCCGTGCTGGCGGCTGTGCTTGTCGTGTGTAAGGAGGTGCTTCCAGGATGACTGAGCCCATTTTGCGCCTGGAGGGCGTCTGCTATGCCTATCCCGATTCGCCGCCGGCGGTGGAGCAGCTCTCGTGTTCCATCGCAGCGGGGGAGCGGGTGGCAGTGATGGGACGAAACGGCGCGGGCAAGTCCACATTCTTTCTTCTCTGCTGTGGGCTCCTCCAGCCGCAGGAAGGGGCAATCTATCTCCACGGCCGCAAGCTGCGCCATCATAAGGCCGACCGGCTGGAGCTCCATCGCCGGGTGGGCGTGGTGTTCCAGGAGGCCGAGGATCAGATTTTGTCTGTCACCGTGGAGGGAGAGGTTTCCTTTGGCCCCATGAATTTAAACCTGCCCCTGGCCGAGGTGGAGCGGCGCACCGTCGATGCCCTGGCCGCCATGGGGCTTACGGACTACCGGCAGCGTCAGCCTCAGTTTCTCTCCGGCGGGGAGAAAAAGCGACTGACCATCGCCGACATTCTGGCCATGGAGCCGGATCTCATTTTGCTGGACGAGCCCACTGCCTCCTTGGATCCTGAGAATGTGGCGCGGCTGGAGGAGACCCTTCAAAAGCTCACCGACGCGGGAATTGCCCTGATGGTGAGTACCCATGATGTGGACTTTGCCGCCCGCTTTGCCCGGCGGGGGCTGGTGTTTTCTCACAGCCGCCTGCTGGCCGATGAACCCCTGGCAGAGCTCTTCGGCCGGGACGACCTGCTGCGGGAGGCGGGGCTCAAAAAGCCCAGCTATTATCAGGCCGCCGAGGCCATGGAGCCAGGTCAGACCGGCTATCCCCTGACCCTGGCGCAGTTCACCCGGTGGGCTGCGGCGCACAAAGCGCCGAGGACAGAGGGCGTGCGCTGATTGCGCTGCCCAAGCGGAAAATACCACTGTGGGGGGTGCCGCATGCTCGAATACTATATTGCCGTGGGCCAACAGACGCTGCGCTGCGGCTATACCACCGGCACCTGCGCCGCGGCGGCGGCCTGTGCCGCCGCCCAGGGACTCTTGTCCGGCGAATTTCCCGCCCAGGTGACCATCGAGACCCCGGCGGGGATTGCGGTGACCGTGGAGCCGGAGGATTGGGAATGCGGAGACGGCTTCGCCGCCTGCTCGGTGCGCAAAGACGGCGGTGACGATATTGACGCCACCCACGGAGCCAAAATCCGCGCCGTGGTCACGGCCATCCCTGCGGGAATCGAGATCGACGGCGGCGCGGGTGTGGGCCGGGTAACCCGTCCCGGCCTCGACCAGCCGGTGGGGGCGGCGGCCATCAACTCCGTGCCCCGGCAGATGATCAAGGCGGCGCTGCAAAGGGCCCTCTCCGGCCACAGCGGGGGGCTGCGGGCCGTCATCGAGGTGCCGGGAGGGGCGGAGCTGGCCCAAAAGACCTTTAATCCCCGGCTGGGCATCGAGGGCGGCATCTCGATTTTGGGCTCCACCGGCATTGTCCGCCCCATGAGCCGCGCTGCTCTGGTGGCCACCACCCGGGCGGAGCTCTCGGTGCGCCGGGCTGCGGGCGTGACAGACTTGCTCCTCACCCCGGGCAACTACGGCGACGCCTACGTTCGGGATGTGCTGGGTCTGAGGCTTCAGGAGGCGGTGCAGTGCTCTAACTACATCGGCCAGGCACTGGACGACGCTGTGCGCCTGGGGTTTGCATCGGTGCTCCTGGTGGGACACCTGGGCAAGCTTACCAAGCTGGCCGCCGGGGTTACCGACACCCATTCCCGTACCGCCGACGGGCGGCGGGAGGTGTTCGTCACCCATGCGGCGCTCTGCGGCGCACCGGTGTCTCTGTTACGTCAGCTCTATAAAGCCCCCACGACCGATGCTGCCGTGGCGCTTTTAAAAGAAGCGGGCCTGGCCGAACCGGTGCTTTCCGCCATTGCCCAGGCGGTGGAGGAGACGCTTCATCACCGGGCGCCGGATTTAGCGACCGGGGCCATCCTCTTCTCCCAGGCCCAAGGGGTGGAGGTCATGACCGCCGGCGCCGGGGTGCTCTTGGAAAAGCACCAAAAGGCAAGCCTCGCGTGAGGCGAAGGGGTGCAATATCTCAAACACCATCGATTGGGAGGACGATTCCATGATTCATTTTGTAGGCGCCGGTTCCGGCGCGGAAGATCTCATCACCCTCCGGGGCGCGCGGCTTTTGTCCCAGGCAGATGTGGTGATCTACGCCGGTTCTCTGGTGAACCCCGCACTCTTAAAGCACTGTCGGGCGGACTGCGAGATCCATGACTCTGCCGCCATGACCTTGGAAGAGGTACTGGCAGTGATGGACAAGGCTGAGGCTGCCTCCAAGACCACCGTGCGCCTGCACACCGGTGACCCCTCGATCTATGGCGCCATTCGCGAACAGATGGACGCCCTGGAGCAGCGGGGCTATGTCTACGATGTGACGCCGGGAGTTTCCTCCTTCTGCGGCGCGGCGGCGGCGCTCAAGGCCGAGTACACCCTCCCCGGCGTGAGCCAGACGGTGATTATTACCCGCGCCGAGGGACGTACGCCGGTGCCTGAAGGGGAGCGGCTTCGCAACCTGGCGGCTCACGGCAGTACCATGGTACTCTTCCTTTCCTCGAGCCTGCTGGAAAAGGCCCAGGCGGAGCTGATGGCCGGGGGCTATGCCCCGGATACGCCTGCGGCCATCGTCTACAAGGCCACCTGGCCGGAGGAAAAGGTGTACCGCTGCACCGTTTCCACCCTGGCCGAGACGGCCCGGGAAAACCACGTCACCAAGACGGCGCTTATCACCGTGGGGGGCTTTTTGGGCAGCAGCTATGACCGTTCTCTGCTCTATGATCCCGGGTTCTCCCACGGCTGCCGGGAGGCAGGCCGGTGATTGCCCTCATTGCCTTTACCCGCCGGGGCTGTGCTCTGGGACGGCGGCTGGCTGAGGCGCTTCCGGGCACACTCTATACATCCGCACGGCTTGCGGAGGAAGAACATCTGCCTGCCGCGCGTTCCCTCTCCGATTGGGCGGCGGCGCGGTTTTCAGACTGTGAGGCGCTGGTGTTTGTCTCCGCCGCCGGGATTGCTGTTCGGGCCATCGCACCCCTGGTGGGAGACAAGTTCACCGATCCGGCAGTGGTGTCGGTGGATGAGGCCGGACGGTTCGCGGTGCCTCTCCTGTCGGGACACGTGGGCGGCGGCAACGCGCTTGCCCGGCGCATCGCCGCGCTCACCGGCGGCCAGGCTGCCATCTCCACGGCCACCGATGTCAACAACCGCTTTGCCGTGGATGTGTGGGCAAAGGAACAGGGACTCCACTTGGTGGAGCGGGCTGCGGCCAAGGCCGTCTCTGCCGCGCTGCTGGAGGGGATCCCCGTGGGCTTTTGCAGCCAATATCCCGTGGCGGGGACGCTTCCCCGCGGCCTCACCGCGGACAAGGCGGAAATCGGCATCGTGGTGGCCGATACGGCAAAAGGGCGCCCCTACCCCACCACGCTCCACCTGGTGCCCAAGGCCGTGACATTGGGCATCGGCTGCCGCAGGGGAATCGACCCTGCGCCGCGGATTTTGGAGGTTTTGGACGAGGCGGCTCTGCCTCTGGAGGCGGTGAAAGCTGTGGCCTCCATTGACTTAAAGCGTGATGAGCCGGGGCTGCTGGCCTTTGCCAAGGCCCATGGCCTGGAAACGGTTTTTTTCTCGGCGCAGGCCCTTGGCGAGGAGCCCGGAGCGTTCCCTGCTTCGGATTTGGTCTGCCAGGTTACAGGTGTGGACAACGTCTGCCAAAGGGCGGCCCAGCGGGCCGGCGGACGGGTGTTTTTGCCTAAGACAGCCGGCGGCGGCGTCACCGTGGCGGCCGCCATGGGAGAAGTCTCCCTATCCTTTCCAACGGAGGAATTGCTATGAGAAAGCTATGGATCATCGGCCTGGGCCCCGGTGGCGGGGAGGATCTCACGGGGAAAGCGCGCAAGGCGCTCGCGGAATCCGACGTCATCGTGGGCTACACCGTCTACATCGACCTGATCCGGGGGGAATTTGGCCACAAGGAGCTTTTGACCACCCCCATGCGCAAGGAGCGCGAGCGCTGCGAAATGGCGCTGGCTCTGGCCGACGGCGGCAAGACGGTGGCCATGGTCTGCTCCGGCGACCCGGGCGTGTACGGCATGGCGGGGCTGTGCTATGAGCTTTGGCCGCAGTGGCCGGAGGTGGAGCTCCAGGTGGTGCCGGGCATTACCGCCGCCTGCGGCGGTGCGGCCGTCCTTGGCGCGCCCTTGATGCACGATTTCTGCCTCATCTCCCTCTCCGATCTGATGACGCCCTGGGAGACCATCGAAAAGCGGCTGCGCGCCGCCGCCGAGGCCGACTTTGTTCTCTGCCTCTATAATCCCTCCAGTCACAAGCGCAAGGATTACCTCGCCCGCGCCTGCGATATTTTGCTGGAGGCAAAGTCCGCCGACACTCCCTGCGGCTACGTCCGGGAGATCGGCCGGGAGAGGGAGAGCGCCACGGTGCTCACCCTGGGAGCGCTGAAGAATGCCCAGGTGGATATGTTTACCACGGTTTTCATCGGCAACAGCCAGACGAAGGTCATCGGCGGCAAACTGGTGACGCCCCGGGGGTATTTGCAGCGATGAAGATTTTCCTCTTTGGCGGCACGGCGGAGGGGCATCTTCTGGCCGAGCGTCTGGCCGA
>CALXCW010000088.1 GCA_944386905.1 uncultured Oscillospiraceae bacterium
CTGGTGAGCACCGTCCACATCCGGGACGTCATCGACTCGGTGGAGTTTCACAAGAGCAAGTCCCGCATCTCCTTTGCTGTCGGCAAGGACATCAGCGGCAACTGTATCATCGGCGACATTGCCAAACTTCCCCACCTGCTCATCGCCGGCACCACCGGCTCAGGTAAGTCGGTGTGTATGAACAGCCTGATCATCTCCCTGCTCTACAAGGCCAAGCCGGAAGAGGTGCGGCTTATTATGGTGGATCCCAAGATGGTGGAGCTGGGAATTTACAACGGCATCCCCCATCTGCTGATCCCCGTGGTTACCGATCCGAAAAAGGCCGCCGGAGCGCTCCAGTGGGCCGTGACGGAGATGATGAAGCGCTATCGCATGATGGCCGACGCCGGGGTGCGCGATCTCGATTCCTACAATAAAACCTGCGCCGTAGACGATGATCGCCAGCCCCTGCCCCAGATTGTGGTGGTCATTGACGAGTTGGCAGACCTGATGCTGGTGGCGGCCAAGGAAGTGGAGGAGGCCATCTGCCGCGTGGCCCAGATGGGCCGTGCCTCGGGCATCCACCTGGTCATCGCCACCCAGCGTCCCTCTGCAGATGTGATCACGGGCCTGATGAAGGCCAATATCCCCTCGCGCATCGCATTCGCCGTGGCCAGCGCCATGGAGTCGCGGATCATTCTTGACACCGCCGGTGCGGAAAAGCTGGTGGGCAAGGGCGACATGCTCTACGCGCCCCTGGGGCAGGGCAAGCCCCGGCGCGTTCAGGGCTGCTTTATCACGGACGAGGAAGTGCAGGCCGTGGTGGAGTTCATCAAAGGAAACGCTGCGGCAGACTACGACGCCGCCGTCATGCAGGAGATCGACCAGAAGGCCAAGGAGAGTGGAAGCAAATCCTCCGGCGGTACTTCGGCGGCCAGCCTGGACGAGGACGGCGGCGAAGGCGACGAGCTCCTGCCCGCCGCCGTGGATGTCATCTTGGAGACGGGGCAGGCCTCGGTCTCCATGCTCCAGCGACGCTTGAAGCTGGGCTACGCCCGGGCCGCTCGCATTGTGGACGAGATGGAGGAAAAGGGCATTGTGGGCCCCTTCGAGGGCTCTAAGCCGCGGCAGCTTTTGATTACCAAGGAGCAGTGGCAGCAGATGCAGGGCATCACCCCGGCAGCTGTCCAGGATCCGCCTACAACCGACGACCTCCCCTGGGAGGAATGAACGGCGTAACTTCCGGTAATCCTTGTCTGTAGAGGCTTCGGCCTTTGCAAATATACAATTGCGCTGCATCCGGAGAGCCGGAGCAGCAGCAGGAGGTAATTTTTATGCGAGAAAACGAAACAAACTCCCTGAAAAAGACCAAGGTTCTGGTGGGCATGGCCATTTTCACCGCCATTGTGGTGGTCTTGCAGCTCATTGCAAGCTTTGTGAAATTTGGCTTTTTTGCCCCGTCGCTGGTGCTGATTCCCATCGTCATCGGCACGGCAGTCTACGGCATTAAGGCCGGCGCCTGGCTGGGCTTTGTCTTTGGTGTGGTGGTGCTGATCGCCTGCATCACCGGCGCCGATCAAGGCGGCTACCTGATGTGGGGCGTCAACCCGGCGGTCACCGCGCTCATCTGCGTGGGCAAGGGCGTGGCCTGCGGTGCGCTGGCTGGTCTTACCTATCAGCTGCTCCATCGCAAGAGCCAGATTCTGGCCACGGTTGCGGCCGCGGTGGTTTGCCCGGTGGTCAACACGGGCCTCTTCTGCCTGGGCGCCGTGGCAGTGTTCAAACCGCTGCTGCTCGAGTGGGCTGCCGGTTGGGCGGCGCAAAAGGGCATGGAAGCGGTCAGCCTGGTGACCTATGTGTTTCTGGGACTCATCGGTATTAACTTCCTGGTGGAGCTTCTCATCAACGTGGTGCTCAGCCCCGTGGTGGTGCGCATTCTCAAAGCGCGGATGCACTGAATCTGGATGTTTCCCCGTCCAACGGACGGGGATTTTTTTGGTTCTATCCCGATGCTTGTCCGCGTATCTTGTTAGCGGAGGGGATGCACATTGCGATGGACAGAATTCGCCCTGAAAAAAGCGGGCGCTTCCACGATACTAGAATTTCAGCGAGCCCAGGGACTGCCGGAGACGGGAGAGGCCGACCTGATCACCTCTCGCCGCCTCTTTGACTATCTGGTGGGCTATCAATATCACCGCATGGAGCCGCGGGAGACGCTCTATCAAGTGGCCCAGCGATATGAGACCACCATTCAGGCCATCTGGGCCGGAAACGGCGGCCTGCCGCCGGGTGGGCCGGTGCCGGGGCAGGTGATCCGAGTGCCTCTGCCGTGCCCGGTGGTGCCCTGGGACGCGCCCTTTGAAAGTGCCCTGGAGCCGGTGTTCCTGGACGGCCTCCATGCTCGGTGTCGCTGGCTCAGCGCCGAAGAGCTGGCCCATACCCCCGGCGGGCGGCCCATCCGGGCGCTGCGGCTGGGCACCGGGCCAAAGCGAATTTTGATGACGGCGGGCCATCACGGCAACGAGTGGATTACGAGTCTCCTCTTGTGGCTGCTTCTGGAGGCCTACGTCACCGCCATCCGCGATGAGGCAGGCCTTTTCGGATTTGCGGCCCGGGGGCTCTTCCGTCGGACTACCCTGTGTGTGGTGCCGCTGGCCAATCCCGACGGAGTGGATCTGGTCTGCGGCGCGGCCACGGCGGCGCAGTTCGAGGCAGCTCGAGTCCTGGCCGCTACCCAGCCCCAGGTGCCGTTCCCGTCGGGGTGGAAGGCCAACGGCGCCGGGGTGGATCTCAACCTCAACTACCCTGCCCGGTGGGAAGAGGCGGTGCGTATCAAGGCTGCGGCAGGGGTCACGGCCCCCGGCCCGCGGGACTATCCCGGCGCGGCGCCGCTGGATCAGCCGGAATCCAGAGCGCTCTACGACTTCACCCGGCGCTTTTCGCCCCATATCCTGGCGGCCTTTCACGCCCAGGGCGGAGAAATTTACGCCGCCGACGCCCAGGGGCGCCTGCCGGACGAGACCTTGGCCCGCCGCATGGCGGCTGCCTCAGGCTACCGCCTGTGTGAGCCTGCGCCGGAGAGCGCCAATGGCGGTCTGCGGGACTGGTTTATGGAGGAGTATCACCGCCCCGGCTATACCATTGAGATAGGCCGGGGGGAGAACCCCCTGCCCTTGTCTGACGTTCCAAAGCTCTATGAGGAAATTCTGCCCATATTCGCGCTGCTCCTGGCCTTTGGCTAGGCCAATGGCGACCTCTGTCCAAAAATGTCTCCTCTCACGGAGACATTTTTGGACAGAATGCATAGTAAGGAGAAAATAGACAAGCTGGAGCACAGCTTTTTGAAAATATCAAGATATTGACTTTTTCTTGGAACAGAGATACTATATATAGTATTCGACGAGACTGATTCACGAGGAGGAGCAACATGAACGTAAGAAAGCGCAGCGGCAAGGTGGTACCCTTTGATGCCGGCTTCATCCACAGGGCGATCTCTCTGGCCTCGGCTGCTGCCGGAGAGCGGGACGAAGATGCCATCGATGCCATGACCCGCGCCGTCACCGACAAGCTCACCGCCATGGGCCGGGAAATTGTGGATATTGAAAAGATCCAGGACACCGTGGAGGAGACCCTCTTTGAGCAGATGCACTACCAGACGGCCAAGGCCTATATCCTCTACCGCATGGAGAAGGAGAAGGAGCGCGGCAGCGGCATTTGGAAGGAAGGCCTCCTGAGCCGGGAATTCCTCAGCCCTTATAAGCACGCTCCCAACCCCATGGGCCAGCTGGGTGCCTTCGTCTACACCCGTACCTATTCCCGCTTCCTGCCCCGGCTGGGCCGCCGGGAGTTCTGGTGGGAGACGGTGCGCCGGGCTGTGGAGTACAACTGTGCCTTGGCGCCTACTTCCCGGGACGAGGCAGAAAAGCTCTATGACAACATCTACCACCTGCGCCAGTTCCTCTCTGGCCGCACCCTCTGGGTGGGCGGCACGCCGGTGGCTGACCAGTACCCCATGGCCAACTACAACTGTGCCTTCACGGTCATCGACGATTTCTCTGCTTACCACGACCTCTTTTATCTTTTAATGGTGGGCAGCGGCGTGGGTGTGCGGGTGCTCCAGAGCGATGCCGATCAGCTGCCGCCGGTGCGTACCAATTTGAAAATTCTTCACAAGTCCTACGACGCCAAGCCCGTGGCCGAGCGGCTGGAGTTCACCGACCTCAACTTCACCCGCGACACTGTGACCATGACCATCGGCGACTCCAAGGAGGGCTGGGCCCAGGCGCTGCAGCACTACTTCGACATCCTCACCAACCGGGAGTACAGCTCCATCAAGAAGCTCATCGTAGTTTACGATTCCATCCGACCCAAGGGCGAGCGGCTGAAAAACTTCGGCGGCACAGCCAGCGGCTTCGGCTCCATGATGGCCATGCTGGACAAGATCCACAAGGTGGTGCAGGCCGCCGGCCAGCGCAGCCAAGAGGTCTGGACGAACCTCAAACCCATCGACCTGTTGGACATCGCCAATATTATTGGTGAGAATGTGGTCTCCGGCGGTGTCCGGCGCACCTCGGAGATCGGCCTGATCGATGCCGATGACGAGACATGTATCCAGGCCAAAAGCCAGCTGTACCGCAATGTGGCGGGCCGCTGGGAGATTGACAAGTCCATTGCCCACCGGCAGATGAGCAACAACTCCATCTACTACCAGAAGAAACCCACCCGGGAGAAGCTCCACTGGCATCTGCAGCAGATGCGCTACTCCGGCGAGCCGGGGTGGATCAACGAGGAAGCGGGCAAGAAGCGCCGCAAGAACTTCAACGGCTGCAACCCCTGCGGCGAGATCTTACTGGACAGCCACGGCCTGTGCAACCTCACCACGGTGAACGTGATGGCCTTTGTGAAGGACGGCGTGCTGGATAAAGAAGGACTGATGGAGGCCCAGCGCCTTTCGGCCAGGGCAGGCTACCGGATGACTTGTCGTCAGCTGGAGATGCACCGGTGGAATCTGGTGCAGCAGCGCGACCGGCTTATTGGCTGCTCGCTCACCGGCTGGCAGGACATGGTCAACGCCACGTCCATGACCCGCGAGGAGCAGGCAAAGCTCCTGGAAGCCATGCGTGAGGCAGTCCACCAGGCCGCTGCCGAGATTGCTGCCCGGCTGGGCGGGCCCAAACCCCTGCTGGCCACCACGCTAAAGCCCGAAGGCACACTGTCCCTGCTGCCCACGGTATCCAGCGGCGTACACTACTCCCACGCGCCCTACTATATTCGCCGCGTGCGCATCACTGCCACCGACCCCCTCTGCCGCGTCTGTGAGGAGCTGGGCTACCCGGTGCTGCCCGAGGTGGGCCAGGATCCCGACGATCCCACCACCAAGGTCATCGAATTCCCGGTGAAGGCACCCGCCGGCCGGGTGAAGGCTGATGTGTCGGCCATTGAGCAGCTGGAGAACTACAAGCTCTTTATGACCCACTACGTCGATCACAACTGTTCCATCACCGTCCACGTCCGCGACCACGAGTGGGATGAGGTGGAGCAGTGGGTCTGGGACAACTGGGACGACATTGTGGCTCTGTCCTTCCTGAGCTTCGATGACAGCTTCTATGAGCTCCTGCCCTACGAGGCCATCGATGAGGCGGAGTATGAGCGGCGTAAAGCCGCCATGCGGCCCTTCAATCCCTCACTCCTCTCGCGCTATGAGCAGGAGGAGAGCGAGCTGGACTTGGGCCTTTCCGACTGCGCTACCGGCGTGTGCCCCATCCGGTAAAAACCCAATGCTGCATATACTATCCCTGCCTCCCTCGGGAGGCAGGGAAGAGGAGAGACGATGAAGCGAATTTTACTGCTGGCTACCGGCGGAACCATCGCCACGGAGGAGAGCGCCCAGGGCAAGATACCGGCTTTGGGCACCGACGCGCTGCTCCACACCATTCCAGAGATTGCCGCCCTCTGCCATGTGGAGGCAAAGGAGCTCTTTCGCCTGGACAGCACCAACCTACAGCCGGCCCATTGGCTGACTATCGCTGAAGCCATCCAAGAAAACTATGGCGCCTTCGATGGCTTTGTGGTGACCCACGGCACCGACACCATGGCTTATACGGCGGCGGCGCTGAGCTATCTGGTGGAACACTCTCCCAAGCCCATCGTTCTCACCGGCGCGCAGCAATCCATCGGCCAGCGGGAGACCGACGGGCGGCGCAATCTCTTTGATGCCTTCCTCTACGCCGCATCAGACAGCGCCTGGGGCGTGAGCATTGTCTTTGACGGCCAGGTGATTCTGGGCACGCGGGCAAAGAAGCTGCGCACCAAGAGCTACCACGCCTTTTCCAGCATCGGTTATCCGGAACTGGCCCAGATCCGCGACCGCAAAGTCTATCCCATTCTGCCCCGTCCTCAGCTGGAGCCGGTGGCTTTTCGCAGCGAGCTTGACCCGGAAATTTTCGTGCTCAAGCTGATCCCCGGAATTTGTGCCGATATTCTGGACGTGCTGCTGCCAAAGTATCGCGCGCTGATTGTGGAGGGGTTTGGCGTGGGAGGCGTGCCCTACTACGCCAGTGCCGACTTCGCCGGGGCGGTGGGCCGGTGGATCGAAGCGGGGAAGGTGGTCATTATGACCACCCAGGTGATCTACGAGGGCAGCGATATGAGCGTCTACCAGGTGGGGCATCAGATCAAGCGGGACTACGGCGTCATTGAGGCCTACGACATGACCTTGGAGGCGGTGGTCACCAAGACTATGTGCTTGCTGCCGCGGTGTCCCGATTTGGGACAGTTCCGCCGGGCTTTCCTCACGCCGGTAGCCTGCGATATCCTTTTGCCGGAAGAAAGCGAAAATAATGCTTGACAAATGGGGGACAGGCAGGTATAATCATTCTTGCTTGTTGAGCTGCTGGTATAGCTCAGTTGGTAGAGCAGCTGATTTGTAATCAGCAGGTCGGGGGTTCGAGTCCGTCTACCAGCTCCAACCTCTTCAACAAGAAAGTGCATATGGGGGAATTCCCGAGTGGCCAAAGGGGGCAGACTGTAAATCTGTTAGCAGTGCTTTCGGTGGTTCGAATCCACCTTCCCCCACCAAAACAAGACATACCGTTGGTGTGTCTTGTTTTTTTATATTTCCTATATTATGCGTGCCCTCAGGGGAAACGGGATATTGAAAAGAGACAAGTCACTTGACGGACTTGTC
>CALXCW010000089.1 GCA_944386905.1 uncultured Oscillospiraceae bacterium
CGCCGCAGGCAATCATTGTAGGAATGGAGGCACACTGGAAGCCGGCATACTGGAAGGACTTGAGCACGCCCTGGGGCGCCTGCGACCAGTCGGTGCTGCCGGAGAACACCTGGCCGATCTCTCCGGCCCGCTCGCCGATGCCCATGACGAAGATGGAGACGGCGCAGATCAGGATGAGAATGCTCATCACCGAAGAGGCCTTGCGTACCAGCCCCTCGCCGAACATCGTCAGGAGCACCAGCACCACACCGATGATTAGGATAGCCAGAGCGTAGGGCAGCTGAATGGCATCCACCAGCAGCGTACCGGCGCCGGCAATGCTGGAACTGGTGGCCATGAGCACCATGATGTAATAGTAGACCTCAAAGACAATCTCCAGCTTATCCAAGGGATGATAGAGTGTCTCGAGAAGTTCCTTGTAGGAACCCAGCCCCCGCTGGTTATACATCACAATGGCCTGACGAATGGTGAGGGTCAAGAGCAGAATGGCCAGCAGCGCAGAGATGGGGCCAAACCATCCGGAAATGACAAAGAATTGATTGGCCTGGTTTCCGGTAGCGAAGCCGCCACCCGCATGCCAGCCGAACAAAACAGATGCTACGGAAAACAGGGCGAACAGCCTTCCCTGTCCTTTCTTCTCTCCTTGAATCATGGGCGTCTCTCCTTACTTCGAGGCATTGGCCGCAATCTGAATTGCGTCCCACACGCCTGCGAAGGGAGGCGCATAGCCGAGATCCAGGAAGCCCAGTTCATCGGTGGTCATACCCTGGTCGATGGCACAGGCAAAGGTGTCAATCCGCCAGGCGGCCTCCTTGGCTCCCATGATCTCCGCGCCCAAGAGCACATGATTATCCGCGCGGTAGCACAGCTTGATGGTCAACGGCTTGGGATCAGGATAGTACCGGGCGTGGGATCTGGTCTCCACGGTCTTGGTCTTGTAGGGGATATTTTCCCGAACGCATTCAAACTCGCCCAGACCGGTCTTGGCAAATTCCATCCCCATGCACCGGAGCATCGAAGTGCCCAGCACGCGCTTAAAGGAGACAGGCTTGCCCATGACGCTGTCGCCGGCCAGCCGGCCCTGCTTGTTGGCGTTGGTACCCAGCGCCACAAATACGGGCTTATCCAGAAGCTTATGCCAGACCGTGGCGCAGTCACCGGCAGCGTAGACATCCTTCACGGAGGTCTCCATGGCAGGGTTGGTAAGGATGGCGCCGTTGGGGAGCTTTTCCATGGGCTCTCCCAGGAAACGGGTGTTGGGGCTGATACCGATGGAGAGCACCACCATGTCGGCAGGGTAGCTGCCCTTGTCGGTGACAATCTTTTCCACCTGCTCGCCGCCTTCAAAGGACATCACTCGCTCGCCGGTGTGCACTTTCACGCCGTGGCGCTCCAGCTCGGCCTGCACAGCGGCGCCAAACTCGGGGTCAAAGACGTTGAGCAGCCGGTCAAGCGCCTCCACAATGTGGATCTCAGGCACCTTCTGCAAGATGCAGGCCTCCGCCAGTTCCAGGCCGATATAGCCGCCTCCAACGATCACCACACTCTTGGGCTTTTTCAGAAGCGCCTGCTTCATGGCCTCAGCGTGCTCCAGCGTTTTAAGGGCGAAGATCCCTTCCTTCTGGATCCCGGGAATCGGAGGAACCTTGGGCGAAGAGCCGCTGGCCACCACCAGTTTATCGTAAGACTCCTGGTGGGCCTGGCCGTCCTCGGTGGTATAATGCACAACCTTGGCATCGTAGTCCACTGCGGTGACATCACAGCCCAGCCGCAGGTCAATGCCGCTTTCGCGGAAAGTCTCGGCCTTACGGATGCGGATGAGATCAATGTCGTTGTTGAGGCCTGCGATGTAATACGGAAGGCCACAGGCGCCATAGGAAACTTCATGGGTCTGCTCCAATACCACCACGTCCCAGCTGGGATCCTTCCGTTTGACACGGGACGCGGCGCTCATTCCGGCGGCATTGCCGCCAATCACTACTAATTTCACTCCGATGCTCCCTTCCAGATGGCAATGGGGCGGCTGTAGGTCTCGCTGTCGAGGAAATCAATGGCCACCTCACCGCCGCATTTGAGGGCACTGACATCGCAATCAAACATATTGGTGGTAATCCGCACACCCTCTGCAAGATCCACCTCGGCAATGACGTAGGGCACCTTCTCTGCCAGAGAAGGATGGAAGGGCTTCTGCATCACCACATAGGAATAGAGAGTTCCGCGATTGGGGAGAGTCACCCACTCAGTGTCCTCACTCAGGCACTCGGGGCACAGATAGGCCGCCGGCCAGCGAACCTTGCCGCAGCGCTTGCAGCGCTGGAAGCGCAGCTCATGGGCCTTGCAGCCCTCCCAGAAGGGGGCGTTGTCAGCGTTAATTCTCGGTTCAAAGAAGTCCATGCTTACTCTCCCCTTTCCAATACCAGGCAGATATGGCTCTGGAACACGGCGCCATTGTCGCTGCAGACAATGATCGAAGGCGTCTTGGTGCCGGGCAGCTTGCCCAGCTGACGGTCACCGCAGCGCCCAGTCAGCTGCATCACAGCCTCAGAGATGGGGGTCATGCCCATAAAGTACGCCTCGGAAAGCATGCCGCCAGAGGTATTCACCGGCAAGGAGCCGCCGGGGCCGATATGTTCGCGCCGGAGGAAATCTCGGCACTCTTCGGGGCGGAAGAAGCCGTAGTCCCGCAGGGTTGCCTCCACCGTATAAGTAAAGCAATCGTAGAGCTCACAGGCGTCCACGTCGGCGTGGGTAATGCCCGCCATGGAGAACGCCTTGGCACTGGCCACCTTGGCGGCGGCGTTGGGATCGTCCACGCAAATTTTCAGCGGCAAAACCGGCTGGTTGGCGCTGCCAAACCCGCGGATGACGGCGTAGGGATGGCCCAGGGACTTGGCCCGCTCGACGGTGGTAAGCACGATAGCGCGACCACCGTCGCTATTGGGGGTGGCGTCCAGGAGCCGCAGGGGCTCAGCCACCATCGAGGCGCTGAAATAGCCTTCGTCATCCAGAGGCTTTCCATACATACCGGCAATCGGATTCAGGCATGCCCATTGGCGCTCCGCGATGGCAATTTCCTTCCAGACATCGGGGCCGGTGCCATAGGTGTCCATGGCGTGACGTGCCTGCATGGAATACTTGGCCATCGTGCTTAAATCACCGAACGCAGCCAAATCATCGGTGGCCTTACCGCCGGCGAGCTCCTTGACGAAGCTGCGCCGGCCACTGCGGGCGTTGTCACCGTAGGAGATGACCACATACCGTGCAAGGCCGCTGGCCAGCAGGCCGATGCCGTTGTAAAGCCAGCCACGGGTACAATAGGTTTCCTGGCCGATGACGCTGGGGCGAACCCCCAGCTGTTCGGCAACGGTAAAGGCAGTAGTATCATAGTCGCCGCTGATTGGATCAAAATGGCGGTAGACATAGAGCGCATCAATCTCGCTCTTGTTGATGCCGGCATCCTCCAGCGCGGCCTTGACAGCCTGAATATGGAAGCTCACGGCAGTCCGGTTGGGGATTTTGCCCTGAGGCGTATAACCTACGCCCACGATGGCAAATTGGTTTTTCAATTGATCCAAAATCATCGGACTATCTCCTTTTTAATTTTGAATTACTCCGCCCAGACAACCTCAGGGGCGGGGATGGTGGGATCGTGGTAGTAGGCCAGCTTGGTGGTGTTCATCAGGTGGCGATAGGTGAGGTTGTCGCTGATGGAGTTGTTGCCCCAGCTGCCGCAGCCCAGGGACATGGTGGGATGCAGGCCATTGATGAAGTTGCCGCCGGAAGCAGCGCCACCGGGCTGGTTGACCAGCAGACGGGACACAGGCAAATGGAGACCGGCGTACTCGGCCTTGGCCTCGTCATTGGTATAGATCACGGAAGAGTGACCAGCGCCTTCCCACTCGAGGTTGCTCTTGGCATTGGCGACGCCCTCTTCGAAGGTCTCATAGGGGAAGTACTGCACCACAGGGCAGAGCTTTTCACGGCGCAGCAGGTTCTCGCGGGTCATGCCCTGGCTCTTGAAGAGCAGCAGCGTGGTGTCCTCGGGGATCGTCAGGCCCATGAGCTCAGCCAGCTTGTAGGGCAGCATACCCACATGGGTGGGATCGGTCATGCCATTCTCCTTGAAGAGGATCTTGGGAAGCTTGGCAGCATATTCATCGGGAAGGATGTAAGCGCCGTTGGCCTTGAAAGCGGCCAGCACATCGTCCACCTTGTCGGCGGGGAGATGAATGGCCTGCTCGCCGGTGCAGGGCATGCCGTTATCATAGGAGCGGCTTCCTACCACGTTGGAAGCGAGCTTGGCATAGTCCGTATAATCAGGCGCCACAATGACCTGCACATTGCCGGGGCCAACGCCAAAAGAGGGACGACCGCTGGAGTAAGCGGACTTGACCATGGCGGCGCCGCCGGTAGCGACAACTACGTCCACCTTGGTCATCAGTTCCTGGGTGGCAGCCATGGAAGGCTCCTCAATGATCTGGATGAGGTTTTCAGGCGCGCCCAGCTTGGCAAACTCAGCGTTCATCAGATCCACGCCGTGCTTGGTAACCTTCTTCGTACGGGGATGGGGAGAGACGATCATGGCGTTGCGGCTCTTGATGATGCTCATGCCGTTGCTGACCGTAGTGGAGACAGGGTTGGTGGTAGGCACCAGTGCAGCCACAATACCGATGGGCTTGGCAAAGGTGGCAAGCTTCTCTGCAGGATCATAGTCAATCATACCTACAGACTTCTTGTCGTGCATGAAGTGCCACGCAGCAGTGGTGCAGCGCTTCACCTTGAGAATTTTGCTATCAACGCGTCCGTATCCGCTTTCTTCCACAGCTTCCTTGGCAATGATCTCAGCATTGTCGTAAATGACCTTGCCCATGGCGCGAACCAGGGCGTCTACCTGCTCCTGAGTGTAGCCTTCCAGCACGGCCTGTGCCTTGCGGGCGTTCTCAATCAGACCATCAATGTACGTTTTTTCGCTCATGTTACATCCCTCTTTGTCATCATCAATTGTTCTGTGGTTGCAATTTCTGCTTCAGATAGATTGTATACAATATACAATGTACCTTCATTTTAGATGCTTTTATATCGATTGTCAATACACTCTGGACAAACCGTTGAATTTCGTAGGTTATTTCCAAAATAAACTTAGATATTTTGTTGAAAATAATGAGAAGTTTTGGCGTGTCATCCTCGACATCCGCCATATGTCGCCTGACTAGTTCCTCAGTGAATTCTATGGATGCGTCTAAATTTCCCATATATAATTGTAAATTATCTACAATTTATATCCTTAAAAACGCGCCAAATCATGTGCAGGAAACACATAATATTCCCCACGTCGAAGAATAACTTTTTTTCACTTTTGAATTTTTTCTGCTCTTTATCCGCAATTTTACCACATGTCTTTACACCTGACAAGGTGCAGATAAGCAAAAAACAGACGGCAATGTAGATAAAATACGGCGCCGGCGAGGAAGCTGCTCCTCGCCGGCGCCATCTACACGTCATATTCTACCTGCAATTCTCCAATTTTCTCGATTATCCTCTGTCGAGATGTTGGAAAGACCTGTTTCGTCAGGAAATGGAGATGACACGATAGTCTTTGGCCTCTACAACACTGCGGAGGACTTCATCATCCACAGGGATAGCCAGGGTTACTACCGCAGTTCCCGTCTCATGGCTCACCTGAGCTGAGGCCACACCTTCCACGGCCTCCAGGGCTTTTTTGACCGCCGCTTCGCAATGGCCGCACATCATACCTTCGATTTTCATTGTCTTTTCCATTGTTTTCGTCTCCTTTTGTTTCTTATGATGGGAATGTTGCTTGTGATCATGGGTTGCATCGTACATTTTAAACCAGTTGAGCCGCAAGGCGTTGGTCACCACACAAAAGCTTGAGAGGCTCATCGCCGCCGCGCCAAACATGGGATCCATCTGCAAATGCAGCAGCGGAATCAGTGCTCCTGCCGCCAAGGGAATTCCGATGATATTATAGAAGAAGGCCCAGAAGAGGTTTTCATGAATGTTGCGCAACGTAGCACGGCTGAGACGAATGGCGGCAGGCACATCACTGAGACGACTCTTCATCAAAACCACATCCGCCGCGTCCACTGCCACATCCGCGCCTGCGCCGATGGCCACGCCGATGTCGGCGCGGGTCAGGGCAGGGGCATCGTTGATGCCGTCGCCCACCATGGCCACCTGGCCCTGCTCCTTCAGGCGGCGGATCACCTGCTCCTTGCCGTCTGGCAGGACACCGGCCACCACCTCATCCACGCCGGCCTGCTTGCCGATGGCCGCTGCGGTACGGGGATTGTCGCCGGTGAGCATAACCACGCGGATCCCCATAGCCTGCATCTCGCGGATAGCCTGGGCGCTGTCGTCCTTGAGGACATCGGCCACGGCGATGATACCCGTGAGGCGACCGTCACAGCTGAAAAACAGCGGCGTTTTGCCCGCTTCGGCCAGAGCGTCAGCCCGTGCGGCCAAGGCTGCCGGGATTGGCCCAAAACCCTCGATGAAATTCCGATTCCCGCCTCGAAGCTCCCTGCCTTTCCAGGTGGCGGAAAGCCCGTTTCCAGGCAGTGCCTGAAAGTCCTCCACCGGCTCCTTTGCCAAGCCAGCCGCCTCGCCCCGCTCCAAGACAGCGCGGGCCAGGGGATGTTCACTGAACTGCTCCAGGGCATAGGCCTGGCGCAAAAGCTCTCGCTCTTCCACACCCTCTGCTGGAATCAGATCTGTGACCTGTGGAGTGCCGGCAGTAATGGTGCCGGTCTTGTCCAGCGCAACAATTTCGGTTTTTCCCATCTTCTCCAGAGAAACTGCCGTTTTGAAAAGGATCCCGTTCTTGGCTCCCAAGCCGCTGCCCACCATGATGGCCACGGGCGTGGCCAATCCCAGCGCACACGGGCAGCTGATAACCAGCACCGAGATGCCCCGTGCCAAGGCAAAACCAAAGGTCTCCCCCAACAAAAGCCAGATCACCGTCGTAACCAGGGCAATGGACATGACCACCGGGACGAAAATTCCCGAAACCTTGTCAGCAACCTTGGCGATGGGTGCTTTGGTAGCGGCAGCATCGCTGACCATCTGGATGATCTTTGCCAGGGTGGTATCCTCCCCTACCCGCGTGGCTTCACAGCGCAGAAGCCCCGACTGGTTGAG
>CALXCW010000090.1 GCA_944386905.1 uncultured Oscillospiraceae bacterium
CAGGCTGGCCTCAAAGACCTTGTCCTCCAGGGCCGTCTCGGCGGCCTTGAGGGATTCGGCGGCAGTGGAGGCGGCGGTGAGATTGGTGACCTCGTCGGTCATGCGGTTTTCTTCCTTCTGCGCCAGGTCATAAACGTTCTTGCGCTTTTCAATCTCCTGCTTCCAGTCCTCAACAAAAGCCTTATAGTTGGTATATTCAGCCGAGGTCTGCCGCAATTTCTGTGTGGCCTCGGCAATCTGCGCGGTCACCTTGGAATACTCTGCGCTGTGATCCACGCGGATACCGCCGTCCTGCTGGATGATTGCCTGGCGCAGCAGGCTGGTATCGGTGGCATAGGCCGCGGCGACAGCGTCAGACTGGCCTGCATACATGAGCACCAAGTCGTAATCATTCCGATAGAGAATCTCGTCGCGCTCGATCTCGCGGTTGAGCTCTTGCAGCTGCTTGTTGAGATCTTCCAGCGTCGTGCCGCCGTCCTCGCCGTCCGGGGAGGCGGAGCCACCGGACTGGAGCGCCGAGATCTGATCCTCCAGATCCTTGCGCTTTTGATACTGCTCGCTCAGCGTTGTATATGCCTTGGCCAAGCCGTCGAGATAGGTCTGCTCATCGGTGCCGCTCAAGGTACCAAGCTGCTCATTCAAGGTGTCGATGTTGGTCTGGAGCGTTGTCATTTCGCCCTCCAGCGCCGTCACCCGCACCTGGGCAGCGGTATAGTCCTCATCGTTGAGGGCCTCCTGATATCGGTTATTGGCATCCTGGGTCACCTGTTTCTGAGCCGTCAGATTGGCCTCCGCTGTTTTCAGTGCCAGGGTGATCTGCGTAGGATCGGCATTGCTGTACAGGCGCAGCACTGCCAGGGCCTCGTTATAGGCGTCCCGATACTTTTGAATCTCCCGGTTTTCCGTGGAAGAGGCATTGGAGGCCTCGATGAGGCTCTTCTGGTAGTTGAGCTCCATGGTGGCCAACTCGGTTTGGGCCGTCTTGAGCTCCTCGCTGTCCATGGCCTCCAGCAGGAGTAGCGTATCGCCGGCGGACACCACGTCGCCCACCTTCACCAGCACCGAGCGCACCTTGCGCGTCTGGTTGATGGTGACATCATAGGTCTCGTCCGCCGATACGGCGCCGGTGCCGCGGATGATGGCGTTGATGGTGCCCGACTCCACGGACTGCACCGCCACCTCCGGCAGAGAGCGGTTCATAATATCATTGGAAAAGAAGGTGAGAATCAACAAAATCACCAGGAAAATAATGGCGAAGGTCTTGACCCACTCTCGCCGTTTCGTCTTTTGCATGGGTTATCGTACCTCTCTCTGCTGCGGAATATAGTCGTTCAGAAGATGCTTTCGAAGCGCCGCCGGGGCGGCCTGAGGGGGCCGGCTCAGCCCTTGACCGAGCCGGAATGGGCGATGCCCTCCACCAGGTATTCCTCGCCGTGGAGGAACAGCAGAAGGCCCGGAATCATGTAGATCACGGCGATGGCAAAGGCAATGCCGATCTCGCCGGTGTTGATGGTGGAAAGATACACCGACAGGGGGTGCAGACTCGTGTCGGGGAGCAAGATCAAGGGCTGCTCCACCATGTTCCAGTAGTCGATAAACACCAGAATGGCGATGGAATAAAGGGCGCTGCGGCACTGGGGCAGGCAGATATTCTTAAAAATCTGCCACTCGCTGGAGCCGTCCAGCTTGGCCGCTTCAATGAGGGAATTGGGGATGCGCCGCATAAACTTGGTGAGCAAAAACACCGAGAAGGGCGCGAAGGCGCCGGGCAGGATGATGGCCCAGCGGGTGTTGAGCAGGCCCAGCCAGTCGCTGACCAAGTAGTTGGGCACCAGCGTCACCTGATAGGGCATGAGCATCAAAATCACATAGGAAAAGAAGATCACGTCGCTCACTTTCCCACGCCAGCGGGTAAAGCCGTAGGCGGCAATGGACGCGATAGCCAGCTGCAAAAGCACGATGGGCACCACCAGGATCACCGAGTTCCAGAATTTCAGCAGATAGTCCGGACTGCGAAACAGGATGGTGATGTACTGTGAAAAGCTCACCTTGTCGGGAATGAACTTGAGGTTGATGGTGTCGGAGATGTAGCTGGTGCCGGGATTGGTGGTGGCAAAGACCTGGCCGTAGTTGGCAGTGATCTCGCTCTGGGTCATAAAGGAGTTGGTGATGGTGAGGAGCGTGGGCAGCACGAAGAGCAGCGCAAACACCGCCGCCAGCACCGTCAGAGCGGTGCGGCCAAAGAGATGGGGCTTCTTCATCCCTCCACATCCTTTCCAAACCAGTTTTCCACGGCGAAGAGGATGGCGATGAGCACAATCATGGCCAGCGCCAGCAGCACCGCCGCCGCCGAGAGCCGCTGATAATCCAGCTCGCGGAACATGTTGTTCATAAAGTGCTGCATGAGATAGAGCCCCGTATAGGGGTAGTTGCCCGTGAGCAGGTAGATCTCTCGGAATACCTTGAAGGAGTTGATAATCGAAAGGATGGTCACGAAGAGCACCGTGGGCGAGAGATAGCGCAGCTTAATCTTGAAGAACTTATGGGCCGCCGAGGCGCCCTCCACGTCGGCCACCTCCAACAGCGTCCGGGGGATGTTGTTGAGAGCGGCCATAAAGAGGATCATAAAATAGCCCAGGTTCTTCCACAGAAACAAGATCACGATAACCAGCTTGCAAAGATCTGACTTGAGCCAGTCGATCTTGTCCACGCCGAACACCGAGAGGAACTCGTTGACCACACCATTGGCGTGGAACAAGACCTGCCACACCAGGATAATCGACGCAATGGGCACCACCAGGGGGCTCAAAAAGAAGGTGCGGAACTGGGATTTCAGCGGAATCCGGCACTCCAGCATCAGCGCCAGCACCAGCGAGAGGATCACGGCCAGCGGCACGGCCACGGCGGTGAAGATCACGGTATTTTTCACCGCAATCTGAAAGGCGCCGTTTTCGATGACGTTTTCATAGTTGGTGAGGCCCACAAAGCTGCTGTCCATGGGCCCGCGGATCAGAGAATAGTAGATCACCACGCCAAAGGGCAGGATGAAAAAGAGCAGCACGCCCGCAAGGCTGGGCCCCAAAAAGGCCATGGCTCTGAGGGCGTTGCCCACGGCTTCGTTGCTCCGGCGCAGGACGCGGCGGGCAGCCGCGCCATGCGCCGGGCGGGTTTTCTTCGTCGCGTGTTCCATGGCTTACGCCTGCTGGGCGACGTACAGCGACACGCGATCCTGGATGAGCCGGGCTGTCTCCTCGGCGGTCTTTTGGCCGTCGAAGAAGGCGGCGGCCTCCTCGCTGATGATGTTGTTGATCTCGGTGTCGAAACTCTGCACGGTGTTGCAGCTCTCATAGACCTGCTCGAACTTGGCGAACTCTTCCTCGGTCATGGCGTAGACCTCCACCGGCTCGTCGCCCTCAAACCAATAGCTGTTGTTGGCCACCGGCACCTGTTCGCCGGTCTCGGGATCCTCATAGTACTCCTGGGTCATGGCCTGCTTCTTGAGGGCCTCGAAGGAGTGCTTGTTGGTGGGGAACTGCCATATATAGCTCTGGGTCTGATAGTCCTCGGAGAGATAGTGCTTGACAAAGTTCCACGCCGCCTGGGGATCGGAGCAGGCCGAGGAGATAGCCATGCCTCCGGAGACGGAGAAGGAGCTGCCGTTGCCGGTGGTGGTGGGATAGCCGATGAAGGTGACGTCGCCGCCGTGAAGCACCTGCTGATACTGCACATCGCTCAGCGTCCACAGATAGGCCTGGGTGAGCATCTGCTTGCCGGTGTGCAGGCGCGTAAACTCGCTCTCGCTGGTAGACCAGTCGTAGTTCTCCGAGTCAAACTCCTTGGGGAAGGAGTTTGCGAAGTTCAGCATGTCGATGAACTCGGGGCTGTCGAAGGTGCACTGACGGGTGTTCCAGTCGATAAAGGCCTCGGCATTGCGGTTGACGCAGGAGGCGAGAATGGAGGACTTGGTGTCGTACTCGCCGAAGATAGAGACGTTGTCGCCCATGGTGGCCAGGGTGTCCTGGAGCTCCTGGAGCGTCCAGTTGGTGCGGTCGCCGACAATGTCGGTGCGGCCTGCCACGGTGACGATGCCGAAGGAGCTCACCGCCTCGTAGAGCTTGCCGTCAATGGACATCACGTCGAAGAGGTGGGTCATCAGATCCTCGCGGCTGAGCTCCGGATCGTTGTCAATGAACTCCCACAGATCCAGCAGCACGCCCTTGGCCGCGTAGCGATCCACCGGCAGCTGGTCGGTCATCAGGATATCCGGCACCTTGCCGGAGAGAATCTCGGTATTGAGCTTCTGCAGGCCCGCCTCGTAGTTATCATCGGTGTTGTACTGCGAGTAGTCCTCCACCTGGATGCGCAGGTCATCGTGGGTGCGATTAAACTCCACGATGTCGCTCTTCATATTCCAGTCTAAGTACATGCATGCCAGGGTGAGTTCCTTCTTCTCAGGCACCGTGGAGGCATCCACCTGGTTGAGGCTCACAATGCTGTAGTTGGTCTTGTAGTTGGTTTCGTCATAGATGCCCTCCAGGGCCAGCACCTTGCCGTCGGCGCCGATGGTAAAGCTATAGATATTGCTGTCGTTGATATCGCAGTCCAGCCAGGCAAAGAGACGCTGTTCCGCGCCGCTCTCCAAATCGTAGCCGTAGATGGTGCCGTTATTATTATAGAAGAAGTCATAGACGTCGTTGCCGGCATAGATCTCATAGGCGCTGGACGGCAGACGCTTGCTTTCCTCGCTGAGAGTACGGGTTGCAAAGTCCACCTGGCTCAGGGCGTAGAAGCCCTCGTCCTCCACCATTCTCCAGCCGGTGACGTACACCTTGCCATCGCCCATGGAAAGCATGGAGCTGATGCCCTCGGGCACTTCCAGCTTGCCCTGGTAGACACCATCGGGATCGAAGAAGTAGAGGTTCGACCAGTCCATGGCGCAGATATTCCCGGCGTCGTCAAAGGCAATGCGGCTGAAGTTTTCATAGCGCTGTTCATCGGTAGCGAGATCCAGCGTCTTGACCAGGGCGCCGGTGGAATCCAACTGGAGATAGCGGGTCTGGTTGATCTCCTGATAGTTCGGATCGTAGGGATCCAGGGTACCGGAGGATGCGGTGACCGTGGTCACCGCGGTATCGGCCACAGCCACATCGACGGTCACGCCGTCCGACGAGCCGATGACCACGCCGTCGTCGGCAACGGGTACATCGCCGGTGACGGCAGAGGCGTAGGCATAGAGCTGCTCGCAGACCCAAACGGTGTTGTCCGCGCCGGGGAAGAGGTTGTTGATGCTCACATAGCCCTCCATGCCCTCAGGGATCTCGGAGGCCACGAACCCCTCCATCTTGGTCACGGCGTTGGTGGCGAGATCCAGCTGGAATACCGCCGGCGCCTGGACGGGGATTTCCACGGGGTTACCATCCTGATCCAGCATCTGCTCGCCCGTAGAGGGGTCGATGTAAGGCCGGGTGCCGCTCTGCACGTCACAGGCAAAATAGGCCTTATCACCGCTGATGCAGAGATTGTAGACGTTGGTCGCATCCTCGGGCAGCTCTAAAGGAAGATAGGTGGCCTGATAGACAAACGCCGGCTCATCGGCGTCGTCGGTGTTGGGGCTGTCTGAATTCTGCGAGGCAGAATCGCGGTTGCAGCCGGCCAGCAGGGCAACCAGCGTGAGACTGGCCAGCAGCAGTGCAAGCATACGTTTCTTCATAAAGGTTTCCTCCTGAAAATGCGAGATTGGCGCGGAGCGCCGTCCTTGGAGCACAGATATTTTTGTGTATTATATCATTTAATACACTTCTGTCAACAACAAATCGGAAACAAAAAGGCGGTTCTGAATCTGAGACGAGAATTGCGGGCAAAAGGTTCCGGCGATAGAAAAAATTTCTTTTTCCCCCCGCCCGGCCCAAGCCCCTTTACAACCGGGAAAAAATCGATTAAAATACCAGCAGCAGCCAAAATTTCCCCCACATCGCCAGAGTGAATGAGGTGTTAATGTATGAACCATCCCATCAAACGCATCGGCGTTCTCACCAGCGGCGGCGACGCTCCCGGTATGAACGCAGCCATCCGCGCCGTGGTGCGCGACTGTCTGTTCCGCAACATCGAGTGTGTCGGCATCCGCCGGGGCTACAATGGCCTGATCAGCGGCGACATCCTCAAAATGGATGCCGGCACCGTCACCCACATCATCAACCGCGGCGGCACCATTCTCTACACGGCCCGCAGCGATGAATTTCGCACAGCAGCCGGCCAGCAGCGGGCCGCATCCACCTGCAAACTCCTGGGGCTGGACGGCATCGTCGCCATCGGCGGCGACGGCACCTTCCGGGGCGCCGAAGCCCTGTCCAAGACCGGCGTGAGCGTGGTGGGCATTCCGGCGACCATCGACAACGACATCGCCTGCACCGACTATACCATCGGTTTTGACACCGCCTCTAATACTGCGGTGGATGCCATTGACCGCCTGCGCGACACCATGCAATCCCACGAGCGCTGCTCCGTGGTCGAGGTCATGGGCCGCAATGCCGGGCACCTTGCGCTGTATGTAGGCCTGGCCGTGGGCGCCACGGCGGTGCTGATGCCGGAGCTTCCCATGGACTTTGACCGCGACGTGGTGGAAAAGATCCGCCGGGCACGGCTTGCAGGCAAAACCCATTTTATGATCGTGGTGGCCGAGGGCGCCGGCAAAGCCATGGAGATCGGTGAGAAGATTCACGAGGAGTTGGGGCTGGATCCCCGGGTGACCATTCTGGGCCATGTCCAGCGCGGCGGTACACCCACGGCCCGCGACCGGGTCATGGCCACGCGGATGGGCTACGCAGCGGTGGAAGTGCTCCTGGCGGGCAAGACCAACCGGGTCATCTGTTCCCAGCACGGCTCCATGGTCGATGTGGACATCGAAGAGGGGCTCTCCATGAAGAAGGGCCTCAACCAGGAGCAGTGCGACGCCCTGGAGGCCATGACGGGACTGTAAGCAGTCTAAAGTGGCGCTGTATCAAAATTGCATCACTCCCCTGCCCTGCCCGGGCCGGGGAGTTTTTCGTCCGCGCCGCCGTCTCAGCCGCTCGCCCCGGGGCGGGCACAAGCGTCAAAAAGCCAACTGATGGATGCCATCAGTTGGCTTTTTCCTATGATCGTGTCGCCCGCCGGCCG
>CALXCW010000091.1 GCA_944386905.1 uncultured Oscillospiraceae bacterium
CGAATGGTGGAGCTCAGGCCGTTGACACCGTTCATAATGGAATAGGTATTGGCGGTCTGGAGGATGTCGAAGCCGATGTCGGCCAGATTCTGGGCCAGGGTATCGGGCGCGTTAAAGTAGGGCGCCACGGTGGGGCTGCCGGTGTAGGGCGCCGCACCGAGGAGATTGAGCTCCAGGTTGCCCACGGTGAGGTCGGCGCTGGAGGTGTAGGCCGAGATGGCAGAGAAGCAATCGGCGAAGGAATAGGTGAGATCCTCCTGCTTCGCAGCGTCAATCTGAGACTGGTAGGCCATAATATCACCCACGGCGGCCAGGGTCGCCACGGAATCGGGGTTCTTGGGCTCGTCCACCACGGGCTCTGTCGGCGGCGTCTGAACATTGGTATCCTCCGGCACCTCGGGCTCCTTGGCGGAGCAGCCGCGGACAATGAGCACCACAATCAGAATCAGAATAAGCGCCGCAACACCCAGGACGATGCGCTGGCGGATCTTATGCCGCCGTTTCATCTCCAAGCGCTTGAGTCGCCGCTGTTCCAGCACCTCTTCGTCGCGCTCGTATTCTTCAAAATCCTGGCTGGCCATCACAGATCCCTCCTTGGTCAATGTCATTTTGTTTATTATACAGTATTTCTCTAAAATACTCAAATATTTTTTTGGATTTCGCCCAAGTTCTGGTGAAATGCAAGAAGGGGTTGGCGAAAAGAAAAGTTTGTGGTATAATAATCGAAATTCGGCTTATTTCGCGCCGTTTCAGAATCATTCGCATCAGCGGCGCGGGAAAGTCCCGGCGCCCGCCGAAGGAGATCCTTTATGAAAGAACAAAAGCGCCGCAGCCGCGGCTTAACGATAATTCTTCTGCTCCTGGCGCTGCTGCTTCTGGCGGCGGTAGTTTGGGGCGTCGGCTCCGCTCTTCAAAAGCTTATGGCCTACAGCCAGGATACCCAGATCGGTACCCAGCAATCGGAGGAGGAGGTGCCCGGCCAGCCGGTCGAGGATGCGGAGAGCACCATCCCGGACGCTCTGGAGGGGCTGCCCCGCAACCGCTATGAGCCCTCGGGCTTCTACAGTGAGGATGGGATACTTCGCTATGAGACCGACAGCGTCGAGGGCGTCCCCGGCATCGACGTCTCATCCCACCAGGGAGAAATCGACTGGCAGCAGGTCAAGGACGCGGGCATTGAGTTTGCCATGATCCGTGTCGGCTACCGTGGCTACGAGACCGGCGAGCTGGCTCTGGACGAATACTTCACGCACAACGTCGAAGGAGCGCTGGCGGCCGGACTCCAGGTGGGCGTCTACTTCTTCTCTCAGGCCCTCAACGAAGAGGAGGCCGTAGAGGAGGCAGAGTACGTCCTTGAGCAGCTGGCGGACTATGAGATCACCTACCCGGTAATCTTCGACTGGGAGGAAGTCAGCGTCCCGGCCAGAACGGATGAGATGAACATGCTCCTGCTCACCGCCTGCGCCAAGGCCTTCTGCCAGCGGGTGGAGGAGGAGGGCTTCCGCGCCGGCGTGTACTTCAATCAGGCGTATGGCTATCAGCAGTTTAACCTCCTCAGTCTCAAGGATCATATCTTCTGGCTGGCTCAGTATGAGGATGTTCCCACCTTCGTCTACAACTTCCAGATGTGGCAGTATACCAACGAAGGCAGTGTGCCGGGGATCTCCACCAATGTGGATCTCAACCTCTGCTTCTGGAGCAAGTCCTGAAATTTCACCAAAATCCCCCGGAACTGCCGGGGGATTTTCTATGGCTTCGTAGATTGACAAGACAGGTGACAACACATATAATGGTGCCAATGACTTGAAGGAAGAAGGAAAGAAAATGCTGACAAAATTCCGGGACTTCTGCCGGAAGAAGGACGTGGTGCTCTCACTGCGGCGCTACGGGATCGACGCTCTGGGCGCTATGGCACAGGGCTTGTTCTGCTCGCTGCTTATCGGCACCATACTCGATACCTTGGGAAGCCAGTTGGGCATCCCCGTGCTGGAGGAGATCGGCCGCTTTGCCAGTGCCATGTCCGGCGCGGCCATGGCCATCGCCATCGGCTATGCCCTCAAGGCGCCGCCGCTGGTACTGTTCTCCCTGGCGGTGGTGGGCTATGCATCCAACGAGGCCGGCGGGGCAGGGGGGCCGCTTTCGGTGCTGATTATTGCCATCCTCTCCGCCGAGGTGGGCAAGCTGGTGAGCAAGGAGACCAAAGTGGATCTGCTGGTGACGCCCTTGGTCACCATCCTCCTGGGCTGTGCGCTGTCCATGTGGTGGGCGCCTGCCATCGGCCGGGCGGCCAAATCTGTGGGCACCCTCATCAACATGGCCACGGTGCTCCAGCCCTTCTGGATGGGCATTATCGTCTCAGTGCTGGTGGGCATTGCCCTGACGCTGCCCATCTCCAGCGCCGCCATCTGCCATGCCATCTCCATTGCCGGCCTGGCCGGCGGTGCGGCAGTGGCGGGGTGCTGTGCGCAGATGGTGGGCTTTGCGGTGATGAGCTTCCGGGAGAACAGATGGGGTGGATTGGTGTCCCAGGGCATCGGAACGTCCATGCTCCAGATGGGCAACATCGTCAAGAACCCCAGAATTTGGATCCCGGCCATTCTCACCTCAGCCATCACCGGCCCGCTGGCGACGTGCCTGTTCCATTTGGAGATGAACGGCGATTCCGTGGCCGCCGGTATGGGCACTTGCGGCTTTGTAGGACAGATTGGCGTCTACACCGGTTGGCTCCGCGACATCGAAGCAGACGTCAAAACGGCTATCACCGCCTGGGACTGGGCAGGCCTGGTGCTGATTTGCTTTGTGCTGCCGGCGGTACTGTGCTGGCTCTTCGGCTCGATTTTGCGCAAAGTGGGCTGGATACGCGAAGGAGATCTGAAACTCTCCTGATAATGACCATCTAAGGCCGCCTCGAAAGGGGCGGCCTTTGGCATGCCCGGCGAAGTTCGGCCCTTCGAAGGGCGGGGAAATACGGGGCATGCGCAGGACAAGGGCGGCATAAGCTGGGACAGAAGGGAGGGAGTGCCATGAAGAAAATGAAGGGCGGTATCCTGGGGCGAACCGTGGGCTTGACACTGGGGGCGCTGGCGCTAAGCATGGGGGGCTGTGCGCTGCTGGCCAAGCTGGTACTCTGGGAGACCGTCGAGTGGAACACAGCGCAGTTTCTGGCGGCGGTTTTGCCGGGGGTGTGGTTGTTTTTGGCTTGCTATCTGGCGGTGAAGCCGGCGCCGCAGCGCAAGCTTCCCCTGGCCCTGGCCATGGCTGCGGGCTATGTGGGCGTGTCGCTGCTGGTGCATCTGGCAGCCTGCTCCGACAGTCCCATTGCCATTGACTGGAGACTGGCTCTGCC
Source organism: uncultured Oscillospiraceae bacterium (assembly GCA_944386905.1). Lineage (GTDB taxonomy): Bacteria > Bacillota > Clostridia > Oscillospirales > Oscillospiraceae > Avoscillospira. The sequence continues at coordinate 3,347 of CALXCW010000091.1, forward strand.
GGTGGCAGGTGCTGCGGTGGCAGGACTCCTGGCCAAGCGGCCGCCCAGTCGCAACCGCAGATGAAGGCGCTCCGTCATTTTGCTGTATTGTAAATTATATTTACATTTCTATTTCAAAAATGCAGCTTTCTGTTCAAATCTATATTTGGGCGCCGATTGCGCTCCGCCACACCAAATGTTGTGGCTGGAGCGCGTTTTTCTGGCTCCCGGGATGGGTACTGGTTTCGTAGTTTACATAAATTTATTTACATAATATTTAGCATAATTGACAAAAATTTCTGAATTTGCGAATTTCCCTTGAATTCCCGACGGAATTGCTATATATTATCTACACTTGATTATTTCCCACGGTAGAAATAATCCAATTTCATAGCTTTTTCCGGTGCTATCGGCGTTCCTGACTTCATAGTCTCTCATTAGGAGGGGGATGGATATGGAGCCTCGCAAATGCAAGAATGCCGTATTTAGTATCGTTTTTCTCTTTTTCTTTTTTCTGGGCACCATATGTGGGATTTTTCTCTTCCGCTGCATTGCCCAGTCCCAAAGCCTGTGGCTGCGGGACTATTGCGCGGCTCTCTCCGGCGCGTTTTCTGGCCCCGGCGCTGTGGCGGCGCTGCTGCGGCCGCTGTTGGTGGTGCTGGCCGTTGGAATGTTTCCCTTTGGCCACCGGCTGCTGCCCCTGATCATCTTCTTTCGCGGGTGTCTCATGGCCTATTGTTTTTCTGCCTGCTTTGCGGCTGGGCTTTCACCGGAGCTGCCCATGCTCCGCGGCGTTCTGCTTCTGCCGCTTTTTTATTTTTTCTGCCGCTGGGTGTCGCAGATGCACGGTGCCCGCCGCGGAACTTCGGAAACCATGCGAGGATAAAGACTATGGCTGAGATTATGGAAGAATATGAGGACTTTTTGGTGCAGACCAAGCACGCCTCGGGTAACACCGTGGCGTCGTACATGCGCGACCTCCACCAATTTGCCTCCTATCTGCAGGAGCTTTGCCTGTCGGTGCTGGACGTCGACCGCACTGCCGTGAGTAACTACATGTCGGCTCTCCACGACCGAGGCAAGTCCGCCGCCACGATTTCGCGGTGTTTGGCGTCGCTGAAGAGCTTTTATAACTATGCCGTCTCCTGCGGCAAGAAGGACAGCAACCCGGTGGAAAATATCCATGTGGAGAAGGCGGAGAAGAAGCTGCCGCAGATCCTCACGGGCAAGGAAGTGGAGCTCCTTCTGGAGCAACCCAAGTGCACCGACCTCAAGGGCTACCGGGACAAGGCTATGCTGGAGCTGCTCTACGCTACAGGCATCCGTGTCAGTGAGCTTATCAATCTGAACCTCACCGACGTGAACCTTCCAGGCGGCTTTATCCGCTGTGACTCCGGCGGCAAGGTGCGCATCATTCCGCTCTATCCCGCAGCTGTAAAGGCTCTGACGGACTACATTCAAGATGTCAGGCCCAAGATGGTGGCGGATCCGCTGGAGCCGTCGCTGTTCGTCAATGTCTCCGGCGAACGTATGTCCCGTCAGGGGTTCTGGAAGCTCATCAAGTACTATCAGGAAAAGGCGCAGATCGACAAGGATATCACACCGCACACGCTGCGCCACAGCTTCGCAGCGCACCTGCTGGAAAATGGCGCGGATCTGCGTTCCATCCAGGAGATGCTGGGCCACAGTGATATCTCCTCCACGCAGATTTACGCCCAGCTGGTCAAGCAGAATCTCAAATCGGTTTACCATAAATACCATCCACGCGCTTGAACGTATTCATAAGGAAACCCCGCCGCATATTCGATGCGGCGGGGTTATGTTATAAATAACCGGGGAAAAGGGGAGAGGGGCTATGTTTTTTTAATTTTCGACAGTGGATTGGCCTCGGCGGCGATTTTGAGCTCTGTGTTTTCAATGTGGGTGTAGATCTGGGTGGTGTTGAGGTGCTCGTGACCCAGCACCTCCTGGACAGTTTTTACGTCCACGCCGTGGGAGAGCATCAGCGTGGCAGCGGTGTGGCGGAGCTTGTGGGCCGAGAATTGGTTCACATCCAGCCCGGCGGCCAGCAGGTGCTTTTTTACCAGACGGTGGACGGCGCTGACACTGATGCGGTTTTTATCTCGGGAGCCAAAGAGAGCCCGGTTGTCGGTGAGTATGATTTTGTTGCGTTGGGGCAGGTACGCATCGATGGCGGCCTTGCAGGCAGCACCCATGTAGACGATGCGCTCTTTGTTACCTTTGCCCACCACGCGGATGCGATCTTCATAGACGTCGGTGAGGTTTAAGCCCACTAACTCCGCCCGGCGAATGCCGCAGTTGAGAAAGAGCATTAAGATGGCGTAGTCCCGTTCAGCGTTGGGCCCGTCCACAGCCTGAAGCAGGCGGGTGCATTGCTCCAAGGTGAGATATCGGGGTAAAGACTTGCGGATCTTGGGAAATTCCAGATCCTGGACGGGGTTTTCATCCAACAGCTTCGAGTGGTTGAGATATTTATAAAAGGACTTGATGGCCGAGAGCTTTCTGGCACGGGCAGCGGTGCCGATGCCGGGATCTGCGGCGTGCTCGCTGGTGCGGTCGTTGGCGAGGTATGAGAGAAAATCAAAGATATCAGAGACGGTAATGGAGGCGATAAATTTCAAATCGATGAAACGTATGTCAATGGAATTGAGGTCGGTGTCATAGGGCATTTCACCCTTGACCAGCGCCATAAAACGCAGGAACATGCGCAGGTCAAGATAGTATTCCTGAATGGTCTTGGCGGATTGACCTTTGATGGTCTCATGATAGGAAAGAAAATCCCGAAGGATCTGTGGGCTGTCGTCGTAACGTGCCATGAAAAAGCCTCCCAATCGAGATAAACGCTGCCCGTCAGGAGCTCTGCCGCACAGCGGTCAACAAGCCCCAGGCGGGCCATGTACAGCTTGATTATATCACAACCTTCTCTCCAACGCAACAAAATTTTTATTTTGTTGCGTTGGAGAAATCCAACCACTTCCTTCTCCAGACTGCTTGGGACACTGTTGCTGTGGATTGCGGCCACAGCGGCTGTTGTCGCCAACACTGCCTGCCGTGGTGCGCCCTCCCTTGACATGCCTACGACGGACTGATATAATACCAAGAGATTTCCGAGGGAGAATTTGATTTTTTTGAAGGTGTGTGAGAAATTTGGAGAAACAAAAACGCCGTTTTGGCGACCGTAAGGACGGCTATTTGCTGCGGGATCTCGATTCCATGCATTTTATTACGCCCTTGATCTACCCTAATCGTTGTGACAATGAGGCGTATATTGCGGAAACGGTGGATTTAACGAATATCAACGCTTTTCTTGCCGAAAAAAATGCCGGAAATCCGGAGTTCAAGTACACGATGTTCCATCTGGTGGTGGCTGCGCTTTTAAAGACCATCGTTTTGCGGCCCAAGCTTAACCGCTTCATCGCCAACAAGAATACATACCAGCGCAACGGCGTTTCCGCTGCCTTTGTGGTGAAGAAGATTTTCTCCGACACCGGTGAGGAAGCCTTGGCCTTCCTCCACGCCAAGGAGGACAGCACCCTGGAGAGCCTGCACCAAAGCCTTTATAAGCAGATTTCCACATGCCGCAAGGCCGGCGAGGTGGATGCCTCCACCGATGCCATGAATATTCTCAATAAGATGCCCCGCTTCCTCTCCAAGTTCCTGGTGTGGCTCCTGACCCGGCTGGACATCCACGGCTGGATTCCCCAGAGCATCATCGCCACCGACCCCTA
>CALXCW010000092.1 GCA_944386905.1 uncultured Oscillospiraceae bacterium
TCCCGGAGGATGTCCTCATCCCAGGTGAGGGTGTGGATGTTGAAGAGCATGGTGCGCGAAGCATTGGAATAGTCGGTGACGTGCACCTTGCCGCCGGTGAGCTTCCAGATGAGCCAGGTTTCTACGGTGCCGAAGAGCAGCTCACCCTGCTCGGCCCGTTCCCGGGCTCCGGCCACGTTTTCCAGAATCCACCGGAGCTTCGTGGCCGAGAAGTAGGCGTCCACCACCAGGCCGGTCTTTTGCCGGATGGCGTCGGTGAGCCCCCGGGCCTTGAGGGCGTCGCAGTAGTCGGCGGTGCGGCGGCACTGCCAGACGATGGCTCGGCTCACCGGTTCGCCGGTGTTGCGATCCCAGACCACCGTGGTCTCCCGCTGGTTGGTGATGCCGATGGCGGCAATCTGATCGGCTTTGGCATCCACCTGGCTCATGGCCTCCACGGCGGTGCCCAGCATGGTAGACCAGATCTCCTGGGCGCTGTGCTCCACCCATCCGGGGTGGGGGAAGAATTGGGTGAACTCCTTCTGCGCCATGGCGCAGATTTCACCTTGGCGGTTGAAGAGAATGCAGCGGTTGCTGGTGGTGCCGGCGTCCAGCGCCATGATATAGCTGGCCATGGGAAAACCCTCCTTCTCTCATTGCACGGCGATATAGTCGCCGGCGGCGTGGATGGATGCGCCGTAGAATGCCGCCACGGCGCGGACGAAATGACCCAGGTCGGCGGCGCCGATGGTTTCCAGGCTGGCGTGCATGGAAAGCTGCGCCATGCCGATGTCCACGGTGAGCACCGGCGTCTTGGTGGCGGCGATGTTGCCCAGAGTGGCGCCGCCGGGCTGGTCTGGGCGGTTGGCGTAGTGCTGCAGCGGCACCTGGGCGCGGCGGCAGATCTCGGCAAAGACGGCCTCGGCCATGCCGTCGGTGGCGTAGCGGGGAGAATGCTTGACCACCACGCCCTGGCCCAGCTGGGGAGCCTGGGCAGCGTCAGCCAGCTCCGGGTGGTTGGGATGGACGGCGTGGCCGTTGTCGCAGGAGAGGGAAAAGCTATGTTGCAGCAGCAGCCGGTGCTCACCGATGGAGAGCTCCAGGGCCTCGGTGACGGCCCGGAGGGTATCGGAGAGGAAGGCAGAACCTGCGCCCTGGCGGGTGTCGGAGCCGATTTCCTCGTGGTCGAAGATGCCCAGCACCGCAACGGCGGAGCTGGCTTCGGCCTCCAGGAACCCCTCCAGACAGGCAAAGCAGCAGGCCAGGTCATCCAGCCGCGGCCCGGTGAAGAAGGCGTCTGCCGCCCCCCAGACGTAGGCCCTCTGGCCGTTGTAGACGAAGAGATCCGAGGCCAGGATGTCCGCGTGATCGCAGCAGGCAGCCCGAGCCAGTGCGTCCTGCAGGCAGGCTTGTCCGCCGGTGAGACCGTAGAGGGGGTAGAAATCCCGGGCAAAGTCGAATTTTGCGCCGGAACCGGCCTCGCGGTTGAGGTGGATGGCGACGCTGGGAATCAAGACCTGCGCAGGCCCCAGATCCACCAGCCGGGCCTCCACGCCGCGGTCGGTGCGTACCAGCACCCGTCCGGCGATCCCCAGAGGCCGGTCGAGCCAGCTGCCGGGGAGCATGCCGCCATAGCGCTCGCAGCGCAGGCGAGTGTAACCGCCGCTCTCTTCGGCGCCGGTGCGGAGCTTAAAGCAAGGAGAGTCGCAGTGGCTGGCAGTGATGGAAAAGCCGGTGGGCTTGCCCTCGGGCAGGCGGAAGGCCAGCAGGGACGTGCCGCCCAGCATGGCGTAGAAGGATTTGCCGGGCAGGGGGGCGCCGGGCGCCCAGGGGGAGAAGCCGGCGGCATCCAACCGGCGCCGGACGGCGTCGGCGGCGTGGTAGCAGGTGGGACTTTCGGCCAGGAACGCGGCCAGAGCTTGCAGCATCTTGGTTACCTCCAAAGGGGTTTTTCTTGAATAGTATATCACATTCGGAAAATATTTGATATACCGATTGCCGAAAGAAGGAGTGCCCGGCAGAGTAAATTCTATTCGATAGTATATCGCATTGTGGAAATCTGTGATATACTATTCTTCGAAAAGGAGGAGAGGCATTTGGATCCCATCTATGTCACCGGCCACCGCAACCCGGATACCGATTCTATCGTGTCCGCCATTGCCTATGCTTCGCTGCGCAATTCCCTGGGCGACCGGGAGTTTGTGGCGGCCCGGCTGGGCCACATCAGCGACGAAACCCATCGCATTTTGGAGCGCTTTGACTTTCAGCCCCCGGTGCTCATCAGCAATATGCGCACCCAGGTGCGCGACCTGGACTACGACGTACCCCCGGCACTGGGCGCCGGTGTGACCATCGCCCGGGCCTGGGAGGCACTCCAGGCCAATCACAACATTCCCGGCATCCCTGTCACCGATGAGGAGGGACACCTCTACGGCATGGTCTCTCCCTCGGAGATCGCAGACTTCGACATGGAGGTCACCTCCGGCGCCCAGGCCGAGCAGATTCCGGTGTTCAATCTGCTGAGCGTGCTGGAGGGACAGATTCTCAACGAGACCGGCAACCTGGTGGACGTGGTTTCCGGCGAGGTGTGTATCGCCCTGCCCCAGACGCGGGAAAACCTCCTCTTCCACGGCCAGGACGCCATCGTCATCTGCGGCGACCAGCCGGAGATGGCGAAGCGCGCCATGGAGGAGGGCGTCAGCTGCCTGATTATCTGCCAGGCTGAGTTCCCTGAGGAGCTTCGAAAGATCCCTACCCGCACCTGTATTATCTCCACGCCCTTCGATGCCGTGCGCACCGCCCGGCTCATCTACCACGCCATCCCCGTGGATCGCATCTGCCGCCGGGACGGTCTGGAGTGCTTCCATCTGGACGACCTCCTCGACGATGTCCAGGAGGTAGTCTCCAAGAGCCGCCACCGCAACTATCCCATTCTCGACGAGAATGAAAAAGTCGTGGGCACCCTCTCCCGGTTCCATCTTCTGCGCCCGCGGCGCAAGCGGGTGGTGCTGGTGGATCACAACGAGGCCGCCCAGTCGGTGCGCGGGCTCGACCAGGCCGAGATCGTTGAGATCATCGACCACCACCGCCTGGCCGATATCCAGACTGCCCAGCCCATCTACGTCCGCAACGAGGTGGTGGGCTCCACCGCCACGATTATCTCGGGCATGTATCAGGAGAAGGGGCTGATGCCCTCGAGCAAGCTGGCAGGGCTCCTGGCGGCGGCCATCGTCTCGGATACGGTTATGTTCAAATCTCCCACCTGCACCGAGCGGGATCACCGCATGGCCGAGCGCATGGCCCGCATCGCCGGGCTCAACCTGGACGAGCTGGGCCAGTTCATCTTCTCGGAGAGCAGCAACTTCTCCAAGCCAGCCGAGGAGCTGATTCTCACCGACTTCAAGGACTTCCACATCGCGGAGCACTATCTGGCCGTCAGCCAGATCACCTGCGTGGACTCCGAAAAGCTCATGACGCGCCAGGGCGAGTTCCTCGCGGTGATGCAGCAGCTCATGGAGCAGCGCAACTATTCCGTGATGATCCTCATGCTCACCGACGTTCTGGCCGAGGGTTCCCATCTCATCTATCTGGGCGACGAGGACATCTTCCGCCAGGCCTTCAACACAGAGCTCAAAAACCATGCCTGCTTCCTCCCCGGCATCGTCTCGCGGAAAAAGCAGGTCATCCCCCTGCTCACGGCCCTGTGGGGCTGAGTTCCCCGCAAAAAGCCGATGTGCCAGCTTGCACATCGGCTTTTTGCTGCCGGGACGAAAAAAGTGACGTCCCAGTGATTTTTAGAAGGGGCGAAATATGGTATGATAGTTACAAGATTCGGCAGGAGGTGGTGGGATGCACCGCGTTTTACTGGTGGACGACGATCCCCATATTCAGAGGGCCAATGAGACGTATCTGAAAAAGCTGGGCTATACGGTCTATCTGGCTGCCAGCGGCACCGAGGCGCTCAAAATCGCTGCCACTGCTGCCCTGGATGCCGTGGTGCTGGATGTGGACATGCCGGGCATGGACGGTGTGAGCGTGTGCCGCCGCCTCCGGGAGGTGAGCCGGGTGCCGGTGATCTTCCTCTCGGCCTATGCCAAGACGGACGACCGCATCCGCGGTCTAATGGCCGGGGGCGACGATTACCTGGCCAAGCCCTACTCCCTGGTGGAGCTGGAGCTGCGCTTGCGGCTGCGGATTGACCGGCGTAAAAGTACCGAGGTGGGAGAGGTGCTCCGCTGCGGCGAGCTGGAGATCGATCTGGGCCTGCGGGAAGTCCGCTATGGCGGCGTCGCAGGAAATTTCACCGCCTTGGAATTTGACCTTTTGGCTTTCCTGGCCCGCAACCCCGGCCAGGTTTTTTCCTATGAACAGCTCTACGACCGGGTGTGGAACGCGCCGATCAATCAGGGCCTTCACAATATCCAGGTCTGTGCCGCCCGGGTGCGGCAAAAGCTGGAGCAGCTATGCCCCGGCATGCACTACATCGAGACGGTGCGGCGCAAAGGCTATCGCTTCCGGGTGCGCTAGCCGCTGTGTCCGGCCACGGTGAGATTTGGAGGGCCTGCCTATGACCAAGCGCGTTCAATGGAGTCTGCTGCTCACCGCTCTGATGCTGGCGGTGAGCGTGGGTTTCTATGCCCTGCTCTACCAAGTGGACAACAAATATACCGCCGCCTTGCCCGCCACGGCGGGCAGAGCCACGGTGCAGGCCGATCTCGACCAGGTGGCCTTTCTGGTGGACGGCTGGGAGTTCTACCCCGGTCAGCTCCTGACACCGGAGGATATCGACACCGGCGACGCCGAAATTCTCTACATCGGGGAGATAGCCAATTTTTCGCCCTACCTGGGCAGCCCCTACGGCGTCGCCACCTACCGCATCATTCTGGAAAACAGCGGTGATGCGGCCATGGCGGCGCTGTACCTGCCGGAGCTGCTCTGTGCCGGGAGAATCTATGTCAACGGTCGGCTGCTGGGGCAGCAGGGAAGTCTCACACCTTATATGCCGCTGGTGGCCGATCGGGTCTACGCCTTCCCCATGGAGGCAGAGACGGAGATCATCATTCAGTGCGCCAATTACTCTCACTACTACTCCGGCATGTACTATCCCCCGGCCCTGGGGACGAGCGCGGCAGTGGCACAGATGGTTGCTGCCCGGCTGACGGTGTACGGCGTGCTGTGCTTTGCCGCCCTGGCCTTGGCGCTCTATCATTTGGTGCTCTGGGCTGTGAGCCGCGACCGGCTGATCCGCTGGATGGGCTGGCTGTGCCTGGCCTTTGCGGTACGGGTGTCCTATCCCTTCCTTCGGGCGCTGGGCGCGCCGTCGGTGCGGCTGCTCTACGCCCTGGAGGATTTGAGCGGTAACCTGGTGCTGCTGTGCGCCATGGTGCTGGCCGGAGAGATTACAGGCTTGGCAGTCCGGTGGTATTACCGCCGACTGGCGATCCCGGCCTCGGTGGGGCTCTGCGCCTTTACGGTGGTGTTTCCGCTGCTGGTGCTTCCGGCTGCGCCGTCATTCGTAGATGCCTACGGCTCGATCCTCTTCGTTTGGAAGCTGGCGGTAGGGTTGGGCCTGATGTTGGCGACCTGCCCCGGCAGAGATGGGCACAATTTGGAGCAGCATCTTCTGTGCGCGACCAGCTTTTACGGCCTCTCCCTGGCAGCCACGGTGATCCTGGCGAACCGACTCGAGCCCATCCGCGGCGCCTGGCCGGAGGAATACGGCGGCTTTGTCCTGGTAGTGGGGTTCGCGGCGCTGATGATGCGCCGCTGGGTGCTGACAGCCCAGGAGAACCAGCGGCTGAGTCTAAAACTTCGTGAGGAAGTGGATCGCAAGACCCGCAGCATGGAGCGGCTGCTTCAAGAGCGGCGGGAGCTGCTGGAAAGCCTCATCCATGACCTCAAGAACCCCCTGGCGGCGCTGCGGAACTATGCCGCGCTGGTGCGCCAGGGCGGCGTGGCGCTGGACAACGAGACAGCCGCCTATCTGGATGCGCTGAACGAGCGGGCTGAAACCGTGGGTGAGCGGCTGGATTTGCTGCACGAGTTCTCCCGGGGAGAGAGAAAGGCAGAAGGAGAGACGCCGTTGTGCCTCAACGATTTTCTCCAGACGTTCTACGAGACGAATCGGCCTGATGTGGAGCTCTCCGGGGCGAACTTCCGGCTGCACCTGCCCCGGGAGCGGCTGTGGGTGTCGGGCGATCCGCTGCGGCTTCAGGCGGCGCTGGAGAACCTCTGCTATAATGCCGCTTCCTTTACGCCCCAGGACGGGCGGATTACCCTCAGCCTGACCCGGCAGGACGCCATGGCCGCAGTGGCCGTGGCCGACACCGGCCCCGGAATTGCGCCATCGGATCTTCCGCACCTCTTCGAACGCGGCTTCACCCGCCGCAGCGACGGCTCCGGCCAGGGGTTGGGACTGTTTTTGGTGCGAACCATCGCCATCGAGCACGGCGGCACGGTGGAGGTGGCCTCGCAGGAGAAGAAGGGGAGCACCTTTACACTCTTTCTGCCCCTGGCGGAGCCGTAGCGGCGAAAAAAACGCCATTTCCAGGGATGGGCACCGGAAATCGCACGCTGTACTCCAAACGGGGGCGCGGTTCATTGGAACCGCGCCCCTCTTGGCGTTTGGGATAGATTACTGTTCGCAGTAGCGCATCAGGATCGTCGCGACCTGAGCGCGGGTGGCGGTGGCGGTGGGATGGAGCGCACCGCTGCTGCCCTGGAGGATACCGGCGCCGCAAGCCCACTGCATGGCGGGGATGGCGTAGGTGTGGATCTCATCGAAGTCCTTGTAGGAGAGGATGTTGGTGTCCTCGCCCACGGAGACGTCATAGCCCTTGTACTGGGCATAGCGATAGAGGATGGTGGCCAGCTGCTCCCGGGTCAGGGGATCGTTGGGGCCGAAGGACGTCTCGCTGTAGCCGGTGACAATCTCATGCGCAGCGGCCCAGGCGATGGGATCGGCATAGTAGGCATTCTTGGCCACGTCGGAGAAGGGGCAGGAACCGGCGGCGGGCTCATTTTCCAGACGATAGAGGATGGTCACCAGCATGCCGCGGGTCAAATCCACATCGGGGC
>CALXCW010000093.1 GCA_944386905.1 uncultured Oscillospiraceae bacterium
TTCTCTCTGCTGGGACAGTTGGCACAGACCTTTGGATCGCTTTTGTATTCCCGGTAGCCATCTCGGTTGGTTGTACTATACCTCTCGGCTCACCAGTGCCGACCCCAACGTGGGCGAGACCACCGGCGGCAACGTCATCCACTCCCTGCGCAATCCCCATCTGCAAGTGAGCCAGTGGGGTTGGCAGATTGATCCCCTGGGCCTTCGTATTACCATGAACGAGCTCTATGACCGCTATCAGAAGCCCTTGTTCATCGTGGAAAACGGTCTGGGTGCTGTGGATACCTTAGAGTCCGACGGCACCATTCAGGACGACTACCGCATTGCGTATCTCTCGGCACACATCCGCGAAATGATGCTGGCTGTGGAAGAGGACGGCGTGGATATGATCGGTTATACGCCCTGGGGCTGGATCGATTTGGTGAGCGCCTCCACAGGCGAGATGAAAAAGCGCTACGGCTTTGTCTATGTGGACAAGGACAATGCAGGCCACGGCACTTTGGCCCGCCGGCCCAAGAAGTCCTTCTATTGGTATAAGCAGGTCATTGCCACCGGCGGCGCCTGTCTATGGGAGCCGGAACGAAATAAAGGGATATGTGATAGATAAAAGACTCAGCCCCACAGGATCTTTCTGATCCCGTGGGGCTGTTTTGAGTTTGGGCTCAGTGGCTGGCTGCGGCAGTTTTTTCCATGTCTCGCAGTTGCAGCTGCAGTCGGTCGGCAATCAGGGCGATGAACTCAGAGTTGGTGGGCTTGCCCTTGGAGTTGGAGACGGTATAGCCGAAGAACCGCTGAAGCGTCTCCAAATCGCCTCGATCCCAGGCTACCTCGATGGCATGACGGATGGCGCGCTCCACCCGCGAGGGAGTGGTGGAGAAAGTCTTGGCTACCTGGGGATAGAGCACCTTGGTGATGGCGTTGATGACCTCCATATCTCCCACAGCGATCTTGATAGCCTCGCGCAGATATTGGTAGCCCTTGATGTGGGCAGGCACACCGATCTCGTGAATCACAGAGGTCACCATGGCCTCGATGTTGGGCTGGGTGCGGCGTCTGAGAGCATCACCCTTTTCTCGTTCCGCCTGCAAAATCTCCTGCAAGCGCTCGGCTACCGCATCAAACCGGCAGGGCTTGGCCATAAAATACCGCACGCCCAGGGTTGCGGCTGTGTTAGCGGCGTATTCCGTGAGAAATCCCGTGAGCACCATGCTCACAGGTACTTGCTCCAGCACGGCGGCTTTGCGCAGCACCGCAATGCCATCCAGCCGGGGCAGCAGCAGATCCAAAATCAAGATATCCGGCTTCAGTTGCTCCAGCTTTTCCACGGCCTGGAGACCATCGCAGGCTGTGCCGGCCACTTCCCAGCCAGTTACCTGCTCCAGCGATTCCTTGAGCCTCTGGCAGAACTCTTCGCTGCCGTCGGCGATCAAAATTCTCCTCGGTTGATCCATTTTGATGTAGTCCTCTCCTAGATAGATTGAAGTGTGTGGGGAAACGACCCAGCCGTTTCCGTGTTTCTAAGGCGCCGGCTCTCCCGGAAACCGATGCCGAAGGAACACTGTGTTACCTATCGCCGCGATAGCACAAGTTTAACACAATTATCCAATCTTTTCAACAGTTTTTATCCGACATAATCCGGAGTTTATCGGCACAGTCACAACTAAATCGACGACTTTCGACAAGATTCGACAAAATTCCGCAGAACTCATTCCTCCAGGAATATGGCCGCGTCGCTCTCGCCTCCAGGCAGGCGGCGCACACGGATCTGTTTTTCCACCGTCCGTTTGAGCAGCTCCACGTGGGAGATAATGCCCACCAGGCGATTGCCCTGGGAGAGATGCTGTAGGGCTTCCAACGCCTTGGAAAGCGTCTCCTCGTCCAAGGAGCCGAAGCCCTCGTCCACAAAGAGCGTGTCCAGCCGTACCGCCCCGGCAGGGAGCAGCGTGTCGGACATGCCCAGCGCCAGGCACAGGGATGCCTGAAAGGATTCACCGCCCGAGAGGCTCATTACACTGCGGTTTGTGCCGCTGAAACGGTCAAAGACGTCCAATTCCAAACCCGTCTGGCTCCGCTGCCCCTGGGCCGCCCGGCGGCACAGCCGGTAGCGCCCACCGGTCATTTCCAAAAGTCGGACGTTGGCCTGGTCGAGAATGCGGTCGAAGCAGGTCATCTGCACATACGTCTCCAGCGTGATTTTCTCCTGGCCGGAGAGGGTGCCGCAGACGGTGTCGGCCAGCGCCTTGACCCACTGCCATTTTCTGCCTGTCTGCTCTAGCGCCTGCGCCAGCTCGGCCATGGCCTGCCGCGCTCGGCCATTGGCGCTGTGGCGCAGCGCAGCGCTGTCGCGCTGAGTCTGAGCCTCGGCGCGCTCGTTTTCCAGTTGTAGCCGGGCCGCTTGCAGCGCTGTGAGCGTCTCCGTGCTCTCCGGCGGCAGCTGAGCCAGGAGCGCTTCGGCTCGGGCTTCCTCCCGGGCCACAGCCTCCCGGCAGGCCGCGGTGTCGGCGGCCGTCTGGGTGCGCTGTTGCTCCAGCGCCGTCAATTCCCTGGCGCGGGCGGCGATCTGTGCCGTTGCTTCGGCTTGAGATGGATATTCCAGCCGGCTGCGCAACTGGGCCAACGCCACCTGGGCCTTGGCCAGCTCCACCAGGCGCTGCTGCAGCGTCGCTTCGCTGTCGCGCAGCTGTGTCTGCGCCTGGCTGTGAGCCGCTTCGGTCTGGGGCATCGCAGTAGAGAGCGTCTCCCATTCCCGGGCCGCTCGGACTGCCTCCAGGAGCTCCTGCTCCAGGGCGGCGCGGCGGGCAGTGATGTCTTGCTGCGCTGCGGTCAGGGCATCAGCCAGAGTGTCCGGCGTCTCCACACCCAGAAGGGTTTGGGCCCGCTGCGCCAGCGCCTGCTCCGCGGCCCGGAGCGTGCCCAGGCGGCTGCCTGCCTCGGCGCTGGCTGCCTGCTGCCGGTTCCTGGCTTTTTCCCAGGCGTCGCGGCTTCGCTCTACCGCAGCCTGACTGGGCGCCTGGGGCGACAGTTGGGCGGGAGCGGGATGGATGAGACTGCCGCAGACCGGGCAGGGTGATCCCGGCTGCAGGGATTGGGCAAGAATGCCGGCCTGGTGGTCGAGAAATTGTGCCTCCAATTGCCGGGCTTCCAAGAGCGCCTGCTGACCCGCTTCGGCAGCAGCGCGGTAGACTGCCTGGGCTTTCTCGGCTGCCTGGGCCGCCGCATCCCGTTGGGCCACCATAAGCTCCAGTCCGCGGAGATCCTCAGCCTGGCGATCCAGCGCGCGGCAAGCGGCCTCCAGCGCCTCTTTTTGTCCGCCCGCCTGGGCCAGTGCCTGATGGCGGCAGCGCTGGCGCTGAAGCTTCTGCGTCAATTCTTCTAGCTGATGGGCTGCCCGATCTCGGTCTGCCTGAGCTGCCGCAGCTTTGCGCTCCAGGCGGCGCACGGCCACAGCCGCGTCGCTCAGTTGGGCGTACTGAGGCAGCTGTGCCTCCAGAGCCTCCTTTTCCCGGCGCAGTGCCGCTTCCCGGGGGGCTGCTTCGGCGCACCGCGCAGCCTCGGCTTCCGCCTGGGTCTGTCGGGCGCGAAACTCTGCAAGCCGTAGCTTGGATCGCTCCAGCTCCAAAGCGGCCTGGGCGTGCTGCTGTGCCCTGCCCAGCTTTTGCTGCAACGTTTGACTCTCGGCCTCCAGCTGCCGGCAAATCTCATCCCAGCGGGCCAATTCTGCCCTGTCCGCCTCAGTGAGCGCTTCGGCCAGGGCCATTCCCTCCTGGGGTGTGCCGCCGTCCAAGAGTTTGGCCAGCGCCGGAGCATGGGGAGACTGTGCCGGACAAGTGAGGCCGGCAACCGCTGCCTCCCAGCTCCGTTCCAAGGAGACATATGCCTCGCGGAGCTGCTGCGACTGCTCCTTGAGCCGCTCCTGGAACAGCCGATACCGTCCCGTCTGGAAGATCTCCCGGAAAATTTTGATGCGATCTTCCGTTCGCGCCTGCAAAAGCCGCAGAAAGTCTCCCTGGGCAATCATGGCGATTTGGGAAAACTGCTCCTTGTCCAGGCCCAGCAGCTCTGTCACTGCCGCCGTTACCTCCCGCCAGCGGGTGAGGGGCTGGCGCTCGTCTGGAAACATCAGATGGGCTTCGGCTCGCTGCACTGTAAAGCCAGTGCCGCGCTCCTTGGGCCGCTCATACTCCGGGGCGCGGCGCACCTGGTAGGTCTTGCCGCGGCAGAGGAAGGTGAGCTCTACGTAGGTGGGCTGGCCGGGTTTGGCGTAGTTGCTGCGCAGCATGTCCGGCTGGCGGCTCATACCGCTGGCTTCTCCGTAGAGCGCGAAGCAGATGGCGTCGAAGATGGTGGTTTTTCCGGCGCCGGTATCACCGGTGATGAGATAGAGCCCCTGCTCTCCCAGCTTGGAGAGCTCCAGCGTTACCACGCCGCCGTAGGGGCCAAAGGCGCTCATGGTCAATGTCAAAGGTCTCACAGCGTATCCTCCCAGATTTCCTCCATCAGCTGCCGCACCAGGGCCAGCTGTGATGTGTCCATGGGTTTCCCGTTGCGGCTTTGGAAAAAGTTCTCCATCAGTTCCAGGGGCGTCAGAGACTGCGCCGCAGCATCTTGGGGCGTCAGCTCTGAGATGGGGCGGGCGCCATATTCCAGGGCCAACAGATTGGGATAACGGCGCTTAAGCCTGGCCCAGACGTTGGGCTGGGAATCGGCCTCCGTGAGAACGATGCGCAGATAGTTCTCACTCTCCGGCGCCTCCAGCAGCGCCTCGGCGGTGCCGGAGAGGGTGCGCACGGCGTGCAGCGGAGTGAGAGGACGAGTCTTTATGGTCACAGATCCTTTTTCTCCCAAATCCACCACGGTAACGGACTTCTCCTGGTCGCCTTCGGAGAAGGAATAGGCCAGGGGAGCGCCGGCATAGCGGAGTGTGGGACGCAGCACCCACTGGGGCCGATGGAGATGGCCCAGGGCCACGTAGTCGAAAGGGGCAAAGACAGCGCCGTCTACGTTGTCGAGCCCGCCGATGGAGAGAAGCTCCGATTCGCTGCGCACTGCTCCGGTGACCAGCTGATGGCACAGGAGTACCCGCCGGCCGCTGCCCTCCAGGCTGTAGCGGCGGAGCACCGCTTCTACAGCCTGGGTATAGTCGGCAATCTCCTCATCCTCATAGATCCGCCGAACATGCACCGGCTTGACAAAGGGAAGCAGGTACACTTCCACCGTCCCATAGGGATCAGAAAGCGTCACCGGCGGCGGCGCACCGCGAAACACCGGCGCCAAATGAACGCGGCTCTTGTTCAGCAGGCGGCTGCCAAAGGCCAGCCGCTCGGCGGAGTCGTGGTTGCCGCTGACGACAAATACCTCCGCCCCAAGTTCCGTGAGACCTGTGAGAAAGGAATCGAGCAATTCCACGGCCTCCACCGGAGGTACGGGCTTATCATAGACGTCCCCTGCCACCAGTACGGCGTCCACCTGTTCGTCCTGGGCGATGGTCAAGATCTGCCTCAGGATATGGCGCTGATCCTCCATGAGGGAGAGGTCGTGGAGCCGCCGCCCGAGATGCAGGTCGGCAATATGGAGAAACTTCAAGGGGATCCCTCCTTTTCTCTCTCATTTTGCAGAGTTTTTTTCCAAAAGTCAAGGTGTCGCCCGAGGGCGGCGGCGCATATACTGTTCTTGACTTAACCCTATGGCCCCATTGAAAGGAGGAAGGCACTTGTCCGCACAGGGAACGATTATCGCCCGGGTCTACACCTCCGACGCCCAGCTGCCGCTGGACGCGGTGCCCGTGACCTTCTCGCGCCGCCTGAGCGACGGCCGCAGCCAGCTCTTGGCACTGCTCTTTACCAACTCCAGCGGGATGACGCCGCCGCTGATTGTAGAGACGCCTGACCTTGCAGAGAGCCTCCAGCCAGGCGCATCCCTGCCGCCCTATGCGGTGGTGGACATCCAGGTGGACGCGCCAGGCTATAAAAAAGTAGAGGCAAGCGGCGTGCAGGTGTTTCCCGGTGTGGAGACAGTGCAGCTCTTGCAGCTCATCCCTCTGCCCACGTTAAGCCGTGACCGGGGCGCTGTGATCTACCAGCCGGAGTCGCCGCAAAACCTGTGAGGCCTTGCCATGGTCAATGTCATTCCCATTATCCCTGAGACCATCACCGTCCACCTGGGCCCCTCCGGTTCCCCGGCGGAAAACGTGACGGTCTCTTTTCCGGACTACGTCAAAAACGTGGCTTCCAGTGAAATTTACCCCACCTGGGACGAGGATGCCCTGCGGGCCAACATTCTGGCCATCATGTCCTTTGCGCTCAACCGTGTTTATACCGAGTTTTACCGCAGCCGCGGCTATGACTTCGACATCACCTCCACCACGGCGCAGGATCAGGCCTTTGTAAAGGGGCGGAGCTATTTTGAAAATATCTCTCGCCTGGTGGATGAGATGGTGGGCAGCTACATCCGGCGGGTGGGTACCGTGGAGCCTCTGGCCGCCAAGTTCTGCAACGGCACCACCTCCATCTGTGACGGCCTCAGTCAGTGGGGGTCAGAGGCACTGGCGCAGGAGGGACTGTCATACCTTGACATTCTCCGCACCTATTACGGCGACGACATCGAAATCGTCACCAACGCCCCCATGGAGGGCATCACCGAATCCTATCCCGGCACTCCGCTCCGCATGGGCAGCACCGGCCCTGCGGTGACCGTGCTGCAAGTTTCCCTCAATAGAATCGCCCAGAACTATCCGGCCATTCCAAAGATCAACCCTGTGGATGGCATTTTTGGATCCCAGACCGAGGCGGCGGTACGGGCCTTCCAGCAGATCTTCTCCCTGGCAGTGGACGGGGTGGTGGGCCGAGCCACTTGGTATCAGATTGTCCGGGTGTATGTGGCTGTGTTGAAGTTGGCGGAGCTCCAGTCTGAGGGCCAACGGTTTTTCTTTATTCAGGAGTACCCGGAGTTTCTCTCGCTGGGCGACAGCGG
>CALXCW010000094.1 GCA_944386905.1 uncultured Oscillospiraceae bacterium
GTGGAGCAGCACAAGCTGGATCTCGCCATCCTCGACGTGATGCTGCCGGATCTCGACGGCTTTTCCCTCTGCCAGCAGATCCGCCGCAATCACCTCTTCCCCATCGTCATGCTCACCGCCCGGGTGGAGGACATGGACAAGATCACCGGCCTCACCCTGGGCGCCGACGACTATATCACCAAGCCCTTCAACCCCTTGGAGCTGGTGGCCCGGGTGAAAACCCAGCTGCGGCGCTACCTCAGCTACAACCAGAGCGCCGAGCCCGCCGAAACCCTGGATATCCGCGGCCTCACCATCTCCCAGACCACCCACAGCTGCACCCTCTACGGCAAGCCCTTGCAGCTCACGCCCCGGGAGTTCGCCATTCTCTGGCACCTGTGCGCCAACCAGGGCAAGGTCGTCTCCAGCGAGGCACTCTTCGAGGCCGTGTGGGGAGAAAAGTTCCTCGACAGCAACAATACCGTCATGAGCCACATCGCAAGGCTCCGGGAAAAGCTCGGCGACAACAGCCGCCGGCCCAAGTTTATCAAAACCGTCTGGGGGGTGGGGTACACCATTGTCTAACGTCAAGCATCCGGCCGCGCGGCGCAGCGGCCTTCGCACCTGGGGACTCTATCTTCTGGCCCTCACCGCCTGGGTGACCGGTGTGATCGCGCTGGCGCTCATGGGGCTCCTGGTGTGCAGCTCCATGACCTGGTCTGAAGTCACGCCTTTGTACATGTTCCTGATCTGGGTGCGGGACTACCTGCCGTTTGTGGGAGCCGTGGTGGTACTGGTGGGCTGGGTGGTCATCAGCTACTTTTTCATCGCCCGCCCGGCCCGGGACGTGCAGCTGCTGCTGGACGCCGCCGCCGACCTGGCCAGCCCCAGCGACACGCCCATCCGCCTCCCCGCCTCGTTGCAAAGTGCTGAGGTGCAGCTCAATCTGGTGCGCCAGCAGGCCCTGCGCACGGCCCAGGCCGCCCGGGAGGCCGAGCAGCGAAAAAACGACCTGGTGGTCTACCTGGCCCACGACCTCAAGACACCCCTGACCAGTGTGCTGGGCTACCTCACCCTCTTGCGCGACGAGCCCCAGCTTTCCGAGCCCCTGCGCCGCCGCTACACCGACATCGCCCTGAACAAGGCACAGCGGCTGGAAGATCTCATCAACGAGTTCTTCGACATCACCCGCTTCAGTCTCACCCATCTGGAACTTACGCGCCGGGAGATCGACCTCACCCGCCTGCTGGAACAGTTGGAGAGCGAGTTTGAGCCGGTTTTGGCCCGGCGGCGCCTTCACTGCGAGCTGCACCTGCCGCCCCAGCTCAAGCTGGTCTGCGACCCGGACAAGCTGGCCCGGGTCTTTGACAATCTTCTCAACAATGCCTGCCACTATGCCTACCCCGACACCGCCGTGACGCTGCACGGCGCAGTGGAGGACGGTTGGGTGGTGCTGACCATGGAAAACGCCGGCAGCCACATCCCACCGGAAAAGCTCTCGCGGATGTTTGAGCAGTTCTTCCGCCTGGATTCCTCCCGCGGCACAGAAGGCGGCAACGCAGGCCTGGGCCTTGCCATCGCCAAGGAGATCGTCGAGGCCCACGGCGGCACCATCGAAGCCGCAAGCGAGGGCGAATCCATCCGCTTTACGGTGCGTCTGCCGGTGTCGTAAGGATTTCGCAAGGTTTTTATCAGCCGCCTGCAAGAAAAGCGTCAGCCCCTCTTAAAACAAATTCTGCCTTGCTTTGGTACAATGCACGTATCAAAGCAAGGCATTTTGTTATATTCGGAGGTTTTTCCATGAAACGTGTCCTAATCTTCTTCGGCGGCTGCTCCTCGGAGTACGACGTGTCCCTCCAGTCCGCCGCCGCCGTTTTGACCCACCTGCGCCCCGGCGCCTGCACGCCCATCCCGGTGGGCATCACCCGCCGGGGCGACTGGCGCTACTTCTCCGGCCCCGTATCGGCCATCGCCGACGGCAGCTGGGAGGCAGGCCCCTGCGTCCCCTGCACCCTCACCATGGAGCGCGGCCGCAGCCGCCTTTTCCTGCTGGACGGCTCCGGAACAACCCTGGCCTTCGACGCCGCCTTTCCCCTGCTCCACGGGCAGAACGGCGAGGACGGCACCCTCCAGGGGCTTCTGGAGCTTATGGACATCCCCATTCTCGGCTGCGGCTGTCTCGCCAGCACCCTTTGCATGGACAAGCACCGCGCCCATCTCCTGGCAGCCGCCGCGGGGGTATCCGTCCCGCGGGGAATCGTCCTGGACGAGCAGGCCGGCGCCGAGGCCATCCGCGCCGCTGCCGCCCAGGTGGGCTATCCCCTCTTCGTCAAGCCTGTCCGGGCAGGGTCATCCTTTGGTGTGACGCCTCTCGCCGGCCCTGCGGGTCTGGAGGCCGCCGTGGCTCTGGCGCGACGCTACGACCGGGAAGTACTGGTGGAAGAAGCCGTGGACGGCATCGAAGTGGGCTGCGCCGTCCTGGGAACCCACCGCCTCACCCTGGGCGCCGTGGACGAGATACAGCTGGCCGGAAGCTTCTTCGACTACCATGAGAAGTACACCCTGGAGACCGCCTCCATCCGCTGCCCCGCCCGGCTGGACGCCGCCGTGGAGGCAGCAGTGCGCCGCACCGCCGAGGCGGTCTACCGGGCGCTGGACTGCCGGGGCTTTGCCCGGGTGGATCTCTTCGTCACGGCGGCGGGAACGGTCAAATTCCACGAGGTGAACACCATTCCCGGCTTTACCGCCCACAGCCGCTATCCACAGATGATGGCCCGGGCGGGTCTCCCCTTCGACAAGCTGCTGGACGCCATTTTAGACGGGGAGGAAGGGCAATGAGCGCCGCCGTAAACCGCGACCTGCTGCTGGTCAATGCAGCCCATCCCCTTGGCGATACCACGCCGCCGCCCCTGGCGCCTGCCACACCCGAGACGCCCCACATTCTCCTGGAGCGGCGGGCCGCCGCCCTGCTCAATGCCCTGCTCGATTCTGTGGGCGGCCGAGGCAGGATCGCCGCCGTGTCGGGCTATCGCAGCCGCAGCGAGCAGCAGGCCATCTGGGACGAGACCTGGGCCGCCGAAGGCCCCGATTTCACGAACAGCTACGTGGCCCGGCCCGGGTGCAGCGAGCACGAGACGGGCCTGGCCATCGACCTGGGGCTTCTCGGCGACGGCGAGCTGGACTTCATCCGGCCCAACTTTCCTGAGGACGGCGTGGCCGGGGACTTCCGCCGGGCTGCGGCGGACTTCGGCTTTATTCTCCGCTACCCCGCCGGCAAGGAGGCCGTTACCGGCATTGCCCACGAGCCGTGGCACTTCCGCTTTGTGGGCGTGCCCCACAGCCGCCGGATGGCGCAGCTGGGCCTCACTTTGGAGGAATACCTGGAGGAACTGCAGAACTACAGCGAGACCAAACCTCTGCACATCACCCAGGGTCGGTACGACTTCACCGTCTACACCGCCCCCCGCCGTCCCCGCCGCCTGCCTTCGGGATACGTCCAGCTCTGCCCCACCGGCGGCGGCTGCGTGGTCACCGCCTGGAGGTGAGGGCCGTGGCGCTGCGCGAACACCTCCTGGAATTGGCCCAGGGAAACGGCCTGGGCCGCTTCTGGGCCAGGTTTTACCGGCGGCAGCGGGTGAAAAATCCGCTGCTGCGGGATCTTTATACGCTGCTGCTGCTGTCCGGCGCCCGCCGCCACGGCGGCTATGTGGGCATCACGGCCCGGATCGAAGCACCGCCTGCGCTGCCCCACGGCCTGCGAGGCGTGTACATCTCCCGCTATGCCGCCCTGGGCGCGGGCTGCCGGATCTACCAAAACGTGACCATCGGTGAGGTGGACGGCAAAGCCCCCACTCTGGAGGCAGACTGCCTGGTGGGGGCCGGAGCGGTGCTGATCGGCGGCATCCGCGTGGGCCGGGGCGCCAAAATCGGCGCGGGAGCCGTGGTCTGCCGGGATGTTCCCGCCGGCGCCACGGTGGTGGCCCAGCCGTGCAGAATCCTGGAAAGGAAGGTGGAAGTATGAACGACCTCACAGACAGAGCCTGGCGGGAGATCGATCTGGACGCCCTGCGCCACAACGCCCGCGTGCTCCAATCCGCCCTGGCCCCCGGCTGCAAACTGATGGCCGTGGTCAAGGCCGACGGCTACGGCCACGGCGCCCTGACGGTGGCGCAGTGCCTGGCCGAACAGGGCGTGGACGCCTTTGCCACGGCCACGCTGGACGAGGCCGTGGCACTGCGCCGCGGCGGCGTTCAGGGGCTCATCCTGATCCTCGGCTACACCAGCGCCGAGGCCGCGCCGGTGCTGCGGCGCTACCACCTGACCCAGACCGTCGCCGACGAGACCCACGCCCGGGCTCTGGCGGGCCGGGGCGTCACGGCCCACCTGGCTCTGGACACCGGCATGCACCGCCTGGGCGTGGATGTGGGCGACCGCGCGGCCATCCGCCGGATCTATGCCCTGCCGGGGCTCACCATCGAGGGCGTCTTTTCCCACCTGTGTGTCAGCGACTGCCGCCTTCCGGCCCAGCAGGCCTACACCCAGGGCCAGCTCCAGGCCTTTTACGAGACGCTGGCCTGGATGGGCAGCCAGGGCCTGCGCCCCGGCCGGATCCACATTCAGGCCAGCTACGGAATCTTCAATCTGCCGCCCCAGCCCTGCGACTTTGCCCGGGCGGGGATCGCCCTGTACGGCGTCACCTCCGGCGTGGCCCCCCAGCGCCGGCTGCCCCTGCGGCCCGTGCTCTCCCTCCGAGCCAGGGTCGCCACGGTGCGGGAGCTGCCCGCCGGAGCCGGAGCGGGCTACGGCCTGGACTTTCGCCCCGCCACCGCCCGCATGCTGGCCACGGTGACCATCGGCTACGCCGACGGCCTGCCCAGCTGCCTGAGCCAGCAGGGCGGCGAGGTGCTGCTGCGGGGCGTGCGCTGCCCCATGGTGGGGCGGATGTGCATGGATCAGCTGCTGGTGGACGTGACCGCCGTCCCCGACGCCGCCCCCGGCGATGTGGTTACCCTCATCGGCCGCGACGGCTGCGAAGCTCTCCAGGCCGAGACGGTAGCCGCTCAGGCGGGCATCCTCACCAATGAGCTGCTGTCTCGCCTGGGGCCGAGATTAAATTATGTCAACCTCTCATCTCCCGATCACGGCCGCTGCACCGTGCCGGCGAAGAGCGGCAGGCCGTCGGGGCTGGTCACCACAAAGAGGAAGGGGCGATCCAGCACAAACGCCAGCTCCTCCCCCACCGGCTCGGTACTCTCATACTCCATCACCGTGTAGGCTGCCGCCGCCACGCCCTCCTCGTCCGCCGTCACCCGGACGGCGTGGGGCATCTTCGTGATGGGCGTCTGCCCGGCAAAGACCTGCGTTACACCCAGGCTGCGCAGACCCTCGATGAGATCCGTCGAGGCCGTGAGGTCAAACTTGGGCATGGAGAGATGAATGGTCATCTCCTTGCTCTCACTCCCCTCGCCCCAGAGAAGGCCCAGGGCGCCGCCGGTGAGCAAGTCCGAAATCTCAACGCCCTCGTCAGGCAGGATCAGCCACATGGTGCCGCCGTCGTTCTCCAGGGGCTTTGCGGCAGCCAGGTAGCCCTCTCCCCAGGAGACATTTCCAAAGTACGTCCCGTGCATCATTTGGCACGTCACATCGCCATCGGGGGCGTGGAAGGTCGCCGCCGCCGTCTGACTGGGCGGGAACTCCACAGCCCATTTGGCCTGATACTGGATCGTTGTGGCCAGGGCCAAAACCGTCTCGGGTTCCAGGGTCACCGTCTCAATCTCCTCTTGGAGCCGCCCGCCGGTCTCGCGGCTGAGCCAATCGCGGAAAGCCTCGGTATAGTTCTCCGCCCCCATCTGACCGCGGTAGGCGCTGGCGTAGTAGGTATCCGCCAGGGCCGCAAGGATGGTATCGGGCAGCGCCGCCCCCTCGTCCAGCCACACCGATGACGCCAAGCGCATCACCGTGGCCCCATCGTCGCGGTATTGGCCGTTCCACACCGCCTTGGCCTGAGTGCGCAGTGCCTCCAGATCGGAAAGGCCCAAAAGGTCAAGAATTTCCTGCCGGGCGCCGTCCTCAGCCAGCTCCGCCATCATGCCAAGAGAAAAATAGACGTTCAGCGGGGAAATGGCCCGGTTTTCTCCCTCGGCCCCGGCAAGAAATTCCGCCATGGCCGCTGCAAAGAAGTCCTGCAGGCCGTCGGCATAGCCTTCCGCCTGGCGCTGGGCATCCACATCGGCCCGCCAGAGGGCCTCGTCGGCATCATAGCGCTCCATGTCGAAGTTGCCCGCCGCATCCACATAGTCCGTCCACTGGGGAAAATCCGCCATATCCGGGTAGTCCGGCTGGGCCAGCGTCACCACCGCCGGCTCGGGCATCGTGGCTGGGGTGTGTTCCCCGGACGGTTCGGCGGAGTCGGAGGCTGTGGTATTGGCCGACTCATTGCTTTGCGTCACCTGTCCGCTCATGCGCAGGGAGCTGAGGGCCGCCGTGGTCACGATGATCAGCGCCAGCACCGCCGCCACCGCGCCCATCCAGGGCCGCCGGACAGGGCGCCGTCTCTCGCTTCGCTCGAGAATGGCATCGTCAATGCCCGCCATACTCTCAAAGAGATCCTTTCGGTTCATCCATCCACCCCTCCTCTTGTAAATACCGGCGCAGTTTTTCCCGGGTGCGGCGCAGCATGGTGGAGACGTGATTGGGCCTTAGGCCGTAGGCCCGGGCAATGTCCTGCACCGCCTCGACAAAGAAATACCGCCGCGTGAACACATCCGCCTCCCGGGGCGGCAGCGCCGCGACGAAGCGGCCCACCGTCTCCTTTAACGCCTCGGCCAGCACCTGGCTCTCCAAATCCGTCTCGCGGTCGATGCACTCCCCCAGCTCCTCCAGGGCCA
>CALXCW010000095.1 GCA_944386905.1 uncultured Oscillospiraceae bacterium
GGAGACCTACGGCGATTCGGAGCAGAACGATGAGAGCACAGTGCCGACCCTGCCCGACGGCTTTGAGGACTTCTGGTACGGCTTCGGCAACTGAGCTTCCTCCTGGGGGCTTGGAGAGAAATTCTTCGGAAAATCTCTCCAAGCCCCTTGCATTTTTGAAAAAATCATGTAGAATAGAGCCATACAATATACATGCTGTAGGGAGTAGAGACAGCGCGTCAAGTACCGGTTGGATGGGAGGTTGCCGCCGGGCGAAGGAACGCCGTTCCGCGATGCTGTTCTCGCAACCGCCTAAGCAAGAGGCCCAGCTTATCTTTGGGTCTGGCATGTTTTATATAGAGACTCAACCTCCTCCAAAATCTTGATTGGAGGCTATTTTTATGTCTAAACAAGGAAACGCTGCTGTGATGACCGCCCGCGAAAAGCGTGGCATGACCACCAAGACGCTTGCCTACTGTGCCATGCTGGCGGCGCTGCAGGTGGTGCTGGCCCGGCTGATGGGCCTGATGCCCAATGCCTATAGCCGCTTCTCCATTGAAGCCATTCCCACCATTCTCGCTGGCATTCTCTTCGGGCCCTTGGCCGGCGGCCTGGTGGGCTTCACCTCGGATCTGGTGGGCTGTCTGTTCTCCGGCTATGGCTATAATCCCATTTTCTGTCTGCCGCCCATTCTTTATGGCGTCTTTGGCGGCCTGTTCCGCCGGTATCTGGCTGAAAAGGTCACAGTGCTGCGCCTGGCAGCGACGATCCTGCCGGCGGTAATTTTGGGCTCCTGGCTGTGGCAGAGCGCCGCGTTGGCCTATGTCTATTATAGCAACGGCCCCTTTATGGAGGGCTTTCTCCTCAATCTCGGCACCCGCGGCTTGCAGTTTGCTGTGGTTGCGGTGATCTATATTGTTGTTATCCGGCTGCTGTTCCGAGCGAAGGTATTTCAAAGCATCGGCCTGTGGCCGCCGAAGAGCAAGCAGTAATCGTGTACACCCGGGGTGGAGCCTCCGCCCCGGGGATTTTATGGAAAGAAGGATCTCCCCATGACACCCAATGAAGCGCTGGAATACATCCACTCTGTCTGCTGGAAGGGCAGCATCCCCGGACTCGGCCGCACGAGAGAACTGCTGGAGAAGATGGGTAACCCGCAAAATCAGCTGCAGTTTGTTCACATTGCCGGTACCAACGGCAAGGGATCCACGGCGGCAATGACCGCCAATATACTCCGTAAGGCGGGCTACTGCACCGGCCTTTATACCTCGCCGTACATCTTCCGTTTCCACGAGCGGATGCAGGTGAATGGCCAGTGCATCTCCGACGAAGAACTGGCGGAGATCACTTCGTTTGTCAAGCCGCTGGCCGAGTCCATGGCCGATCATCCCACAGAGTTTGAATTGGTGACCTGCATCGCCATGGAGTACTTCAAGCGCCATCACTGCGATGTGGTGAGCCTGGAGGTTGGCATGGGCGGTGAGCTCGACTCCACCAATGTGATTGCCTCGCCGCTGGTGGCGGTGCTCACCAATATCGGTCTGGATCACACAGAATTCCTTGGCGACACCCTGGAAAAAATCTGCGAGACGAAGTCCAAGATCATCAAATCCGGTACCATTGCCGTCACCTATCGGGAGAAGCCGTCGGTGGAGGCGGTCATCGAAGCTCGCTGTAAAGAGGTGGGCGCCCAATGGATGCCCGCGGATTTTGACAGCATCCGCCTGGTCGACGCCTCCCTGGAGGGCCAGGTCTTTGACTGGGGATCCTACCAGGGGATCCACCTGCCGCTGCTGGGCAAGCACCAGCTCTATAATGCCGCCGTGGTGCTCACCATTGTCAAGGCGCTGCGGGAGCGGGGACTCATCATCTCCGACGAGGCCATGCGCGAGGGAATTGCCTCGGTTTCCTGGCCGGGCCGGTTTGAGCTGGTGGCCCGCGATCCGCTCTTCATCGTGGACGGCGGTCACAATCCCCAGTGCATCGAGGCATTGGTTCACAACGTCCGAGACTACCTGAACGGGAGAGCCCTCACCGTCCTCACCGGTGTCTTGGCCGATAAGGACTATAGTGCCATGTATCAGGACATGGCACAGTACGTCAGCCAGTTTGTCACAGTGACGCCGCCCAATCCCCGTGCTCTGTCTGCCCAGGATCTGAAGGCTTATCTGGAGCGCTTTGGTAAGCCCATCACCGCCTGCGATACCGTGGCAGAGGGTGTGGCACTGGCTAAGGAATTGGCTGGGCGCGAGGGTGTTGTGCTGGCCTACGGCTCTTTGTATATGGTCGGTGACATCGAGAATGCCGCCCGGCTGTAATCCAAGCACCTGTGAGATGGTTAAAAACTTCCCCGGAACCCTGTAAAATCAGGGCTCCGGGGAAGTTTTGCAATTATTTCAATAAGTCCTTGAGCTTGAGTGCCTTGGTGATGTTTCCGTCAACCTTGAGCTTGCCCAGCGTTACGGCCAGAATCGGATCTAATTTTCGCCCGGCAATTTTGAAGAGTGTCTCGGCACTCAAGGTGAAAGCCGCGTCGTAGCCGTCGTAGGTATAGGGCTCCACGTGCAGGACGCCGTCCTTGACCTCCGCGTAAAAGGCTCCGGCGGCCTCGCCGGTGATGTTGAACTGGAAGGCAAGATGCTCATGTACGGCGCTGAGATCGGCCTGGGCCAGCAGTGTCTTGACCTGGGAGAACATCTCCTGAAATGTCATGGGAAATACTCCTTTCCATGGTTTCCTTCAGCATATCATTGTGCGGCACCCTCGTCAAGAGGTGGAATGGAGGAGATTTCCACGACATAGGGTGTGGGGTTGAAGTCCACGTCCCAGATCTGGCAGTCATACCGTTGCATACCGACGGTGAGCTTGATTCTGGGCGGATGCTCTGCCGAGGAGGCGATGGCATAGAAA
Source organism: uncultured Oscillospiraceae bacterium (assembly GCA_944386905.1). Lineage (GTDB taxonomy): Bacteria > Bacillota > Clostridia > Oscillospirales > Oscillospiraceae > Avoscillospira. The sequence continues at coordinate 2,890 of CALXCW010000095.1, forward strand.
TCGCCGCCTTTATAGGTGCGGTAAAGCTCGATTTCCACAGTAGTACCCAGGAGCGTGGTGTGCTGGCCGAAGCCGGCGTAGGGCGAATCGGCGCCATCGGGAACGTAGAGCAGGAAATAGTAGGTGTTGCCGCTCTCGGCCTCGTGGACATACCGGAAGGCGCATGCCTGGTTTTCCTCCATTTCGGCGCTTTGAACCGCGTAATCAATCTGAGAAAGCTGCTCCTCGGTGATGTATTCCTCCAATTCCTCTCTGGTTACCGGCTGGAAAGACATGGAGCCGGGGCCGGAAATGGCTGTGAAGGCCACGAAGATCAGTCCCAGAAGTAATACCGTTACAAGAACAATTACCGCCAGCAGTTTCCACAGGGCTTTATCCTTGCGCCGGATGGGCGTGACGGGCTGCTGCGGCTCCGTAAGGGGCGTGGCACAACGAGGGCAGACCTTCCAGTCTGGCTCCACCGGGGCTTGGCACTTGGGGCATGCGGCCCGGAGGGGCGCACCGCATTTGGGGCAGGCCACAAACTCCGCTGATACAGTTGCACCGCAGTTAGGGCAGAGCAGGTCGGAATAATTGCCCCGCACCAGCAGGTAGATAATCAGGCCGATGAAAGTGGGGGCCAGGACGGCGATGGCTGTCCAGGCCACGGCATTCATCTGCCGCCGCTTGGCGTCGCGGTAGACGTAGACGCCGATGAGGATCGGGATCAGCAGCAGAAGAAGCAGAAACGGGATCATCACAAAAAATATGGCAACGAAGTTCATATGCGCACCTCCTTTTGGGCATAGACCACCGCAATGGCACCGCCTCCCGCGGCTGCCAGCAGGGGATAGAGCAGCAGGGTTATGGCCAGAATGGGCAGATCCGGCCATAGCAGGATACCCAAAAGTATACCGGCCAATTGGAGCAGCACACCGGACAGCGCCAACACGACGGCGATGCATCGCTGCCGACGGCGGGCCAGGGTCTCTCGGAGCAGTGCTTCACTGCACCGCGGCGGCGGGTAGGCGTCAAAAGAATAGGGCGTCGTCATGGGACAGCACCTCCTTGAGTCGATTCCGAGCCTGATAGAGCCGCGATTTCACCGTTCCCGGCGGAATGTTCAGTGCCGCGGCCGTGGCGGACACATCCAATTCCTCAAAATAGAAGAGGATTACCACCAGGCGCAGCTTCTCCGGCAGATGGTCGATGGCAGCGCGCAATTCGGGATAATCCGCTGCCTCGGGCACGGGTGCCGCTTGAAGGGCTTCATCCAGGGCCTGGGTGGAATGAAAGGGGAGGAAAGGGCTCCTGGACAGTCGCCGCAGATAGCTGCGATAGGTGTTCACGCAAATTCGGGTGAGCCATGGCTCAAAAGGACGCGTGGTATCGTATTGCTCGAAGGCCTGAAGCGCTTTGAGCCATGTATCCTGGTAGAGATCGTCGGCGTCCTCGCGGCAGGAGCACAGGGCGCGACAGAGGCCGTAGAGCCGCCGCCCGTACCGGGCAATATAGGGATCGAGCATCGGCCTCACCACCTTTCTACTGGGATATACGCACCTGGCGGGCCAACGGTTCAGAGAATCGAAAAAAGCCGCCGAAAAAACTTCGGCGGCTGAAGAACGGAATTATTCGGCGGAGATTAAATAGTAGTACACAGGCTGACCGCCGCAGAGCAGATTGATTTCAGCGCCGGGGCAGTGCTCAGTAAACAGGCGCAGCGCCTCCTGGGCTTGATCTTCGACAATATCAGCGCCGTAGAAGATATTGATAAACTCACAGCCGGCGTCGGCAGTTTTTTGAGCCATATCGGCCAGGAGCTGCCCCAGATCCGGGGTAGTGTCCAGCAGACCGCCGTTGTAAAGACCCAGGTAGTCGCCCTGGTGGATCTCCCGGCCGTCGAAATCAGAGTCCCGGGCGGCATAGGTGATCTGCATGGTGGTCACACCGGCGAGGGCCTCGGTCATGGCGGCGGTGTTGGCCTCGGCGTCCAAGTCGGGGTCAAAGTTCAGCATGGCAGTGATACCCTGGGGGACGGTTTTGCTGGGGATTACGATGACCTGCTTGTCCGTCAAGGGAACGGTCTGCTCGGCTGCCAGGATGATATTTTTGTTGTTGGGCAGCACATAGACAACCTCTGCCGGGGTGCGGTTGATGGCCTTGAGAATATCGTCCGTGGAGGGGTTCATGGTCTGGCCGCCCTGGATAATGTTGTCTACGCCCAAATCTTTGAACACCGATGCAAGGCCGGCACCGGCACAGACAGAGACGACGCCGTACTTTTTTTCCGGCGCTGCCACGGCGGGCGCATCTTCGGGCTCCTCCAAGTCATCGGTACTTTGCGGTTTGCGCCCGGCGGCCATGTCCTCATACTGGGTGCGCATGTTTTCGATCTTGGCCAGCTCCAGCGTGCCGTATTTCTGAGCTTCCGTGAGAGCGGCGCCGGGGATATCGGTGTGGACATGCACTTTGAAGGCATCGTCATCCTCGCCGATGACCAGGCTGTCACCGATGGAGCTGAGATAGGCACGGAAAGGTTCGATGGATTTGTCGGTGGTCTTGCGAACAATGAACACCGTGTCGAAGGTGAAGGTGATATCCTCATCGGTGAGGGCGGCAAAATCGGCGCCGGCCTTGGTCTCACCCTCAGCCGGGGGTTCAACGTCCTGGCCGCGGAGGCTCAAAAGCATGCCCTCCAGGATGATGACAAAGCCCATGCCGCCTGCGTCCACCACACCGGCCTTTTTAAGCACCGGGTTCTGGTTGACGGTCTCAGCCAAGGCCTCCTTAGAGGCTTCGATGGCGCGCACCAGGGTGGCCTCCAGCGTATTGTCCTCGGCGGCAAATTCAGCGGCAGCGGCGCCGGAGAGACGGGATACAGTGAGGATGGTGCCTTCGGCAGGCTTCATCACGGCCTTGTAGGCGGCTTCCACACCGGCGTTGATGGCGCTGGCGAGGCCCAAGCCATCGGTCTCCTCCAGCCCCTTGAGTGCCTTGGAAAAGCCTCGGAAAAGCAGGGAGAGAATGACGCCGGAGTTACCTCTGGCGCCGCGGAGCATAGCCGAGGCGGCGATATCCGCAGCTTTGGTGAGGGTGGGATTGTCGGCCCGGCGCAGATCCTGCGCGGCGGTGTTAAGAGTCATGCTCATGTTGGTGCCGGTGTCGCCGTCGGGCACGGGGAAAACGTTGAGCTCATTGATGGACTCTTTATTTCTCTCAATGGAAGCGGCGGCGGAGAGAAGCATTCTCCGGTAGGCCGCACCGTCAATGGTCTTAATCACAGTATTACACCTCCATGTGAAAAATCACACTAATCCGCAGTGATGGAATCCACATAGACGTTCACGGCCTTGACGGTAGTACCGGTGGATTTTGCAACGTTGTATTTTACTTCGCTGATGATGGATGCGCCGATGGCGGCCAGGTTGACGCCGCGGTTGACCATGATGTGCAGGTCGATGACGATGGAGCCGTCCTCGCAGAAGGCAACCTTGACGCCTTTGCTCATGGCCTCACGCCGGAGAAGATGCACCAGACCATCGGTCATGGAGCGTACGACCATGCCTTTCACGCCGAAGCAATTGGTGGCGGCGTGGCCGGCGATGTTGGTGTAGACGGCGCTGTCCACTGCAATCAGGCCCCGATCTGTAGATAGACGAATCATAGAGGAACCTCCTTATTATGGCATCAGAAAAGCTGCGCGGACGCAGCAAGGGAATCGAGGGAAAATATTCGGTAAAGTTATTGTAACTGATTTTCCATAAAAGCACAAGTGGTTATTTTCGGCGTGGGGGAAAAGTCGTATCATTTCGGTGCAACGGGAAATTCTTTCCGGGAAAGGTTTAAAAACGTGTCGTTTTGGGCAGCACAAAAGCCGCCGCAAAACACATGGCTATGTGTTTTGCGGCGGCGGGGTAATTTCTTAGCTGGCGCGACGGTTGAGGTCTGCCAGGGAGACAGAGACGTTGTGCTCGATGGGCTTCCACTCCACCCGCTT
>CALXCW010000096.1 GCA_944386905.1 uncultured Oscillospiraceae bacterium
GCCGGATTTTCGGCAGCTCGATCATCGCTTTTTCCATATCGCCCTATATTCTACCATACTTCTCAGGCGCTTGCAAGAAGGAATTTGATGGAGTATAATACTTCAAACGCCGTTGCCCGTCTTGGCGCAGAAAGGAGCTTCTCCATGGCCGTTGTTCCTGTTTTTACCCGCACCTCCCGCGCTCTACTCACCCGGCTCTGTCCACCCCGCAAGGCCGACAGTCACAAGGGCGACTATGGCCGGGTGCTCATCCTGGCGGGCGCCGAGGGCTATACCGGCGCGCCGGTGTTGGCGGCCAGGGCGGCCCTGCGCACCGGTGCTGGACTGATTTTCACCGGCGTACCCAGAGCCGTTTACCCCATTGTAGCCACCAAGCTGGATGCACCCATGGTTTTTCCCTTGGCGGACGCGGCGGGAAAGCTATCCGAAGAGGCCCTGCCGGAGATCCTTGCCCGACTGGAAACGGCAGATGCCTGCCTTTTGGGCCCTGGATTGGGGCGGAGCGCTGCGGTGACGCAGGTGGTAGAGGCGGTTCTGGCGGCATGCCGCTGTCCGTTAATTTTGGATGCCGACGGCATAAATGCCGTGGCCGGGCATATAGATCTAGTGCGCGGAGCGGCCTGTCCGGTGATCCTCACACCCCATGAAGGAGAGTTTCGCCGCCTTTGGACGCGGCCGGAGACGAGCCGGATGGAAGGCGCCATGGCGCTGGCCCGGGAGAGCGGCGCCGTGGTGCTTCGAAAGGGCCATGAGACCATCATCACAGATGGCGCTCGTGTCTACATCAACCGCACCGGCAATGCCGGAATGGCCACCGGCGGCAGCGGTGATGTTCTGGCAGGGGTGATTCTGGCGCTGCTCGGCCAGGGCGCTGCACCGCTTTTGGCCGCGGCAGCGGGGGCGTGGCTCCACGGCCGGGCGGGGGATCTGGCGGCGGATAAGCTTGGTCAGTATGGCCTGGCGCCCGGCGATTTCCTCGAGGCAATTCCGCGACTCTTGCCCTGAGCGGATGTGATCGAACTTGCGTGTAAAAACCCTGATTTCCCTGGCGCTGGCGGTGCTGCTCACCGGCTGCGCCGCCCAGGAGCGCACCGTAGGCCAGCAGGCTCTGACCCTGCGCACCAACCTAATGGAGGCCGGCGGTTGCACCTTCACCGCGGCCATCACCGCCGATTACGGCGGCCACGTCTACCCCTTCACGCTGGCGTGCCAGGTGAAAACGGCGGGAGATACCACTCTCACGGTTATGGAGCCGGAGACCATCGCCGGGATCTCCGCCACTGTCTCGCAGGACGGCGCCACGGTGGAATTTGACGGGGCGTCTTTGGATTTCGGCACCCTGGCCGACGGACATGCTGCCCCGCTCACCTTTCCCTGGCAATTGGCCGAGAGCTGGGTGAGTGCTTACATCTCCGCCTCCGGGGCGGATGGAGAACTGGAGAAGGTCACCTATCTGGTGGGCTACGGCGACGAGGCTCTGACGGTGGAGACCTGGCTGTCCCCCGAGGGATTGCCCGTCCGGGGAGAACTTCTCTACGACGGCGTCCGCTGCTTGACGGCGGAGATCACGGAATTTCAGCTGAACCAGTAGGGACGGTGCTCCAGGCCCCGAGGGCTGAAAAACATTATGGGAGGAACCCATGAAGCTACTGAAGAGAACCTGGGCCGACGTGTCCTTGGACGCCTTGGCCCACAATTATCACGCAATCCGCAGCCACATTGGCCCGGACTGCAAATTCTTAGGCGTGATGAAGGCCGATGCCTACGGCCACGGCGCCGTGCCCATGAGCCACGCCCTGGTGGAGTTGGGAGCAGAGTATCTGGCTGTTTCCAACTTGGAGGAGGCGGTGCAGCTGCGCCGGGGCGGGATTCGCGCGCCCATCCTGATCCTGGGCTACACCCCGGCCATGTACGCCGAGAACATGATCTACTTAGACCTCACCCAGGAGGTACACTCCCTGGCCTATGCCCAGGCCCTCAACGACGCCCTGGGCGGCACCAACTTTATTCTCAATGTCCATTTGAAGCTGGACACCGGTATGACCCGCATCGGCTTCACGGCCTATGGCGACGAGGCTGCGCTCTCGGAGATGGCCCAGGCAGCACGACTTCCCCACCTGCATGTGGAGGGGGCATTCATGCACTTCTCCGTGGCAGACAGTCTTGCCGAGGCGGACGTGGCCTATACCAAACTACAGTACCGGCGGTTCCTCGACGCCCTGGACTATCTCAAGGCCCAGGGCATCGAACCGGAAGTGCGCCACTGCTGCAATTCCGGCGCGACAATTCTCTATCCGGAGTATGCCATGGACATGGTGCGTCCTGGGATTATGACCTATGGCCTGAGCCCCAGCAGTGACGCGGCCGGGGTGCTGGATTTGGAGCCGGTGTTGCGGCTGTATACCACCATCTCCCAGATTCGCACCTTCCCAGCGGGGGTGGATGTGAGCTATGGCCGCACCTATACCACCCGGGAAGCGCAACGATTGGCGGTACTTTCTATCGGCTATGCAGATGGCCTCGCCCGCAGTTTATCGGGGAAGGCGGCCTTCTTGCTCCACGGCAAACTCGCTCCGGTGGTGGGGCGGATCTGCATGGATATGTGCATGGTGGATGTGACCGATATCCCTGAGGCGCAGGAGGGCGACACCGTGGCGGTGATTTCTCCCCAGCGTCCCTGCGAATGCCTGGCTGAGCAGCTGGGAACCATCTCCTACGAAGTCCTCTGCGGCATCAACAAGCGTATTCCACGGATCTATCTCCAGGGTGGGAAGGCCTCGGAGATACTACAGTATATCGTGTAGAGGCACCGCTGCACAGACCGTGGCATAGAATGCTTCGGGAGCCTTTTGGTGGTATAAAATCGCCGCTGCGTGGGAGAATAACTGTAGCACATCGGGAGCAGACCCCGACGGCCACATTTTTTCACGGAGTGTGAAGCGGATGGATACCAACGTAAAACGAGGCGATATTTTCTATGCCGATCTCAGCCCCGTCGTAGGCAGCGAGCAGGGCGGCACCCGGCCTGTCCTCATCGTCCAGAACGACACGGGCAACAAGCATTCCCCGACGGTGATTGCCGCGGCCATCACCAGCCAGACCGGCAAGGCCAAGCTGCCGACCCATATCTCCCTGACCGGACGGGACGTGGGTCTGAGTAAGGATTCTATCGTTCTGCTGGAGCAGATCCGCACCATAGACAAACGCCGTCTGCGGGAACATATGGGGCATGTGGATGATCGCCTGATGAACCAGATCGATTCGGCCATTGCCGTGAGCTTTGGCCTGCAAACCCCATAAAGCAGAATAGGAACGACCCCTCTCGCATACTCTTTTGCGAGAGGGGATTTTTATGACGCCCGGCTTGTCAGGCCGGGCGGACTTGGAGCATACAGACAGGAGGAATGCTTGTGGACTATCCAGTGATCCATGATGGGAAGGAGATCGGCCGCTGTACGCTGGAGGAGCGGGGGCTCTATTGGGAGGTCACGTGTCGGTGCGCGGCGGTGTCCTCGGAGGTGGAGCGGCTCTACAGCGGCCAGCTGCGCCTGGGAGTTTTGGCACCGGAGCATGGAGGCCTAGCGCTGCGGCGGCGAATTTCGAAGGCATCGGCGCCGGAACTGCCGCCGCCGGGCGGACTGTTCACACTCGCTCCAGCGGCAGCTTGGGAGCCTTGGACGGGACGGGTGTTGGAGTATGAAGTGCCCCAGGGCCTGTGCCGCTGCGAGGCAGAGGGACAGATGCTGCGTTTTCCCTATGAGGATGACGGCCCTTGTCCCTGTCCGCCCCTCTTCTGCCTCTTTTCCATCGAGGATGGCTTTTGGCAATTGCGTCTGGGCAGCGATGGAAAACCCATGGTGTGTGCAGTCTAAACCGCATACAAAAAGCGCGCTGCAAGCTGCAGCGCGCTTTCTGTATGAAATCGATCTCAGTTCAAAATGATTCTCCGTGCACCGATGTAGCGGGTGGCGTAGTATGTCTCGTTCAAGCTGGAGACGCGGACGCCGGAGGAGGGGTTGGCGGCGTGGACAAAGTTGCCGCTGCCGATGTAAATACCCACGTGGTTGGCATAAGAACCGGAGCCAAAGAACACCAGATCGCCGACCTGCAGGTTGTCGTAAGAGACGGCGGTGCCATTGTCCATCTGATCGTCGGCCACGCGGTTGAGCTTGTAGCCAAACTGACCGTAGCAGTAGTATACCAGACCCGAGCAGTCAAAGCCGCTGGAAGGGGAGGCGCCGCCATAGACATAGGAGTAGCCCACAAAGGTCATGGCAAAGTTGGCGATTTCCACGGCGCCCTCGGTGGCGTTGTGGTCAACCTCTTGATAGTCGGTCACATAGTCGCCGCTGACATAGGCTGTCTCGCCTTTGTAGAGAATCCGAACCCAGCCGTTTTCGCACAGACCTGTGACGCTGAGGTCGGCGCCATAGCGGACTGTACCGAGGATCTTGCTGTCGGCAGACCAGCTGGAGCGGACGTTCAGGGCGTCGGTGGTGACCATCATATGTTTTTCCACGCCGGTGATGGTCACGTTGTCCACCACAGTATCCTCGCCGGTGGCGCCGCCGGAAGAACCGGTGTTGTCATCCACAGAGACCTCGGCGTTCTTGATGTAGAAGTAGTATTCGTTGAGGCTCTTATAGGCCCGCAGGAACATGGCCATGGCCTCCTGGCGCAGCGTGTTACCCTCGGGCACCAGCTGCGTACCTTCCATGGTGGCCCGTCCATTGACGTAGCCGTACTTTACGCAGATTTCGGTGGCTTCCTGTGCCCAACCGGCTACGGTGTCGCTGTCAATGAAGTCCTTCAGATAGCTGGCATCGGCTTCAGGGAGGAAGGCGGCAGCGTTGCAGAAGTTTTCAATGATTTGGAAGAACTCCTGGCGGCTTAGAGTTTCATTGGGCCGGAAGGTGCCGTCGGGATAGCCGCTGACAATGCCCAACTCATAGGCCTTGACGATGTAATCAGCGGAGGTATCGGAGAAGTAGTCGGTGCGCTCCGGTTCGATGCTGTACTCGGTAATCTTCTCCAGAGCGTGGACGGCCAGCTCACACATTTCGCCGCGGGTGATATCTTTGGAGAGATCCATGCCCGAGAAGGAGTCGGGCAGGAGATCCAGCTCCTGCATTTCCCGCAGACTGGGCTCAAACCAGTTGGAGTAGCCGGTAAAATCACCGGCGGCCAGGACGGGCGTGGCGGCTCCCAGCAGCAGCACCGCTGCCAGAAGGAAAGGAATGATACGCTTTTTCATGGTTACACCTCGATGGAAAGTCCGATGGGACAGTGGTCAGAGCCGAAGATGTCCCGATAGATGGGGGTGTCCGCGATCTGACCGCGGAGGCGGTCGGACACCAGGAAATAATCGATGCGCCAGCCGGCATTGTTCTTCCTGGCATTGAAGCGATAGCTCCACCAGGAATAGGCGCCGGTCACATCGGGATTGCGATACCGGAAGGTATCGGTGAAGCCGGCAGCCAGGAGCGCGGTGAATTTCTCCCGCTCTTCATCGGAAAAGCCGGCGTTGCCCCGGTTGGGGCCGGGGTTTTTGAGGTCGATCTCCTGATGGGCGACATTGAAGTCAGCGCAGGCGATCACAGGCTTGACCTGATCCAGCCTGGCCAGGTGAGCGCGGTAAGCATCATCCCAGGCCATGCGGTGGTCGAGGCGCTTGAGTCCCTCCTGGGCGTTGGGGGTGTAGCAGTTGACCAGGTAAAAGTTCGGGTATTCCAGCGTGATGATGCGCCCTTCGTTGTCCAATGCCGCGTCACCCAGTCCCAGCTGCACCGAGAGGGCGGGGACTTTGGCAAATACGGCAGTGCCGGAGTAGCCCTTTTTTTCGGCGTAGCTCCAATACTGGTGATAGCCCGGCAAAGGCAAGTCCACCTGTCCCTCCTGGAGCTTCGTCTCCTGCAGACAGAAAAGATCTGCGTCCGCCTGCTGGAAAAAGTCCAGAAACCCCTTGCCCAGGCAGGCTCGAAGGCCGTTGACGTTCCAGGAAATGAGGTTCATACGCTGTCCTCCTCGGGGGAATTGGTTACCATAATCAGGCCGCCATGACCAGTATACCAAAATTCGAGCGGCTTCACAAGAGCAAAGACGCAATTTTTCTGCCTCGGCGCAGTTGTGCCGAGGGGAAAAATGTGGTATAACTACCGTATGAAATTCAGAGCAATTCTTTCTATTCTCGCCTGCAAACTCTGCCGCCGGCTGATTCGGCTGTTGGGAAGAGGCGGGACGGACTTCCCCGGCCGCGTGGCCCTGAAGCTCTGTCCCGGCGTGCTGGGCATGCTGGCAAAGAACGTGACGACCGTGATCGTCACGGGCACCAACGGAAAGACCACCACCTCCCGCATGATCGAGCAGGTGCTGGCCGACGCTGGAATCTCTTACTTTGCCAACAAATCCGGCGCGAATCTCCTCAGCGGCGTCACCGCAGAGTTTGCCATGCACGCGTCGATTACCGGCAAGTGCAAGTATGACTATGCCCTTATCGAAGCCGATGAGGCGGCATTTAAGGCCATCAGTAAGTATGTGGACGCCAAGGTGGTGGCGGTGACCAATGTGTTTCGCGACCAGCTGGATCGCTACGGCGAGGTGAGCCACACCTTGGATAACATCCGAATCGGCATCAGCCATTGCCCCGGTGCTGTGCTCTGCCTGAATGCGGACGATTCTCTCTCCGGCTCTCTGGGGGAGGGACGTTCCAATCCGGTGCTCTACTACGGCGTGGATACCCCCATCTACCAGACCCGGGTGGCGGAGCTCTCAGACGCGCCATACTGCCTCAAGTGTAAGCACGCCTACGTCTATGACTATGTGACCTACGGCCACCTGGGCGGCTACCG
>CALXCW010000097.1 GCA_944386905.1 uncultured Oscillospiraceae bacterium
GGCAAGGCAAAGGCTGTGGATCCGGCGGATGCGGCGGTGTTGGCCGGGGAGATCGCTGCGGGACGTCTGGGGCCCGTGATTGCCCATGCGCCTTACACCATCAATCCTGCTTCCCAGGATCCCCGGGTGCGGGAGTTTGCTCTGGAAACCATGGCAGATGATCTGGCGCGGCTGGAGCTGGTGCCGGGAGTGCTTTATAATCTTCACCCGGGCTCCCACGTTGGTCAAGGGATTGAGACCGGCGTGGATCGGATTGCCGACGCCTTAAATCAGGTGCTTACGCCTGAAACCCATACCACGGTGCTTCTGGAGACCATGGCGGGGAAGGGGAGCGAAGTGGGCGGCAGGTTTGAAGAACTCCGGGCTATTCTTGACGCTGTGGCGCAGCCGGAACGGCTGGGCATCTGTCTGGACACCTGCCATGTTCACGATGGCGGCTATGATCTGGTGAACGATCTGGATGGAGTTCTGGCAGAATTTGACCGCATTTTGGGCCTGTCCAAACTGCGTGCCATTCACCTCAACGACAGTAAAAATCCCCTTGGCGCCAGAAAGGACCGCCATGAGACCATTGGAAATGGTTACCTGGGCCTATCCGTCTTTTCAGCGGTAGTGCGTCACAGTGCCTTGCGGGCATTGCCCATGGTGCTGGAGACCCCCAATGACCTGGCAGGCTACGCTGGAGAGATTGCACTTTTGAGAAGGGAGGCGGGCGTGTGAAGCGCATTCGGAACAATCAATATTTCCATTTGGGGCTGATGCTGCTGGCCGTGATCTCGGTGAGCATTCTGCTCCTGGCGGTGGTGCTCAACTTCTCAAGCTTCATGGCGGTCATCAAGACGATTCTCGGCGCCTTCTCACCGGTGATCAGCGGTGCAGTTTTTGCGTATCTTCTCAACCCGCTGATGAATTTCTGTGATCGGCGACTTTACCCCTGGCTTTTACGGCGTAAAATGGATGAGCGGAAAGCCTACCGGCTAAGCCGGGTGTTGAGCATGATTTTTGCGCTGCTTTTTGCGGTGGTGCTGGTCTACGAGTTTTTCTCCATGCTCTTGCCGCAGCTCTATGAGAGCATCGTGGGCATCATCAATAATATGTCCACCTATTATTCCGATGCAGAGAAGTGGGTGTTGGGCTTCCTGGCTGACAATCCGGCTCTCTCGTCCCAGGTGGACAAGCTGCTAGAGCAGTTTTATCAATTCTTGGAAGGCTGGATCAATCCTGACCTTTTGAGCAATATCAACTCTATTTTTGCCAGCCTTACCTCTTCGGTACTCTCGGTGGTGCGTAGTATACTCAATCTGCTCATCGGTGTGGTGGCGGCGGTATATATTCTCTGGTTGCGGGATCGCTTCCTGGCCCAGACGAAAAAGATCGCCGTGGCACTGATGCCGCAGCAGCGGGCAGACCGTTTTTTTGAACTGGGCAGGAAGATTCACCGGGTTTTTTCCGGCTTTATTATCGGCAAGCTGGTGGACAGCTTGATTATCGGTGTCCTTTGCTACATCGGAGCATTGCTGCTCCGCTTTCCCTATCCCGCCCTGATTGCCACGGTGGTGGGGGTAACCAATGTGATTCCCTTCTTCGGCCCGTTTATCGGCGCGATTCCCTGTGCGTTGCTCATTTTGCTGGTGGATCCCCTCAAATGCTTATATTTTGTCATCTTCATATTTGGCCTTCAGCAGTTGGATGGCAACGTCATCGGCCCGCGGATTCTCGGCGATACCATCGGCATCTCCGGTTTCTGGGTGCTGGTTTCCATCACTGTGGCCGGAAGTCTCTTTGGCTTTACTGGGATGCTTCTGGGTGTGCCGGTGTTTGCAGTGCTGTACATGCTCCTGAGTGAGACGGTAGCCGAGCAGCTGCGGCGGAAAAAGCAGCCTGTGGAGACGACGGCCTATGTGGGGCTGCAGCAAGTGGCAGACCTTACCAATTCTAAAAAGGAGGCGAGCAGCTCTGAAGCCGACGCCAAATGATTCGTATACCCGCCTGGGAAGGATGATTCTGACGGTGGTGGCGCTGTCTCTGGTTATGCTGGGGGCTGTGCTCTATATCCACCAGATCGGTGAAGCCGTAGGCGCTGTGCTGGGAGCTCTGCGGCCTATCTTCACAGGCATGGTGGTGGCCTATCTCCTCACGCCTATTGCCAAGCGCCTGGAGACGCTTGCGGCCCGCGCCCTGGCGCGTACCCGTCTGACTGCCGGCCGCGCGGCCAAGGTGAGCCGCGCGATGGGGGTAGTGGGTTCGCTTCTGATACTGGTGGGGCTTTTCGCGGCCTTTTTCTCCATGCTGCTGCCGCAGCTGACACGATCGCTGATGGGACTGGCCAACGCCATTCCCGACTACTTCCGAGATGCGGAGGCTCAGGTGCTCAAGTGGCTGGAAGATGATCCGCAGCTTCGTAATTTCGTCGAGACGCTGCTCACCAAGGCCTATACGGGCCTAACCAGCCTTTTAAACCCACAGACCATCAACAAGGTCTGGGATGTTGTTTCCAATGTCACCACGTCGGTCTTGTCGGTGGTGAGCTTTCTGGTAGATTTCCTCCTGGGCCTGGTGGCGGCGGTGTATATTCTCTGGTCGCGGCGAAAGTTCCTGGCTCAGGCCAAAAAGTTGGCGGCGGCTCTTTTCCCGCCTGCCGTGGCCGACCGGCTCTTTGACGTAGCCCGCCGCGCCCACAAGACCTTCTCTGGTTACGTGGTGGGAACTCTCACGGACGCTTTAATCGTGGGCGTCATCACCTACGTGGTTGCCCAAATTCTTCGCTTTCCCTATGCGCCGATCATTGCCACCGTGGTTGGCTGCACCAACATTATTCCTATCCTTGGCCCCTTCCTGGGCGCTGTTCCCAGCGCCATTCTGATTTTGCTGGTGGATCCGTGGAAGTGCCTTTATTTCATCCTTTTTGTAATCGTGCTCCAGCAGGTGGATGGCAATATCATTGCACCCCGAATCATCAGCGGCAACACGGGTCTGTCCGGCTTTTGGGTACTCACAGCCATCGCTGTGGCAGGCAGTCTCTTTGGCTTGGCTGGGCTGGTGATCTGCGTCCCGGTGACGGCGGTGCTCTATTCTCTGGTGGCCGAATGGGTATCCCGGCGGCTCTCTAAAAAGGGCATGCCCACCGATACCAAGACCTACGAAACCATTCAGGAGATGGCGGAGCTTTCGCCGTCCGATGAGGAAACGCTATGAAAGAAATTCTTGATTCCCTTTCCCAGTTGGCAGGAACAGTGTCGGCCGGCGAACTGGTCAATGGTGTGCTGCGCTATCTTTTCCCAGTTCTGACGCTGGTGATTCTGGGCAGGTGCGCTCGATCCCTGCTGCTCTACCACAAGGAGCCGGAGGTCTGGGCCTGGCTGGTGGCGCCCAACGGCGATCGGCTACCGGTGACCCATTGGGAGACGCTCCTGGGTCGCGCCAAGACCTGCGATGTGGTACTGGACTATCCCACCATCTCCCGCAGCCATGCCGTGCTCACCCGTTATGATGACGGCTCGTGGACGATCTCCGACGTGGGTTCCAAGGGCGGCATCACAGTCAACGGCGCCGCCACATCCATGGAGGTGGTCTCCCAGGGGGACAAGATCGCCCTGGGTGGTGTGGAGTTTACGCTGGTACCCATCACCAAAAAGCAGGAAGTGATTCAGACCGAGGTGCGCACCAGAGCCGGCGGCCTGATCCATCCCTTTTTCACCCTCTTTTTCCTCACGCTCTTCCAGATCTGCGCCGCTGTGAACCTGGCTTTGGAAAGCGGCGAGGATGACCAGGCCATTCTGGTAGCCTTTGGTGTGCTGATGCTGATGCAGTGGGGGCTGTTTATTTTCATGCGCATCCTCCGCCGCACCGGCTTCGAGGTGGAGACCATCGCCTTTTTCCTCTGCACCCTGGGCCTTTCGGTGATTGCCTCGGACGCGCCAGGAGAGCTCACCAAGCAGCTTTTCTGTATTGGCGCTGGGTTGGTGGTATTTCTCTTCCTGTGCTGGTCGCTGCGCGGCCTGGAGCGGGCGAAAAAGTTCCGGTATTTGGCTGCTGTGGGCGGCATTGGCCTGCTGCTCATCAACCTGGTGTTCGGCGTGGAGCAGTATGGCGCGAAAAACTGGATTTACATTGCCGGTATGTCCTTCCAGCCCTCGGAGCTGGTGAAGCTGTGCTTCATCTTTGTAGGCGCCTCGACGCTCCAGCGGATTATGACCAAGCGGAATATGTTCCTGTTTATCGCCTATTCGGCCATGATTTGCGGCTGTCTGGTGCTTTTGAGTGACTTCGGCACGGCGCTGATCTTCTTTGTGGCCTTTTTGGTCATTGCCTACATGCGTTCAGGGAGCTTCGCCACCATCGCCTTGATTGTGGCGGCCACTGGCTTTGGCGGCGTGCTGGCGCTCAGGTTCAAACCCTATATTCTCAACCGCTTTTCCGCCTGGGGCCACGTTTGGGAGGACGCTGCCAACACCGGCTATCAGCAGACGCGGTCGATGATGTGCCTGGCCTCCGGCGGCCTTTTCGGTCTGGGCGCCGGACGCGGCTGGCTTCAGTATGTGGGTGCATCGGATACCGACCTGGTCTTTGCCTTTATCGGCGAGGAGTGGGGCCTGCTCATGGCCATCTTCATGGTCTTGGCGGTGGTATGTCTGGCGGCCTTTGTGGTCAAGTCGGCCAGCGTGGGCCGCAGCAGCTTCTATACCATCGGCGCCTGTGCCGCCGGTGCGATTTTGCTGGTGCAGACGATGCTCAATGTCTTTGGCACGGTGGATCTTCTGCCCCTCACCGGCGTCACCTTTCCCTTTGTGTCCAACGGCGGCTCCAGTATGATCGCCTGCTGGGGGCTTTTGGCTTTTATCAAGGCGGCCGACACCCGGCAGAATGCCTCGGTGGCGGTGAAGCTGCCTTCCAAGCGTGACCTTGAGACGGATAAGGAGACAACATGAGACGAATTTCCAATCGGACAATCTTTCTGCTCATTCTCATGGGCGTGCTGGTGCTGGGCGTGGTATTTTTCACGGTGCGGTTTTTCCTGCACGCCGGGGAATGGGTCACCTTCCCGGGGAGTCCCCACGTCTATTCCGGCTCCAACCTCTCCAGCGGCAAGGTCACCGATCGCAGCGGCGTGTTGCTGCTGGACAGCACAGGGGACAGCCGCGTCTATGCCGAGGATGAGGCAGTCCGCCGGGCGACGCTCCACCTGCTGGGTGACCGCTACGGCTATATCTCTGCGCCTATTCTCGAGGAGTATGCCGACGCGCTGGTGGGCTACAGTGTGGTCAACGGCCTGTATGGCGCCGACCGAACAGCCAATACGGCGGTGCTCTCTATCTCAGCTCAGGTGCAAAAGACGGCGCTGGAGGCGCTCTCCGGCTACCACGGTACCGTGGGCGTATACAACTATAAGACCGGCGAGATACTCTGCGCCGTCACGTCGCCCAGCTATGACCCGGACAACATGCCCGATATCGAGGGAGATCAGACCGGAGCCTATGACGGCGTGTATTTAAACCGCTTCTTCCAGACTACCACAGTGCCCGGTTCCATTTTCAAGCTGGTTACCGCGGCGGCGGCGCTGGAAACCCTGCCGGATATCACCAGCCGCACCTTTACCTGTAACGGCACACTGGACGTAGAGGGGGACACGCTGGTGTGCAACGGCACCCATGGTGCGATCAATCTCACCCAGGCCCTGGCAAACTCCTGTAATGTGGTTTTCGGCCAACTGGCCATGGAGCTTGGGCCGGAGGTCTTGGAGGAATACGCGCAAAAGCTGGGTATCACGCAATCACTCAGCTTTGATGGTCTCACCACGGCTGCCGGGAGCTTTGACCTCACGGATGCGGAAAACTTTGAGATTGCCTGGGCGGGCTGCGGGCAGTACAACGACCTGATCAATCCCTGTCAGTACATGACGCTGATGGGCGTGATTGCCAACGGCGGACAGGCGGCGCTTCCCTATCTCATGGATCGGGTGGAGGGCGGTCTGCTTACAAGCTATGAGCACGGCAAAACCACCACGAAGCGTGTTTTGGAACGCTCCACGACAGATACCATCGCCCAGATGATGCGCAATAACGTGGTAAACGTCTATGGCGCCTGGCAGTTCCCGGATCTGGAGGTCTGCGCCAAGTCGGGCACTGCCGAAGTAGGGGAGGGCGGTACGTCCAACGCCACCTTTGCAGGATTTATTCGCGACGAGGCGTATCCGCTGGCCTTTATTGTAATTGTAGAGCACGGCGGCGCCGGCAGTTCCGCCGCCGCACCCATTGCGGGGAAAGTGCTCAACGCCTGCGTGGAAGTCCTGTCCCAGGAAAAAAACTGAAGAAACGACTTGACAAACGGCACGCGCTGAAGTATTATATTCAAGCTGATTATAAATCACGTGTGTCGTGGAGAGGTGGCTGAGCTGGCCGAAGGCGCACGATTGGAAATCGTGTAGGCGTTAA
This sequence comes from uncultured Oscillospiraceae bacterium, assembly GCA_944386905.1. Classification (GTDB taxonomy): domain Bacteria; phylum Bacillota; class Clostridia; order Oscillospirales; family Oscillospiraceae; genus Avoscillospira. The sequence goes on from CALXCW010000097.1 coordinate 6,432, forward strand.
TAGCGTCTCAAGGGTTCGAATCCCTTCCTCTCCGCCAGAAAACACCGCAATTCCGATGCTTCGTCCATCGGAATTGCGGTGTTTTTGTCTGCCGCCTTTTCCCTGGGCGGCGGAATTTGACCGCCGCGGCGGAGATGTGGTATACTGAGGCTGACAATTCCCGGCGGGGCGGGTGCGTCCGCCGCGCCGCAGCAATCGCAAGGAGGTTCCCATGGCAATTTTACAGGCGACGGTTTTTTCCAAGAGTCTCATGCGCAATGTCTCTCTCACGGTGGTCTTGCCGACGGATCGGATGGTGGCCGCCCGCAGGGCGGCCTTTCCCACGCTGTATCTGCTCCACGGCATTTTCGGCAACACCCTGGACTGGATTACCGGCACGCGCGTCACGCGCTGGGCTATGGAGCG
>CALXCW010000098.1 GCA_944386905.1 uncultured Oscillospiraceae bacterium
TGGCCGCCCCGATGAAATTGTCGATGGGCGGTTGACGCGGCGGGCGTCGTCTGTTATGCTATGATTAGCCGGTTAATCGGCGGATTTTTCAGCTGGGAGGCTGCGCGATGCACGGAATCTTTGATCTCGATTCCCCTTTGATGCGGGGACTGTCTCGTCTGGCAGATCTTATTTTGCTCAATCTGGTGGCGGTGGTCTGCGCCATCCCGGTGGTGACCCTGGGCGCCTCGGCCACGGCTCTCTACTATGCGATGGGCCACTTGATCAAGGATGAGGGACGCCCCATACGAGATTTCTTTTCGGCTTTTCGCAGCAACTTCCGCCAGGCCACTGTGGTCTGGCTCATCCTGCTTATCAGCGGCGCGTTAATCGCCTTTGCCATGTACTACTATTCCTCGGTGGAGATGACGGCTGCCACAGTGCTGGTGGTGATCACGGGCATCCTTCTGGTGGTATGGTGCTGCCTGGCCGTATGGGCTTTCCCGCTGCTGGCTCGTTACTACAGCACCACCAAGCAGCTCTTTTTCAATGCCGGTCTGCTGAGCCTGGTGTATCTGCCCAGAACGGTGCTGATGGTTTTGATCAATGCCGTACCGGTGGTGGTGCTGCTCTTATTTACACCCTATTTCTTTATCGGCGGCGTGCTGTGGGTGTGTCTGTGGTTTTCTCTGGCGGCCTATCTGATCCGCCGCCTGTTGGAGAAGCCCTTTCAGAACATCCAGGACAAGCAGGAAGTGGCGGAAGAATAAAGAAGATCCCGAATGCAAGGCATTCGGGATCTTTTGGTACGCCCGACACGATTCGAACGTGCGACCTACAGAGTCGGAGTCTGTCACTCTATCCAGCTGAGCTACGAGCGCATACCAATTAGCCTATTGATTATAGCAAATCCAGGGTGTATTGTAAAGAGAAATCGGCAAAAAAATTTCCCCGGCCTTGAGTTTCGCCGCCATTTATGATAGACTGAATAAGACAAATTCTGTTGGGAGGCTGCACCATGGCCGATTTTACGAAGTTCCGCACCGCGCTCAGCGGGTTCAACCGCGCTGACGTGGCCGAGTATATTGAGGCGGTCAGCCTGACCCACGCCGGGGAGCTCAAAGCCAGCGCCCGCCGTATCGAGGAGCTGGAGGCTGCGCTCCAGGCAACCCGGGATGACCTGGCCCGGGTGGAGGGAGAGCGCGACAGCCTCCGCGATCAGATCCAGGAGGCGGAGACAGCGCTGGAGGCCGCCACGGCGCCCCAGGCCGAGGAGACGGAGGAAGTACCCGACTACCCCTCTCTGGAGCTGGAGGCCTACCGCCGGGCCGAGGCGGCGGAGCGGATGGCGCTCCGGCGGGCGCAGCAGTGCCGCCGGGAACTTCTGTCCTTCCTCGAGAGCACCACAGCCCGCTACCGCGACACCGGCGAGGACATCGCCGCCCTCAGACAGGACATTCAGCAAAATCTCACGCGCCTGGGGGAGACCCTCTCGGAGCTGGACGCGTTCTTCACCGAGACGTCCGACCGCTTTGAGGAAATGGGCGAGGGGATCGAAGTGGAATAGAGATCGACGGCCGCTACCCGGGAGGATGGCGGCCCCCTTTTTCCGGCGGGGCTTTATTTCGCGCCCTTGTTCGTGTATAATAACACTGGTTTTGAAAGGAGCGTTGGGCATGTATCAGGCCTTGTATCGCAAATACCGGCCCCAGACCTTCGACGATGTGGTGGGCCAGACGGCTGTGACGCAGACGCTGCGCACCCAACTCAAGACCGGTAAAATCAGCCATGCCTACCTCTTTACCGGCACCCGCGGCACCGGCAAGACCTCCTGCGCCAAGATTTTGGCCAAGGCCCTCAACTGTACCGATCTCCACGACGGCAGTCCCTGCGGCCACTGCCCGGCCTGTCGGGCCATCGACGCGGGCAGCTGCCTGGATGTATTGGAGATTGACGCCGCCAGCAACAATGGCGTGGATCAGGTGCGCGCCCTGCGCGACGACGCGGTCTACGCACCTGCCGAGGTCAAGCGGCGGGTGTATATCATCGACGAGGTGCATATGCTCTCCATGGCGGCGTTCAACGCGCTGCTGAAAATCATCGAGGAACCGCCGGAGCACCTGGTGTTTATCCTGGCTACGACAGAGCTTCAAAAGGTGCCCGCTACCATCCTCTCACGGTGCCAGCGCTTTGCATTCCGGCGGCTGCGGATGGAGGATATCGCCGCCCGGCTGAACTATATCGCTTACCAGGAGGGCATCGCCTTGGAGCCGGAGGCCTGCCGCCTGCTGGCCCGTCTGGCCGACGGCGCTCTGCGCGACGGCGTGAGCCTCCTCGACCAATGCGCCTCGGCGGCAGAGGGAGCGGTGACCGAAGCCCAGGTCTGCGCGGCGCTGGGCTTGGCCGGACAGCGGGAAACCGCGGCGCTGATGCTGGATCTGGCCAACCACGATGCCCCCCGGGCGCTGGAGCGCTTCTCCGGGCTCTATGCCGCGGGAAAGGATCTCTCGGCGCTGCTGGAGGAGCTATTGTGCCTGAGCCGGGATTTGCTCCTTTTAAAGACGGCGCCGCAGTGCGGCCTGGCCATGCTTTCAGGCGTGGCCAGCGAGGCTGAGGCGAAGTCGCTGTTGGATCGTTTCACCGCCGAAGAGCTGCTGCGGATCACCACGGTCTTGCAGGAGACCGCGGCAGGCTTTTCCAAGAGCGCCAATCGGCGCATCGACGCGGAGCTGTGTCTGCTGCGGCTGACCCAGCCGGCCCTGGATGAAAACCTCCAGAGTCTCACAACCCGGGTGAGCCGCATGGAATCGCAGTTGGCAGCGGGCCGCTTCCAGCCTGCCCCGCCGCCTCAGGAGGGGGCGGCCCGGGATGAGGCGCCGCCGCCCCCCGATGACTGCGACGCCCCGCCGGAGGAAGGGACGCCGCCCCAGGCGTCTCCCGCCCCAGCAGCGCCCAGCGGCTTCTGGCCCGATCTGGTGGCCCGGCTGCGCCAGGAGGTGCCGGGCAAGTGCAAGGGCTTTTTCTCCGTGGACGGGCCGGTGAAACCGCTTTTGGAGGATGGACGGCTGACGCTGGTGGCGGAGAACGACTTTGTCAAAAAGGTTGTGGACATTCCCCAGGTGCTGGAGGCCGCCGCCCGGCTTTCGACTGAGCTTTTGGGCAGACCGGTGACGGCCCGGTGCGTCAAGCGCGACCGAACTGTTTCCGGCGGCCGTGACCCCATGCGTACGCTTTTGGACTTCGGCCAGGAGCATAGCGATATCATTACTATCAAAGAATAAGGAGTTTTGAAAATGGCGAAAGGTGGATACCGCGGTGGCATGCCCATGGGCGGCATGAACATGAATATGATCAAACAGGCCCAGAAGATGCAGCAGGAGATGCTGAAGATGCAGCAGGAAATGGAGACCAAGGAGTATGAGGCCGCCGCCGGCGGCGGCATGGTCACCGCTGCGGTCAACGGCAAGCACGAACTCCTGCGCCTGACCATCGACCCCGAGGCGGTGGATCCCGAGGATGTGGAGATGCTCCAGGACATGGTGATTGCCGCGGTGAACGAGGCCATGCGCGCCGCGGCGGCGGATTCCTCCGCCGCCATGGGCAAGCTCACCGGCGGGCTCAATCTGGGCGGGCTTTTGTAAGATGCGCGCCTTTCCCGCCGCGCTGGAGCGGCTTGCGGAACAGTTTGCCCGGCTGCCGGGAATCGGCAGCAAGACGGCCCAGCGCCTGGCCTTCCACGTGCTGAGCCTGCCCCAGGCCGATGCCGAGGCCTTTGCCGAGGCCATCCTGGAGGCAAAAAAGACAGTGCACACCTGCCCGGTCTGCCAGAATCTCACCGACCGGGAGATGTGCCCCATCTGCGACGATACCCAGCGGGATCACGGTCTGATCTGCGTGGTGGCCGAGCCCCGGGACGTGGTGGCCATGGAACGCAGCCGGGAATACCAGGGGGTCTACCACGTGCTCCACGGCGTGATCTCTCCGCTCAACCAGGTGGGGCCGGACGACTTGAAGCTCAAGGAGCTTCTGAACCGGGTGGCCCAGGGAAACGTGCGGGAGGTCATCATGGCCACCAACCCCGACACGGAGGGCGAAGCCACGGCCATGTATGTCAGCCGCCTTTTAAAGCCCCTGGAGGTGAAGGTCACCCGCCTGGCCTATGGCATCCCTGTGGGCAGTCAGCTGGAATATGCCGACGAGGTGACGCTCCTGCGGGCCCTGGAGGGCCGTCAGGAGATCTAGAGCTGTCGGGCCAGCAGGGACAGAAGCTGCTGGGCGCACTGCGTCCGATGCTCCGCCAGCCGGGCCAGGGGGGCTTGAAAGGTGTCGGCGGCGGCTTGCAGCACCGCGGCTTCGGCAGCGCCCCGGGCGGCCTCGTGATAGGCGGCTGCCAGGGCAGCGGGGAAGTCCGCGTCCACTGCCGGCGGTGCGGGTGCAGGCGGCACGGTGCCGTCCAGAAGATAACACATGGCCTTGAGGGTGCGGCACAGGCGGTCGCTCCCGGCGGCCAGGGCCGATAGAACCTGCCGCCCCGGCCCCCGGCGGGCCAGACGGCGGTATGTAGAGGCGGCCTTTGCCTCGGCAGCGTAGAGCCCTTCCACGGCCTCGCGGCTCAGGCTCTGAGCCGTGCCCCGCACCCGGGCCCATACGGCGGCCTCTCTGGCTTGATCCATCATCATAAATCCCTCCTCCGGCCATTCTACGCCGAGGAAGGGCGCGACGTGTGAAAAAACGGGAAACAGCCTCGCAGAGTTTCTTCGCCCGCAGGCGAAGAAATAAAATCAAAATTTCGATTTCCGGGGACATGTGCATCGGAAATCGCACATTACGCCCCAAAAGGTTCGACAGCTTTTCAAAGAAAACCGAGAAGCTTTTGGGGCGCAACCCTCCTCTGTCAAAAAGCAATGCTTTTTGACAGAAAAATCCCTCCTCCGGCCATTCTACGCCGAAGGAGGAATTTTTGTTTCTTATGCACTGGGAATCTCCCGATACATGGCCACGGCGTCGTCCTTGCGGACGGCCTCGGCCACCTGCAAGACCTCCACGGTGAGGCTGCGCTGGCCGAATTGGATGGTGAGCTTATCTCCCACCTTCACGTCGTAGGACGCCTTGGCGGGCCGCCCATTGACCGTGACCCGGGCGTTGTCGCAGGCCTCATTGGCCACGGTGCGCCGCTTGATGAGCCGGGAGACCTTGAGAAATTTGTCCAGCCGCATGGCTTATTTGGTCACCTGATCTTTCAGCGCCTTGCCAGCCTTAAACACCGGCACGCGGGTGGCGGGGATTTCGATGGGGGCGCGGGTCTGTGGATTGCGGCCGGTGCGGGCCTCGCGCTCCTTGATCTCAAAGCTGCCGAAGCCCACCAGCTGCACCTTGTCGCCCTGGGCCAGGGTCTCAGCCACGGTGTCCAGCAGGGCGGTCAGGGCCTTCTCAGCGTCCTTTTTGGCAAGACCGGTGCGGTCAGCCACGGCTTGAATCAATTCAGTTTTGTTCATGTCGGTTCCTCTTTCCAATTATACTTATGATCCAGTGTTCCCGGTGAGGGGCTTATTCATACGGCGTCTTGGATCAGCGTTTCGCAGGCGCCGTGGAGGGCGGCTTCGGGGTCGATCTCCCGGTGGGCCGCGTAGGCCGCGGCGGCCAGGAGCACCGCTCCCAGCGCGGCCTGGGGATCTGCCGCGCCGTCCAGAGCTTCTACGGCCCGGGTCAAGGCATCGGGCCGAGCTGCCTCCGGAGCCAAGCCGTTTTTCTCGGCCTTGTTCACCAGCTTCTCCGCCCGCCACAGGGCCGGCAGCGTCCGGGCCACGGCGTCGAGCTTTTCTGCCGCGGTGGTCTGGCCCTTTTCCAGAGCCTTGCAGTCCTCCCAGCTCTTGCTCTCATCGCCCCCAAAGACGTGGGGGTGACGGAACAGGAGCTTTTTGCACACCCGGTCGCAGACATCGTCGAAGGTGAAGCGGCCTCGATCGGCCTCGATGTCGGCGTGAAAGACCACCTGCAGGAGCACATCGCCCAGCTCCTCCTTCATCAGCTCCAGGTCGTCGCGATCCAGAGCCTCGCAGACCTCGTAGGTCTCTTCTATAAAATTGCGGCGGATGGACTGGTGGGTCTGGGCCTGATCCCAGGGGCAGCCGCCGGGGCTGCGGAGGATGTGGGTGATGGCCACCAGGTCGGCGATGTCATAGCGCGGTTTGCTCGAGTAATTTACCATAAAACACACACTTTCGCAAGGGATTTTTCTATTTTTTCTCCGCATGGAGAAGCTTTGCCAGCTTTTCTCCGCCGGGCAGGAGCATGCAGTCGTCGTAGGTGATGATCCGCAGGGCGTAGACCAGGATAAGGTAGACCAGGACGGCCACGGCCATGGCCGCAAGGCACGCGAGCTTGGCGGAGCCCAGGGTGGCGGCAAGGAAGCCGTAGGCCATATAGGTCACCGCGCCCATCAAGAGCCCTGCCAGCAGGGGCTTGAAGAGGGTCTTGAGGCAGCCGGGGTCAAAGATCCGGCGGCGGACAATGGCGATCACATTGAGCACCGTGATGACCGCATAGCAGATGAAGGTGCCGATGGCGGCGCCGGCGATGTGGAGATTGGGGTTGGCCACCAGGAAGAAGTTGGCGATGACCTTCACCACGCCGCCAAGAATCAGGTTGATGACCGGGGTGGTCACGTCGCCGTGAGCCTGCATCATGGCGTTGCTCACCAATACAATGGAGTTGAAAATCACCGTGGCGCCCAGGTAGAGCATGATGGTGCCGTAGAGATCCAAATATTGCCCGCTCCGGCCAAGCAAAATCAT
>CALXCW010000099.1 GCA_944386905.1 uncultured Oscillospiraceae bacterium
TATCCTCCTATGCTTCAATGGACGCGCCCATGCTGCTGGCGCGCTGTAAGGCGGGGTGATTTTCAATCTCTCGAGGGGCATTGACCCCGCCGGCAAAGACCACACCAGCCAATCTTGCCTGGTCAAAACAGGCGATCCACCCCTCCAGGCCGCCGACGGCCCTGGCCCAGACGTCATCCCCTTCCTCCGCCGCCGTAGCCAGAAAATAGACATCCCGGAAGCGATAATCTGTACCGTAGAGAGGATTGGAACGATCCAACAGCGTTTTGAGCTGGCCGCTCATCTCATAGTAGTAGATGGGCGTAGCAAAGACCAATACATCCGCACGCGCCATGGCTTGTATGAGGGCGGCCGCGTCGTCCTCTATGCAGCAGCGGTGCGTTCGAATACAGCCCAGGCAGCCCCGGCAAAATTGCAGGGTTTTTCCCGACAGCGTCTCAATGGTCACGCTGTGGCCTGCCGCAGCCGCGCCCTCGGCAAATGCTTGGGCCAGCGTTTGGGAGTTGCTGCCCGGCCGCAGGCTGGTGGAAAAAATAACGATATTCTTGCCCATATCACTACCTCGATTCTGATGATTTTTGATAATTTACATTTCCAGTATACGTCCCGACCGGCCAAATGTCGAATACCTAAAACACATCGGAAGTTATGCTTGAAAGGTATTTCTGTGGATGGTAAGCTAAATGCAAGGAGGCGATATTATGGAACTACGCGTACTGCGTTATTTTGTCACGGTTGCCCAGACAGGCAATATCACCCGTGCCGCCCAGCAGCTACACCTTACCCAACCCACGCTGTCGCGGCAGCTCAAAGGACTGGAACAACAGCTGGGACAACCACTTTATCACCGCAGCAACTACAGCGTCATCCTGACGCCTGCAGGTCGGATCCTCTACCAGCGAGCAATGGATCTTCTGGAACTGGCCGACAAGACTTTGGCGGAATTTGATGCTATGCAGGCGTTCAACGGCGGCGATATTCACATTGGCTGCGCCGAATCCGAGGGTATCTCTCTCCTGGCGCAGGTATTCCACCAGCTGCAGCAGCGCTATCCGAACCTGCGTATTCACCTCTACAGCGGCAACGCGCAGCTGGTGACCGAACGTTTGGAGAAGGGCCTTCTGGATTTTGCCGTGGTGGTGCAGATGGTCGACGTCACCCGTTTTGCCGCGTTTCCTCTGCCCGCTCGGGATCTTTGGGGGCTTATTCTGCGCAAGGATAGTCCGCTGGTCGCCCAGCGGGAGATACCGCTGGAGCAGCTTTTGACATTGCCACTGATTGTTTCGCGCCAAGGGGTGACCAGTGAAATGCATCCGTGGTTCCTGGAGAACTACGACCGGCTGCACATCGTCGCCACCTATGACCTGCTCTACAACGCCTCCCTGTTAGTCAAGGAGGGCATTGGCTGTGCGCTGGGCTTTGACAAGCTGGTAGACACCGGCGCGTCGAGTCTGCTGTGCTTCCGGCCCCTGACGCCGCGGATTGAATCGCCCATGCGGCTGATCTGGAACAAATCTCAGGTTCTTTCCCGGGCTGCAGCGCTGTTTTTAGATACACTCCAGGGAAAAAGCTAAACAAACGCCGCCGGTTTTCCGGCGGCGTTTCCCGATTATATAGGATTACTGAGCAGGCTTGCGGGCAATGGACTGCGCCATTCTATGGTAGGTGTGGCGGATCCCCCGGATTGCCACGCTGTAGGCCATAATGTTCTCCGGCAGAGCCATACCCACATAGCCGGAGTCCCCGATGTGGTGGATATCCGTGCCGGTCATTTTGCACTCCAAGGCGATGCGGCGAATGGTATCCACGTCGGCCCCCTCCTGGGAGGTGCCGATGGAGGTAATGGTGAGCTTCCCCAGACTGTGGGACAGCGAAACCAGAGAGCGGATATACTCCGTGGTGATTCCCGGCACGGTGCCGGGAGCCGGCAAGAGGATGATATCCGCGCCGGCTTCCGCAAAGGCCCGGACATCGGCGGCGGTAATAATCCGCTCACCACCCTCGCCTACCACGCCTGATGCGTGCATCTTTCCAGCGGCCAGTGCCACTCTCTGCCCAACCGCCGCGGATATGGCACGGAGGGAGGCCACGATGGCCTCGTTGCACACACCGTTACCGGGGTTGCCGGTGAGTACAATGAGATCCACGCCCATATCCGCCGCCCGGCGAGCATTTTCCACGGTGGCATAGCGTCCCTTGCTCATACCCCAGAGGGCCTCGGCATTCTCAGAGACAGCTTGCTCCGCCACCGGCTCTAAATTGATTCCCACCATTCGCCCGGTAAGTGCTTTGACTTGGCGCACCGTCTCCTCGGGTGGCACCGATGGCAGAGCAGCGATTTGCGGCTCCCACACATCAAAGAGATTCAGCAGCAGGAGATCCGCGCCCATGGCGGCGGCAAACTCTGCATTGGTCACATCTGTGAGCAGCGGCATCGCAGCACCGATGGTCTCTGCCGCCAATACCCGTCCTTCACTGCCGGCAATGGCCGAAAGCAGCGACGGCTTATCCAATTGAATGAGCTCCGCCGGGAGCATATTGAGGATGCGTTTAGCCAAGTCAATCCCTCTTTCTTTATTCTTCAGTCGTCCAAATCGTAGTCAAATTCCAGCACTGCGCCGTTGGCGGCATTGATTTTGCACTCATACTCCACAGCATTATAGTAGAATTCGATCTCATAAACCATCATGCCGTCGTCATGATCCAGTTTTGCTTTGAGGAAGGTGACATCTCCCACCCCCAGTCCGGCTTGGGCCACAGCGATCGCCTTTGCTTGATCGACGCTCTCAACACTTGCGCCATCCTGGCTGGCGGCGGCATAGAAAGCCTCAACGCTCTTTTGATAGACGGCACCGGTGGCGGCATTGATCTCATAATCGTACTCGTGGGTGGCGGTATAAAACTCGATTTCATAGACGGTCATTCCGTCGTCCTGCTCCAGTTTTTCTTTGGTAAAGGTGGCGGAATCGGCGCTGACGCCCGCGTCGGCCAAAGCAGTGGCCTTGGCAGTGGCCAGATCCACCTGACCGCTCGTCTGAGTGGTCTGCTGCTGCGTAGAGGAGCCTGGATCAGAAGATGTCTGGCCGGAAGGTTCCTGGGATACGGGTTCCTGGGGCGTAGTCTCCTGGAGCGTGGACTGGGCGAAGGTTTCCTTGCTCTTACTGTAAATGTGACCGGTGGCGGCGTTGATTTCATAGTCATACTTCACGCTGTCGGTTTTGAAATCCAGCTCATACAGCGTCACACCGTCTTCCTGCTCCAGTTTTTCCTCCGTGAAGCGCACCTGATCTTCGGTAAGGCCGGCATCGGACAGCGCCACTGCCTTTGCCTCTTCCAGGGTCAGCTGCTGCCCTGTGCCCTCAGCGCCATTTTGAGCAAAGAGCAGTTCCGCCTCCTTCTTGACGATGGTGCCATCAGAGGCCTTGACCCAGTAGGAATACTCCGTACCGTCGGCAATAAATTCTACCTCGTAGATGAATTGGCCTCTCTCAAAATCAAATTCACTCTGAAGCATCTGGGCCTCGGTTGGATCGACACCGGCGTCGGCACAGGCAAAATACTGCGCCTTCTCCGCGCCGATCGCCGTGCTCTGGGCAATGGCATTGGTGGCAAGGACAGTGCCCGTACCCAGGCACAAAAGGGTGGCAACCAGGATTAGACTGCTGACGGCAGCCTTCTTGGGTGTGTCAAAATATTGCTTTAGCTTTCTCATCAGGATAAGCTCCTTTCTCAGTTGGATTGATTTGAGTATACCTGAGAAATATTAGAGCTCCATTAAGACGGAACATATTTTTTTATCACCAGCGTAAAAGTGCTTCCGACACCCGGGCTGCTCATCAGTTCCACACAGCCGCCGTGGAATTTCGCAATCTCCTGCACCATGGCAAGCCCCAGGCCGGTGCCGCTGCCGCTGCGGGATCGGTCGGCCTGATAGAACCGTTGAAAGACACGCTGCTGCTCTTCTGGGGCGATGCCCACGCCGTCATCACGCACTGCCAACCGCAGCAGATCGGATTGCGCGTGAAGGCTGACATGGATATGGCCGCCTGGATTTCCATAGCGATAGGCATTGCTGATCAGATTGGTGAGCAGCCGTGTCAGCAGGTCACGATTGCCCAAGACAAGGCAATCTGGCTCCACCGCATCGTCCAGCGTAATCCCCTGCTCCTGAATCAGTGCCATATCTCGTGCCACCGATAATACCAATTCGCTGAGATTCAGCGGCGCAAGAGGATAGCGCTCGGCCTGCATCTCCAACCGTGAGAAGTCCAGCATATCTTGAATGAGCTTGGTCATCTTCCGGCCCTGGCGCTGGATCACCTCCAGCGCCTCCTCATATTCCGGCGGCGTGCGTACCTCTTCCAATGCAAGCTCACATTGCGCCATAATTACGCTCATGGGGGTACGAAGCTCGTGGGAGGCATCCGAGGTAAACTGCCGCTCTGCGCGAAAAGCCTCATCGAGCCTAGCCACCATGGCGTTGAAATGATCGCTGAGCTGATGGAGCTCATCCTGGCCGGGCCCGATGTCGATACGTTTTTTGAGGTCTCCCCCCTGCCGGATCTCTGCGGCGGCGGCACCGATCTTCTGAATGGGACGAAGCATCCGCCCCGCAATCAGGTAGCCGCCCACCACCGCAGCCAGCACCAGCAGCGGCATCAGCACCAGAGAGGCTTGGGCGATCGCGCCCAGCTGCACCCGACCCTGCGCCTCCGACACCACACCGCGCAGCCACAGCCCTTCCAGGCCGTTTTCGGTGAGCTGACAGTCATAGATGAAATAGAGCACACCGTCCACGTAATACTCCTGAATCACGCCGTCTTGAAAGGGCAGCGCCTGGGTCTGGCGGGCAATGGGATTCTCACCATACATTAAAGAGCCATCTGCGGCACAAAGAGAGGTATAAACTTGGTTCAGCTCATCAAGAAAGTCGTCATCCACCTCCAGATAGCCGTCCTGATAGCGCACATAGTGATCCACCGGGTTGGACAAATCTACTTGATCCAAGTGGGAATAGTATTCCACCTCATCAACGTTGTGTGCCATGGTTTCAATGAGACTGTCTCGGATATTTTTGAGAATTACCTGGCGGCTGATAGCAAAAATCACCAGGTACGTCAACGCCGCCACCAGCACCAGCGCCGCGGCAAACCACAGCGTGATCTTCAGCCGGATAGAAAGGCGCCTCATGGCTGCTCCTCCCGCAGAACATACCCTCTGCCCCGGATAGTGTGAATGAGCTTCTGCGCCCGGCCATCATCGATCTTCTTGCGCAAGTAGCTGATATAGACGTCCACCACGTTGGTGCCGCCCTCATAATCCAGGTTCCAGATGTGGTTTTCAATCTTCTCGCGGGAAAGAACAATTCCCTGGTTGTACATCAAATATTCCAGCAAAGCATACTCCTTGGCCGAGAGGTTGAGCGGATTACCCCCTCGTTTGACCACCTTGGCGGCGCTGTCCAGTGTGAGATCCCCTATGGTGAGCACCGCGCTGCCCTGTCCAAAAGCCGTGCGCGTCATTGCACGAATCCGCGCCAGCAGCTCCTCAAAGGAAAACGGCTTGACCAGGTAATCGTTGGCGCCGCTGTCTAAGCCGCGCACCCGATCCGAGACGGAATCACGAGCTGTAAGGAAGAGCACCGGCGTGGTCTTACCCCGATCTCTGAGCGAGCGGAGCACAGTAAAGCCATCGGCCTTGGGCATCATAATGTCGAGGATGACACCGTCATAATCGGTGTAAGAAAGAACCGCCATAGCCTCCTCTCCATCATAAAAGCTGTCCACACTGTAGCCCGCAGATATGAGCTTTTGGGTAATAATGCGGTTCAAATCCCGCTCGTCCTCTGCCAATAATAGACGCATGTCATCTCCTCCTAACGACATTATCATAGCGGAAAACCTGCTGCAAATCAAGGCAACTCCCGCGGAATGGGACACAAACACTCCCAGCTTCTTATGGATGTCCATAGCATAGCATAAAAAGATGAGAATTTTATGAGAAGATGAAGTTGGATTTAGAATGCTTAAAAGCTAATCATGTCCTCTCTTAAACATGCGGTCTATTGACCGACCCATGGGAAAATGATATACTCATCCCAACGAGGGGAGGGATTTATTTGATATCTGTGGAACAGCTCACCCGCGACTACGGCAGCGGCCGAGGTGTCTTTGATCTGTCGCTCTCTGTCTGTGCTGGAGAAGCTTTCGGGTTTCTCGGCCCCAACGGTGCTGGAAAGACCACTGTAATTCGCCACCTTATGGGTTTTTTAAAACCGATATCCGGTCGATGCAAAATAAACAATCTGGATTGTTGGAACGATCGGGATATGGTGCAAGCCAGCGTCGGATATGTTCCCGGGGAGATTTCGTTTTTTGAGGATCTGCGAGGCGCAGACTTTTTGCGGTTTGTGGAGCGTTACCGCGGCATCACAGCTCACAGCCGGCGCGCTGAACTGCTGGAGCGGTTGGAACTGGATCCCAGGCCAAAAATCAGGAAAATGAGCAAGGGAACCAAGCAGAAACTGGCCATCACCGCCGCGCTGCTGCACGATCCCCAGGTGCTAATCCTCGACGAGCCCACTTCCGGTCTGGATCCACTGATGCAAAGCCGGTTTGTGGAGCTGATCCAAGAGGAAAAACGCCGAGGCAAAACCATCTTTCTCTCCAGCCACATGTTTGAAGAGGTGGAGCGCACCTGCGACCGGGTCGGCATGATCCGCTGTGG
>CALXCW010000100.1 GCA_944386905.1 uncultured Oscillospiraceae bacterium
AATTGCAATAATCGTCAATCATTCTCTGCCATAATAAATGATTTCTCCCATCTGCACAGGAAATACGGAACTTATTTATCCATTATCCCATCTTGCAGATCCCGCATTTCTGGAGTATGATAAAGACACAAAAGGAAATGAACTTTTCCAAAAGAATTTCAAAAGGCAAAACCTCTTAAATTGAAATTCAAAAACCGATCTTCTGGATTCCTTAGGGAATGGAAGGACATCGCAGGAAGGCGAGTGTGTTTGATCATTCAAAGAATTTATCAAACAATCGGTGGGAAGAGTTATCATTTCAATCCATAGAAAGAGAGGTTAGGCACCGATGGAACCCACCTTCGCAGCGGAATAGCCCTTGACTTGTTGCAGTGATTAGGCAATCAAGTCAAGGGCTATTTCGCATCCATCTGCGTCAGCCTCCGGTTTAAAATTAAAAAACAGCGCTGTGCCAATTTGGCACAGCGCTTCATGTTTTTTGATGTCAGATCACCCGGCGGGCGCCGATGTAGCGGACAGCGTAGTAGTCGTCGCTGAGATCGGTCACTTTCACGCCGCCGGAAGCTGCATGGATGAACTGGTTGTTGCCCACATAAATGCCCACGTGGGAGGCGTCGGCGCCGGTGGTGTATGTATTCTCGAAGAACACCAGGTCGCCTAGCTGAAGGTTGGTGACCTCGTAGCCGCAGGTAAGCTGCTGCGCTGCGGTGCGCTTGATGGAGTAGCCCATCTGCTTAAAGACATACTGGGTAAAACCGGAGCAGTCAAAGCCGCTGGTGGAAGTGCCGCCCCAGACATAGGGGGTGCCGAGGAAGTTATAGGCGTAGTTGACGATTTGCTCGCCGATGGTCTGTACCGGCTCCACGCTGGCGCCTTCGCCCACATAGGTCTGGGAGTTCCAGCGGGGGGGCTCGGTCAGGGCCAGCAGGTCGGAACGGATATAGCCGGTCTGGCCTTCATACTGCACCTTGTACCAGCCGCAATTGAGGCCGATGATGTAGGCGGTTTCGCCGGTGGTCAGGGTGGCGAGAAGCTCGCCGCTGGTGTCAGGGGTGCTGCGAAGGTTGACAGAGGCATCTTCCACCACGCCATAGCCCAGGTCGATGTTCTCCCGCTCTTTGAAGGTGATATACTCGGCGGACATGTAGCCGATCTGGAGGTTGTAATCCACCAGATACCAGCCGTCCACCTCGCGGATAATGACCACATTGTCGCCGTAGGAGGCGTTTGCCAGAATTTCCGCATCGGTGTTGGGCTTCGCCCGCAGACGCAGGCCGTTGGATTCGACAATGCCAATGCCGGTCTTGAGTTCAATGGCGGAAGCGCCCACAGCCATGGACGCGATGATGGAAACGGCCAGGACGGCCGTGAGAAGCCTTGTCATAAGACGTTTCATTTGTGCTGTACCTCCGTGTCTTCCCATGCTGATTATTTTGCGGCCAAAGCCCGCTCGAGCCAAACACAGCCCAAATCCAAAGCCGTGTAAAACCCGTCTTTCTCACTCTTCTTTACAACGCGATCCCTGGCGCGCAGGTTCGGATCAGTCAGCTGAAGCTGAACGAGCACCTTACTGGCCAAGTCCAGGTCGTGCTCTTTTTTCGTTTCAAGCACCTGGAGCATTACAATGTATTTGTCGGCCATGGAGCCGTAATAGATGACGTTGTCCTTACGCAGCAAGGGGCGGCCCTTGTACGTAAGCAGTTCTTTTTGATCGGCCATAGAAACCTCCTAAGAACAATGTAACCAAATTGTAACACATTGTATTCTGATTGTCAACAAAATATTTGACATAATCCGATAATGGATACAAAATGTAATCTTTGGTTCGGATGCTGGGGCTGGATTTTGTGGATTTGGGAAGACACGGGTACAACATATGGGAAAAAAACAGGCGGCCAGCGGTGGCCGCCTGCATTTTCGCGGGAGAAAAAATCAATCAAACAGGTAATGCCGCACCAGTTCCTGGAGCAGCTCGTCCCGATCCAGCTTGCAGATCAGGCTGCGGGCGTTGTTGTAGTTGGTGATATAGGTGGGATCCTCAGAGAGCAGATAACCGACGATCTGGTTGATGGGGTTGTAGCCTTTTTCACTGAGGGAGCGATAAACTGCCGAGAGGATGGCCTTCATTTCCTGACTGGCATCGTCTGGCACGACGAACTTGATGGTATTGTCCTCCATACAATCTGCCTCCTTACGAAGCCCCGGCAGGGGGTAATCAAAATATAATTTATCTTACCCCATTTTGCCCGCAAAGTAAAGGGGCGAAACAAAAAATAGCCAGATCAGTCGGCGGCGCCGGGAAGGATGAGCGCGTCGGCCATGGGCAGTGTCTCCACCCAGGCGCAGAATTCCCGCCATTCGGGCAGGCGATGGGTTCTGCGCTGGGCATAGATGGTCTTGAGCTGGCGGTAGTTGGTGGTCATACCGGCGGTGAGCTTGAAGCCGCAGGGGTTGGTCATCAGCACCCGGAGGTAGTCCTCGGGATCTTGCGTCTCATTGTACTTGGCCACCAGTTCCTTCATAATCTCCACCACCCGCGGATCGGTGTGGCTGTCATACTGGCCGTCGAGATCAAAGCGGGCGATGCGATGCATGGTGGACTGACTGGAAACGAAGTCCAAAAAGTGATAGCGCTCGGCTTCCGTCCAGGCCTTGACGGTAAAGGTGAGGTCAAACTGCACCACCACACCGTTGAGCCAGTTGTCGTGGCCGGAGCCCTTTGCGCTCTGAGCCAGGGCCAGAATCCCCTTGGTCATATCTGCGTTGAGGGAAGCGACATCGGTGGACATGGGGAATTTGGCGCGGAGGATGCTCTCCTCCAGGCCGTAGACCTTGGCATTGGAAACGGGGCCAAAGTTGGCAACGGTCAGTTCGCTCATGGCGTCTCCTTTCTTGCGGGGGCGTCAGCGCAGCTTGACGCCCAGGTCGTGGTCAAGTTTATCCAGGATTTTTTGCACCACCGCGGCGGAATCCTCATCGGTGAGGGTACGATCATCTGCCCGCAGCTCCAGAGAGAAGGCCAGGGATTTCTTACCCTCAGGGATACCGGGGCCGCGGTAGGTGTCGAAGAGGCTCACAGACTTGAGAAGCTTGCCGCCTGCGGCAGCGATGCACTTTTCCAGACATCCCACGGTCTGGCAGTCGTCACAGACCAGAGCCAGGTCACGGGTCACGGTGGGATACTTGGGCAGGGGGCAATAGACGGTCTCAGGCCGCAGGGCAGAGAGGAAATCGGTGAAGTCCAGCTGGGCGGCATAGACTTCGCAGTCCAGGCCATAATTTTGCGCTACCAGGGGATGCACCTGGCCAAAGACGCCCATGTCGATGCCGTCGATGGTCAGCCGGGCACAGCGGCCGGGGTGGAAGCTGGGATCGTCGGTGACGGCGGAGAACTCCGCGGCTTTGACGCCCAAGCATTGAAGCATGGCCTCAATTTCCCCCTTCATGGTGAAGAAGTTGACGCCGGCGCCATAGGCGCCCAAGGAAAGCACCTTGGGCTCATCGGGCAGGGTTTGGCCTTCCCTGGGCAGATAAATGGTGGCCACTTCATAGAATTTGGCCGCCTTGTTGTGGAAAGCTACGTTGCGCTGCAGTGTTTCCAGCATGGCGGGCAGGGCAGTGGTACGCATCACGGAAGTATCCTCGCCCAGGGGATTGAGGATCTTCACGGTATTGCGCAGCGGGCTGTCTGCGGGCAGGCGGATGGCATCAAACATCTTGGGGGAGTCGAAGGAGTAGGTGAGAATTTCAGAGTAGCCCATTCCACGGGCGAGAACGCCGGCTTTCTGCGCCAGCATGGCTTCGGCGGAATAGCCGCCTTGGGTGGTGGCGCCGTGGGGCAGGGTGGTGGGAATGCGGTTGTATCCGTAGAGCCGCGCCACCTCCTCGGCGATGTCGGCCATGCACTTTAAGTCAGAGCGCCAGGAGGGCACCTTGACCATGCCGTTTTCCACCGGGATCTCCAGACGGTTGAGATAGGAGACCATTTCTGCCTCTGCGAGGTTGAGGCCCAGCAGGGCATTGATCTTATCTGCCTCCAGAGGCAGTTCCACCGGCTGAGGAACAAAATTGAGAATGTCGATAACGCCGTCGAGGACTTCACCGGCGCCCAGCAGCTCCACCAGCTCGCAGGCGCGGTCAACGGCGGGCAGGGTGTTCAGAGGATCCAGGTTCTTTTCGAACTTGGCCGAGGCTTCGGTGCGCATGCCGAGAGCCAGGGCGGTCTGGCGGATGGAGGTGCCGTTGAAGTTGGCCGATTCAAAGACCACATCCACGGTATCGTCCACAATTTCACTGTTTTCGCCGCCCATGATGCCGGCTAAGCCCACCGGACGGGTTTCGTCGGCGATGACCAGCATGCCGGTCTTCAGGGGACGCACATTGCCGTCCAGGGTAGTGAGCGTTTCGCCCTCCTCGGCCCGGCGGACGATGATCTTACCGCCCTTGACGTAGCGGTAATCAAAGGCGTGCATCGGCTGGCCATATTCGATCATCACGTAGTTGGTAATATCGACGATGTTGTTGATGGGGCGCACACCGGCAGAGCGCAGGCGCTGGCGCATCCATTTGGGGGAAGGGGCGATCTTTACGTTGCGCACCATTCGGGCGGTGTAGCGGCTGCAAAGATCCTCAGCGGGCACTTCCACGTCGAGAAGTTCAGGAAGAGAGCCGTTGCCGCCGCCCTTGACCACGGGCGCATGGTGACGCATCGGCTGATTGAAGGCCGCGGCGGCCTCCCGAGCCAGGCCGATGAGGCTGAAGCAGTCGGGGCGGTTGTTGGTGATTTCAAATTCCACCACGGTGTCGTCGTTGCCGATGACCTCGTTGATATCCTGGCCGACGGTGCAGTCCTCCTGCAAGATCCAGATGCCGTCCTCAATGGCATAGGGGAAGTCGTTGAGCGTGAGGTTCAGCTCCTTGAGGGAGCAGAGCATGCCGTTGGACACCACGCCGCGGAGCTTGCCCTTGGTGATATGCACGCCGCCGGGGAGATAGGAGTTGTGCAGCGCCACGGGAACCAGATCGCCTTCAGAGACGTTCTGGGCGCCGGTGACAATCTGCACCGGCTCATCCTGGCCCACGTCCACCTGGCAGATCCACATGTGGTCGGAGTTTTCGTGGCGGGCCATGGACAGAACCTTGCCCACCACCACATTTTTAATTTCAGCATCCAGGCGCTCATAGGTTTCTACCTTGGAGCCGGCCATGGTCATAATTTCGGCGAATTCCTTGTCGCTTACATCGACGTCCACAAATTCGCCCAGCCATTTTCTGGAGAGATTCATAGTAATATTCCCCTTTCTAATTAGAACTGAGACAAGAAGCGGATGTCGTTTTCAAACAGGAGCCGCAGGTCGCTGATCTGGAAGCGGCGCATGGTCATGCGCTCCACGCCCACGCCGAAGGCGAAACCCGAGTACTTCTCCGGATCGATGTTGCAGTATTGGAGCACTTTGGGATGCACCATGCCGGCGCCCAAGAGCTCAATCCAGCCTTCGCCCTTGCAGGTGCGGCAGCCAGCGCCGTGGCACTCGAAGCACTGCACGTCCATCTCGCAGCTGGGCTCGGTGAAGGGGAAGTGGTGGGGACGGAAGCGGACGACGGAGTCGGGGCCGTAGAGTTTTTTGACCATCTGCTCCAAGCAGCCCTTGAGGTCGGCCATGGTGATGCCCTCATCCACCACCAAGCCCTCCAGCTGGTGGAACATGGGAGAGTGGGTGGCATCCACCTCGTCCTTGCGGTAGACGCGGCCGGGAGCGACGATGCGGATGGGAGGCTTGCGGTTCTCCATCACGCGCACCTGCATGGGAGAGGTCTGGGTGCGCAGAAGGACGGAACTGTCCTCGGTGATGTAGAAGGTGTCCGACCAGTCCCGAGAGGGATGGCCGGGCTCGGCGTTGAGCTTGGTGAAGTTGTAGCTCTCCAGCTCCACCTCAGGGCCCTCCACCACTTCAAAACCCATTTCTACAAAGATGTTTTTGGCCTCGTCGAGGACGATGCTCATAGGATGCTTGTGTCCGTGGGCAACGGGCAAACCGGGAGCGGTGACGTCCACGGCCTCGGCCTTGAGACGGGCCTCCAGGGCCTTGGCGGCCAGGACAGTTTTCATCTCATCCAGCTTTGCCTCCAGGTCGGCGCGAACGGCATTGGCCACTTGCCCCATAACAGGGCGCTCCTCGGCAGAGAGCTTGCCCATCTGCTTGAGTACGGCGGTGAGCTCGCCCTTTTTGCCCAGGTACTTGACGCGCAAAGCTTCCAGCGTCTGGCTGTCCGCCGCCGCTTCCATGGCAGCGAGCGCCTCACGCCGGATGAAATCCAGCTGCTCTTTCATAGTCGATCTCCTTTATCTATCCATGTATTTTCCTTGGTAGCGGGCAGGTATTGGGCGAAAAAAAAGCCCCTCGTCCCCCTGGGGACGAAAGACTCAGCTTCCGCGGTACCACCCGCCATTCGCCGTTTGGCGCACTTCAAACCCATAACGGAGGCATCCGGCAGACCCTAGCGCAGAGGCGTTCAGGCAGCAGCTCACGAGAGAAGGCCTAAAATCCACGGCAGGCGGTTGCAGCAACCCCGCCCTCTCTAAAGCCGCAGCCGGATTTTCGGCAGCTCGATCATCGCTTTTTCCATATCGCCCTATATTCTACCATACTTCTCAGGCGCTTGCAAG